>REDZ01000177.1 GCA_007695345.1 Paracoccaceae bacterium | reverse complement strand
GGCGTGCCCCAGCCCTTGATCGTATAGGCCAGAAAGCAGGTGGGGCGGTCATGGTCGATGGCGGCAAAGGTCTCGGCCATGGTTTCCACGCAATTGCCGCCCAGATTCTCCATCAGCGCCGCAAGTTCCGCGTCCGAGCGCCGCTCGATCAGCGCGGTGACATCGCCCTGATCGCCCAGATCATCCATCAGGCGCTGCCGCCAGACCGCCCCGCCCCGATAGGTCAGCGCGGAATATTCGGCATTGGGGCAGCTATCGATCCAGTCGCGCAAGGCGCTGCCCCCCGGTTCGTCGAACGCCGCACGCTGCAACGCGCCATGCTTGATGCGCACGACATCCCAGCCAAAGGCGTCAAAGATCTTCTCGACCCGCTCGAACAGCCCCTCGCGCACGATCCCGTCCAGCGACTGGCGGTTATAGTCGATGATCCACCAGCAATTGCGCAGATCATTCTTCCAGCCCTCTTGCAGGGCCTCGTAGATATTGCCCTCGTCCAGTTCCGCATCGCCCACCAGCGCGACCATGCGCCCCTGCGGCACATCACGGCCCCAGTCCTTGGCGGCAATGTAATCCTGCACCAACGACGCGAAACTGGTGATCGCCACCCCCAGCCCCACTGACCCGGTCGAGAAATCCACATCATCCACGTCCTTTGTGCGCGAGGGATAGCTTTGCACCCCACCCCAGCCGCGAAAGGCCTGCATCCGCTCCAGATCCAGATGGCCCATCAGATATTGCATCGCATGAAACACCGGCCCAGCATGGGGTTTGACCGCGACCCGATCCTCGGGCCGCAGCGCGCTGAAATACAGCGCAGTCATGATCGACACCATCGAGGCGGAACTCGCCTGATGCCCGCCTGTCTTGATCCCGTCCACCTTGGGGCGGATATGATTGGCGTGATGGATCATCCAGTGCGACAGCCATAGCAGCCGCTGTTCGATGACCTTCAGATGGCAGGTGGTGTCATGCATCGCGATAGCCTTGTGCTCAGGCGCTCTGGGCCGCGGGGAACTGGCCAAGCGCGTTGTCCAGATCGTCCACGATGTCATCCACATCTTCAAGCCCGACCGACAGGCGGATCAGACCATCCCCGATCCCATGCACGGCGCGTTCTTCCGGCGTATAGGTCGAATGCGTCATGGAGGCCGGGTGCTGGATCAGCGTTTCTGCATCCCCAAGCGACACCGCGCGCACGATCAACTGCAGGCGGTTCATCATTGCCTGTCCGGCCTGCATCCCGCCTTTCATCTCGAACGCGATCATGGCGCCGGGCTGTGCCATCTGCCGCGACGCCAGATCGGCTTGCGCGAAACCGGGCAGGCCGGGGTAATGCACCTTTGCAACCGCCGGGTGCCGGTCCAGCCATTCCGCCACGACCTGCGCCGATGCGCAGTGCCGGTCCATGCGCAGCGCCAGCGTCTTCAGCCCGCGCATGACCAGCATCGCATTGAAAGGCGCCATCACCGCGCCGGTCATGTCCTTCATGCCGACAAGCCGGATCTCGGAAATCACCTCTGCCCGGCCCGCGACCAGCCCTGCGACCAGATCGCCATGCCCGCCCAGATATTTCGTGGCCGAATGCACGACCAGATCCGCCCCCAGCGCGATGGGCCGGGTCAGATAGGGCGTGGCATAGGTGTTATCGACCACCACCTGCGCCCCGCCAGCATGGGCGATGCGCGCGACCGCGGCAATATCGACCAGCCGCATGTTCGGGTTTGCAGGCGTTTCGAAATACACGATACGCGTGCGCTCGCTCATCGCATCGGTCAGGTTTGCAGGCTCGGTCAGATCAACATGTGTGATGGTGATCCCGAATTTGCGCAGCCCGTGCTGCATATAGGCAAAGGTGCAGCCATACAGCGTCTTGTCCACGATCACCTCATCCCCCGGCGCAAGCAGCGTCCACAGGACCGATGTGATCGCTCCCATGCCGGATGCCAGCGCCAGCCCGGCTTCTGCCCCTTCCAGCGTGGCAATGCGCTGTTCCAGCAGATCCAGCGTCGGATTCGAGATGCGCGAATAGACATGCCCGCCACGCGCCCCGGCAAACAGCTCGCCCCCGGCCTCGGCCGTGTCAAAGGCGAAGGTCGAGGTCAGATGCAGCGGCGGGGTCAGCGCGCCCTGGTTCTGCATCGGGTCATAGCCGCAATGAATGGCGCGGGTGGCGAAGCCTTGGCTCTGGGTCATTTTCATCTCCTGTTTTCGGCAGGATATCGCGATTACGACGTTCAGGAATTGCGTATTCAGCCATTATAAGTCTATAAATTGGCAGAATATGCTAATCACAGGACCATTATGGACGACAAGGACCGCCAGATCATCCGCGCATTGCAGCGCGACGGGCGCATGTCGAATCAGGATCTGGCGGCGGCGGTCAATCTGTCCCCCTCGCCCTGCTTGCGCCGCTTGCGCAATCTGGAGAAGCGTGGCGTGATCCGCGGCTATTCCGCGCGGGTCGAACCCAGGGCATATGGTCTGGCCATCACGGCCTTTGTCCGCATCCGGCTGGAACGGCATGACGAGGCGACCGTTGGCAGCTTCGAACGCGAGGTCGGGCGCATGGAAGAAGTGCTGGAATGCCATGTGATGACCGGGCATTCCGATTATCAGCTTCGGGTCGTCATCGACTCGCTGGACGCATATGAAGCGTTCATCCGCACCCGGCTGCAACGGGTCGGCGGGATCGGATCGATTGACACCAGCTTCGCCTATGGCACGGTCAAGGACAGCATGGTTTTTCCGACGCGCTGACAGCCCTGCCACGAAACTGTTACACCGATCCGACAGACCCGACGCGACGCGACGCGACGCGACACAAGGCAAAGCAGGAATGACACAACACACCACCCCGGCAGGCAATGCAGCCGAGGTTTTCGGCGCCTTTCTCAAGCTGGGGCTGACCAGCTTCGGCGGGCCGATTGCGCATCTGGGCTATTTCCGGGACGAACTGGTGACACGCCGCAAATGGCTGGATGATCGCGCCTATGCCGATCTGGTCGCCTTGTGCCAGTTCCTGCCGGGGCCGGCGTCATCTCAGCTGGGCTTTGCGCTGGGGATGATGCGCGCAGGCTGGTCAGGCGCGCTGGCGGCTTTCGTTGCGTTCACGCTGCCTTCTGCGCTGATCATGCTGGCCTTTGCATTCGGCGCGGCCAGCCTGTCGGGGCCTGTGGGCACAGGCGCGCTGAACGGGCTGAAGATCGTGGCCGTGGCGATCATCGCACAGGCTGTCTGGGGCATGGCGCAAAACCTGTGCCCGGACCGCGAACGTGCCGCCATAGCCGTTGGGGCCGTCGCCATGCTGACCGTGCTGCCCGGCGCCTTCGGCATGGTCGGGGCGATTGTCCTGGGTGGGCTGGCCGGGCTGGTGCTGGGGCGCGGCGCAGGGGCAAGCGGGGGCGCGCCACTTGCAACGTCCGTGTCGCGCGGCATTGCAATCGGGGCGCTGGTTGGTTTTGCCCTTCTGCTGGCCTTGCTGCCCCTGTTGGCCGGACAAGGGCCGGTTCTGGCGCTGATCGACAGCTATTATCGCGCCGGGTCGCTGGTATTCGGGGGCGGCCATGTCGTGCTGCCGCTGTTGCAGGCCGAAACGGTCGCCACGGGGCAGATCAGCGCGGATGAGTTTCTGGCAGGGTATGGCGCGGCGCAGGCCGTGCCGGGGCCGTTGTTTACCTTTGCCGCCTATCTGGGCGCATTGGGTCCGGCCCCCAACGGAATCGCGGGCGGCGCGCTGGCGCTGGCCGCGATCTTTGTGCCGGGGTTCCTGCTGCTGATCGGCGTGCTGCCCTATTGGGAACGGTTTCGCACGATGGCGCGCGCGCAATCGCTGATGCAGGGGGCGAATGCGGCTGTCGTGGGCATTCTTGGCGCGGCTCTCTATTCACCCGTCTTTACCAGCGCGGTCGGGGACATGCGCGATTTCACCCTCGCGCTGGCCTGTTTCGTGCTGCTGATGGCGTGGAAGGCCCCGCCATGGGTGGTGGTGATCGTTGCCGCATTGGGCGGGGTCGGGCTGGCCTTTATCCCCTGAGCGGCTTACTCGGCCAGATCATCCTCCAGCGCCTCAGTCTCCTCTATCTCGGTATCGGTTTCCAGATCGGGCAGATCCAGCTCGGTTTCCTGCCCTGTCGGGTCCAGCAACACGGCGGGTGTCTTGATCTGGGTCGGACGCAGGCTGGATGTCGCCTCAACCAGCAGGACAGCCGCGATCAGCCCGGCGATCGCTGTCTGGCCCAGCCGCCAGCTTTGCCCGACCGCTTCCAGCCTGCGCGGCACGGCGAGCCCCACGCGCCGCGCCGCCCGGCGCTTGGCGGCCCACCAGCTTTCCATCCGGTCCGTCACCGCACGCCCCGGTGCCAGCAGCAGGGCGACGAACGCGGCCGGTCCGATTTGCTGGGCATAGGCGGTGATGGCCGTGGCCAGCGCGATCCCTGTGCCCAGCGCGACAGGCCAGAGCGCACCGCTATATGCGTCAAGCACAGGCGCGGCCATGCCGCTGTGCAGCAGCGGCCAGATGACCGGCAGCGCCACAGCCCCGCCCGCAAGGCCCAGAAACGGCAGCGCCAACGCCTCTGGCCGGGCGGGCGGGGCCTTGGGCGGGTGCAGCCACAGCGCGGCCAGCGCGCGCGCCATCAGCAGCGTGGTCGCCACACCCGACAGCGTCAGTGCCAGGATCAGCCAGGGCAGCCAGACCTCTGACCCGGCTGCAAGCGCGCTTTTCAGCGCCTCTTTCCCCAACGCGCCGGAACTGAAGGGCAGACCCGCCAGCACCAGCGCCGGGGCCAGCATCGCCAGCGTGACCGCCACGCGCCCCGCGCGCCCGGTCTGCGCCGCCCATGCACCCACGCCCAGAAACAGCGCCCCCTTGCTCAAGCCGTGATGCGCGGCCAGAAACACGAGCACCGGCGCAATGGCGGGCCAGGCCGCAGGCGTCATCAGCCCCGCGCCCAGCCCCAGCGCGATAATTCCCATCTGGCTGACGCTGGAGAAACCCAGCACGGGCTTGGCACTATCCTGCTGCACCCCCAGCAGCAAGGCGGCAAAGATCGTGATCATCCCGGCCGCCATGACGACCGTGCCATGATCGGAATAGCTGACCACCCCCAGCGGCACGGCCGACAGGATGCCGAACAGCCCGGCCTTGATCATCGCGCCCGACAGCACTGCGCTGGCCGGGACCGGGGCGGCGCCATGCGCAGGCGGCAGCCAGAAATGCAGCGGCATCACGCCCAGCTTGATCCCGAAACCCACCAGCAGCAGCGCGACCGCCAGCCCTGACAGTTCCGCCCCGCGCATATCGGCCAGCAGGATAGAGCCGGATTGCGTGGCCGCCAGCACCAGCCCGGAAAACAGGATCAACTCGCCAATCACCACAAACCCGATATACAGCCGCGCCGCCGCCTTGGCACCTGCATCGCGGGCATGGACCACCAGCCCGTAGGATGCGAAGCTCATCAAGGCAAAGGCGCCATAGAAGGCCATCGCATCCTTGGACAGGATCAGGCCGAGATTGCCGCTCATCGCCATCAGGAACATGACGCCAAAGCCCGTGGCGCGCGGGTCGTCGCGCATCCAGTGCCGCGCCGCGCTCGAGGCTGCGATCCACAGCACGCTCGTAAAGATCACAAACAGGCGCGAGGTCTGATCCAGCCCCATGGTCAGGCCCAGCACGAACCAGTCGCCCCGCACAAGCTGCGGTCCAGGCCCCAGCAGGCCCAGCAGCAGCGCGGGCAATGCGGCCAGCGGCATCATCCGCCACAGGATCGGGCGTGCCGGCGCAACCAGCAGGGCGGCCGCCATCGCCAATGGCCAGCCCACGGCAAACAGATAGACCGAGAGTGACATCCCTTACTCCTGATACTCGATCGCCACGACGAACCGCGTCCATTCCAGCGGGCTGAAGGGCGCATTGGCAAAGCCACCCACGGCCAGCACCATCAGCGCGGTCGTGATGGGCGGGGCGGCCAGCATCCAGCCGATGCGCCGGCGCGCCGGGGTCTGG
Organism: Paracoccaceae bacterium; assembly: GCA_007695345.1. Lineage (GTDB taxonomy): Bacteria > Pseudomonadota > Alphaproteobacteria > Rhodobacterales > Rhodobacteraceae > Roseinatronobacter. The sequence goes on along the minus strand of REDZ01000177.1, from coordinate 6,788 downwards.
TCGCGCGCGCCCGCATCGCGGAACCAGGCGCGGTGCAGCATGGGCAGGAAATAAATCGCATTCAGCAGGCTGGACCCCAACAGCAGCGCGATCACCCAGCCATAGCCCGCATCCAGCCCGCCCTGGGCCAGATACCATTTGCTGACGAACCCCGCGAGCGGCGGCAACCCGATCATGGCCAGAGCGGCGGCGGAAAAGGCCAGCATCGTGCCCGGCATGTCGCGGCCCACCCCGTCCATCTGGCTGACCTTTTTCACGCCCAGCCCTTCGGCCAGATTGCCAGCGGCCATGAACATCGTGATCTTCATCAGCCCCTGATGGATCAGATGCGCCATGGCCCCCACAGCGGCAATCGGGCTGGCCAGCGCCACACCCAGCGTGATGTAGCTGACCTGGCTGACCGTCGAATAGGCCAGCCGCTTCTTGATGTCGTCCTGCGTGATCGCCTTGAGCGAGCCATAGATGATCGTCACCGCCGCCAGTGCCGCCAGCGGCGCGGTCAGGCCCAGCGCCTGCGCGGTCTCGATCCCGAACACCTCATAGACCACGCGCATGATGCCAAAAGCGCCCGCCTTGACCACCGCGACCGCGTGCAACAGGGCCGAGACAGGCGCAGGCGCCACCATCGCAATGGGCAGCCACGCGTGAAACGGCACCAGCGCGGCCTTGACCCCCAGTGCGCCCACCAGCACCACGAACAGCATCTGCGCCGCCAGCCGGTTCTCGGCCACCACATCATCAAGGATACCGCCGGGCGCAAAATCGGTCGTGCCCGCCAGCACCCATAACCCCAGCGTGCCCAACAGCAACACCAGCCCCCCGGCCAGCGTGTAAATCAGATAGATGCGCCCTGCGCGCAATGCCTCGGCACTGCCGCGATGGATGACAAGCGGATAGGTGGCCAGCGTCAGCAGTTCGTAAAAGATCAGGAATGTGAACAGGTTCCCCGCCATGGCGATGCCGACAGTCGCGGCCACGCACAGGCTGAAAAAGCCGAAGAACCGCGCCCGATGGGGCCCGCGCTCCAGATAGCCCACGGAATAGACCGTGGTGATCAGCCACAGGATTGCCGAAAGCGAGATGAACAGCATCGCCAGCGGGTCAGCCTGAAGCTTGAAATCCAGCCCCGGCAGCATGGTAAAGCTGACATCATAGATCACGCCCTGCCCGACCTTCCAGCCCAGCCAGGCGACCAGCGCGACCTTGACCGCCGCAACCCCCAGATTGATGCCCGTGCGCAGGCGCGCCGCACTTTCAGGCAGCGCGAACAAGACGGGCGAGGCCAGAAGCGAGGTCAGCAGAATGAAAAGCGGCAGGAACGGTGTTTCGGTCATTGTTGCGCTCCGAACGGGTAGCCGAGTTCGATAAAACTGAGGATCGGCGCAGCCATCAGGCCCAGCGAAATGGCCGCGATGGCCAGCGTCAGCGGTGCGGCATCGGCCAGCGCCCAGCCCTTGTGTTCGGCCAGTTCGCCGCGCATCCGGTCAAAGCGCAGGAACCCGGCAAAGACCCGGCTGAAATAAGCCACCGACATCAGCGTGCCGATCATGGTGACGGCAACCCAGTGCCAGTAACCCGCGGCCATGGCCCCTTCCATCAGTGTCCATTTCCCGATGAAGCCAAGGCTGGGCGGCAACCCGATGATGCTGATCGCCGCCAGCGCGAAGGTGAATTGCGCCAGCGTGGGCCGGGTATCGGATTTATCCAGATCGGCGATGCGGTCATGGCCGATTTCATCCTTGATCCGGCCCGCGGCCAGAAACATCGCGGATTTCGCCACGCCATGCGCAAGGATCAGCAGCGCCGCTGCCTTCCAGCTTTCGCTCAGCCCCACCTGCCCTGCACGGGCAAACGCAATGAATATCAGCCCGATCTGCACGACCGTGGACCACGCGACCAGCAGTTTCAGCCGCTCTGCCCGCAGCGCCTGCACGCCCCCCCACAGCACGGCACCTGCGCCCAGCGTGCCGATCAGCGTGACCAGTATCTCGTCCGGCAGCGGCATATAGGTGGTCAGCCGCAGGAAGATATAGAGCGCGGCCTTGACCACCAGCCCCGACAACAGCGCCGAGGCCGGGGCCGTCGCGTTCGCATGGGCCGCAGGCAACCAGAAATGCAGCGGGAACAACGCGGTTTTGAGCAATAGCCCCACCACCATCAGCGCAAGTGCTGCACTCATCGCGCCAGAGGGTTCCACCGCGATCAGCCCTGCGAAATCCAGCCGCCCTGCCTGCAGATAGACAAAGCCCACCCCCATCAGGAACAATAGCGCGCCAAGGATCGAGGCATACATGTATTCCAGCCCCGCGCGCACGGCCTGTTTCGTGCCGCTCAGCACGGTCAGGCCCACGGCAGCCAGCGCGATGACCTCGATCATGACATAGAGGTTGAAGATATCGGTGCCCAGATAGACCCCGTTCATGCCGGTCAGCAACAAGAGCCAGAGCGGCCAGAAATACTGCCGCTCGCGCAGATCGCGCAGGGCATCCAGCGCGCCGATGCTGACCAGCAGACCCACGCCCGCTGTCATCGCCAGCATGGCCACACTCAGCCCATCGGCGCGCAGTGCAATGCCCAGCGGCGGGGCCCAGCCACCCAGTTGGGTCACGACCTCCCCCTCTGCCAGCACGGCGCGCGCAAGTGCGGCCACTGCCACCCCCGTGCCCAGCACGGCCAGCAGTCCGACCCAGGCCGCCGCGCGCGGCAACACAAAGGCCGCGATGGCGCCGAACAAGGGCAGGAAGAGGGTCAGGATGAGAGGATCAACCATCATCATCTTCGGCCTCGAGCGTTTGCAGACGGCGGATCAGCGCCAGCGCGACTGCAGTGGCGCTGATCATCACGACAATGCCGGTGATGACCAGTGCGTGGGGCACAGGGTCCGGGTCGGCAGGTGGGGTGCGCCAGGCCGCGACGACCAGCACGAACCCCGCGCCCACCGAACAGAGCTTGAGCGCCAGCACACGGCGCAGCCGGTCCTGCGCGCAAAGCGCACCCACCAGCCCGATGGCAAAGACCGCGATCCCGGTCAGCCCATAGATCAGATCAGGTGTCATTGCGTCCCTCCGGTGCAGGGGCCGCGACCGGCTCTCGCCCATGAAACAGGGCGGCCAGCGTTACGGCGATGGAAATCGTCACCAGCCCCTCGATCAGCAGGATCAGCGAATAGGCGTGCTGGGCCGGGTATTCAAAGGCCACGCGCCCGCCACCCGACACCAGCAGCGCCACGCCGGCAAATGCCCCTGTGCCCAGCACAAAGGCCCAGCGCGCCAGGCCGCGATGCGCGGGGCGCGGCACATAGATCCGCGACAAGAGCAGCAACAACCCCACCGCCGCCAGCACCGCGCCCCCCTGAAAGGCGCCGCCCGGTGCCTCGGACCCTTTCCACAGCAGATAGGTGCCCACGACCACGATGGCAGGCAGCGTCAGGCGGGCAAAGCCCTGCCAGACCTCGCCCAGCGCGGGGGCGGGGGCGTCGGACAGGCCACGTTCGATCTGCCAGACCGCGATGACGGCGGCCAGCAGCACCACCACCTCCATCAGCGTGTCATAGGCGCGGAAATTCAGCAGCACGGCCGTCACCGGATGATCCACCCCGCTGGCAGGCATCGCCTCGGCCACCAGGCTGTCGAACCCCGGACCGGCCTGCGGCGCGCCCAGAAAGGCCAGTGCAAGCCCCAGCGTGATCATGCCGCAAAACGCCGCATTGGCCCAGATCACCCCTGCGGGCACAGTCGCAATGGGGGTCAGGTCACGCGCCTGCCCCTCGCCCAGCTTGCCGGTGACATAGCGCAGATGATGCAGCGTCTTGAGCAGCAGCGCGCCGGTCACGCCGGTGCCGATGGCGGCCTCGGCCAGCGCGACATCGGGGGCGGACAGCCGCACCCAGGCCAGCGCGGACAGCAGGCCAAAGATCACGAACAGCACGATGGCCGCGAACATGTCGCGCACGGTCAGCGAGGCGATCGCCAGCGCGATAACCGAACCTGCCAGCAGCAGGTCGAACAGGGTGGCGGCATCGGTCATGACCCCTCCTTCCCCTCGGCCCGGTCCACGCGGCGGGCGTGGGTGGCGATCAGATGGCCGCCCGTGGCGCTGGCCACTGCGACAAAGAACCAGATCAGCGCGATGCGAAACACCTCGCCAAAACTGCTGGCAGTCAGCGCAATCCCCAGCGCGATCAGCGCCAGCCCCAACCCGTCGGCCTTGGTCAGCGCGTGCAGGCGGCAATAAGTGTCAGGAAAACGCAGCAGACCGACAGTGCCGGCGATGAAGAAAACAGCACCCGCCGCGATCAGCGCCGCCGAGATAAAGGTGATCAGATCCGGCATCATGACACCTTGCGCGACGCGAGGACGACAAAGGCCACCAGCGTCACGGCTGCCAGCAGCGCAAAGACCACTGCGACATCCAGTAGCGCCGGGCTGTCCATTATGCGCGACAGGATCAGCAGGATCGCCACCGCCGCTGTCCCGAACAGTTGCGCGGCCATCATGCGCTCTGCCGGGCGGGGGCCGCGAAGCACGCGGATCAGCCCGGCAAGAATGCTCAGCAGCAACAGCGTTGCGATAGCGTAAAGATAGATTGTCATGTGGACCCTCTGGACTTGACGTTCAGACCGAACAGCGCGGCGATCCGCGCCTCCAGCGCGCCAAGATCGGCCTCCAGATCGGCGCGCGTGTCGAGCATGTGGACAATCACCTCATCGCCCGCAACCTCGGCCGACAGGGTGCCGGGCAGTAGCGTGATGGTGTTGAGGAACATCACCCGTGGCGCGCCGCCCGGCAGGTCGGGCGCATAGCTGCGAAACCCCGGTCGCAGCGGCATCGCTGGCGAAAAGGCGCGCTGCGCGACATCGACTGCCCCGCGCACGGACTGGACCGCAAACCACAGCGCGAAGTTCACTGCACCGGCGGGCGAGATGCGCCAGCCCGGCGCGACCGGCATCACGAAGACCAGCGCCGCCCCCAGCAGGATGGCGGGCACCCCGAAGTATAGCGCATCAAGGCGGAATTCGGTCAGCACCCCCCAGATCAGCGCCAGTGCCACCAGTTTGACGGCAAAACGGCGCCAGCGCGCGCCGGGCGGCAGGGGTGTGTCGCGCAGCACCATCTGGGTGGCGCGCACAGGTCGGGGGGCATCATGGCCCGGTGTCTGTTCGGCTGTCTGTTCGGCAGTCTTGCGCACAATAGCCTCGTATCCCCGTGATCAACCACCCCCGCAACCCGCGTCGCGGCGATGATGATCTCTCATATCATGGTTGATAAGCTAACGCATGGGGGCGCAGTTTCATCCCGTCGCGCGCGGCGAAACCCCTTGGAGATCACGCCATGGTGAGGCCGGGATGAAACGCAGCATCAAGGCGTTATCGCCATATCAACCAGATGGAGGAACCCATGTCCATGATGCAGACTGCCCCTTGCCTGCCCGCCCGTGCCAGGCGCAAGGATGGCGTGATCGGCCTGTGGGGCCGGCTGATCCATCGCGACCGGCGCGACTATGAAGCCTGGCTGCAGGAACGCGACATGATCGCGATCACGGCCACCCTGCTGCGGCTGAAGGAGCGGCAGCTCAACCGGATCGGCCTGTCGCGTGCAACGCTTGCCTTCGATGTCGAGGATCTGGCGCTTCGGGCCGAACGCGAGGCCAAGATCACCTCGGACATCCTGCGGCTGGTCGAGCAAGAGGATGCAACCATCGAGAGGCGGGAGCACCACGCCATCGCAGCAGAATAACGCCGCGACATCGCGGGAAAGCGCCGGGGCCACGTTGCCCCGGCGTTTTCTTGTTCGCAGGCCAGGTTCCATGGCGTTCCGGCAATTGCCTACCGCTCACGATCTGACACCATGCCCGACACGCATATCCGGCGCACCCAAGCAGGGCGCAGGACGATACAGCGTTTCTGATGCCGCAACATTGCGGGGCAAGCCCCGCGTTCTGGCCCGGCAGCTTCACATCCGACAGTCTGTACCATGGACGAGAGAGGACTGCACAACAAACACCCCGGTCCTCAAGGCGCCGGGGTGCGTGTTGCCATCGCTTTGGCTCAGTTCGCGCGGATCACACGCGCGACCTCATCCAGTTGCAGAATGGCGCGCTTCAGATAGAAGCCCTGCAGATGCAGATGGTTGGCAAGGAAACTGTTCGCGCCAGAGCTGTTCAGCACGACCAGCGGTTTCTGCTGGGACGCCAGGCGCAAGCTCTCCAGCCCCTGCTGCCACACGCGGGTCAGGCCCTGGGCGCGGATGACATCTTCGAAATCGCGGCCCAGTTCGCGCAGCAACAGATAGGACGCATAGGCCATCCCCTTGTTGAAATAGAAGATGTCATCGGACACGAAATCGATGATGAACCCGTCCTCGCTGACATGGTCATCCACGATCGCGGCGCGTGATCCCAGTTCACCGGCCATGCGTTCAACCGTCAGGGCCAACGCGTCGGCGCGGGTTTCGAACACGGCCATGCCCATGGCGACGCGCGTATTGAAGGACCGCAAGGCGCGCGCAGCGGCCTCATACTGCGTGTCGGCGGGCTGGATCGGCAGGATGGACTGATCGAAATCGAACAACCACACATCGGTCGGGAATTGCAGCAGGCCGGTCGCGCGTTCCAGATCGCGGTCGATGGCTGACGACCCCCGCAGCCGCCCGATCTGGTTTTCCAGCTCCATCGTGAAACGGCTTATCGCGCGCATCATGCCGCGCTGATAATTCGGCATATTGTCGTGAAACGCTGTCGGAAAGAAGACCGGGTCATTCGCGGTCCAGCGGTTCTCGACCGTTTCGCGC
>REDZ01000174.1 GCA_007695345.1 Paracoccaceae bacterium | reverse complement strand
AGGCCATCGATCATGCCCGTTTCACCCGTGGCGAGATCGCGTCTTACACGCGCCTCTCCGATCTGGCCCAAAACCTTCAGCGCGCGGCCGACGATCTCGGCGCCGGGCGCAGCCTTCAATCCCAAAGTTACGGAGCCATCCCGATGTTACAACAAGAGCGGTTTACGCAGGCCCTGCAGCGCCTCGATGCGGTCGTGGCTGGCGCCGAGGACCGGATTGCGGCAGCCGCGCCGGGCGAGCGCCCACAAGAAGAAGTGCTGCTCAGCGATGCGCTCTCAAAGCTGGACGCCCTGCTGCCTGCGGAGGCGCGCGATCAGGAACTGACCGGCCCACCCAGTGAAGAGGGCATTTATGCAAAGCAGAATGCGACCATCGCGATGGCGCATGTCGCGCGCGTGGGCGAAGGGCGTATCCGGGGGGCGGCGGAGGGCAGCGGGATCAGCGGGGATGCGATCATGGCCCGGCTGCGCGAGGGCGCGCCGAATTCCGCGCTGGAACAACAATGGCTGCTGGATGATCTGCGCAGCGTGGCGGCGCATCACGGGTTCGATCTCTCAAAGCAGGGGGATCTCGACCGCGCGCTGGAAGAGGTGGACCGTGTGCATGACCGGATCGGGGAGGATGTCGGCCTCGATCTGACACCTGCGCAGCGCGAGGCCATTGATGCAAAGACCACGCAGAAGATCGAGGACACGATCACGGCGTTGCGTCGCGAGGGATTTGACAGGGCGTCGATCTCGTCGCGGTCCTTTGACATCGAGGATCAGGCCCGCGCGGAGGCAAAGGCCGAGGTGCTGGGGGCGGTCCCGCAAGCGGCGGGCACGCAGCACGGGGAAGGGGCAACGCAGGCGGATAAGGCTGCGCAGGAGAATACGGCCGCTCGGGGGGAAGAGGCAGGCACAGCGCGCGCGGGCGATATCACGGACGCAAGGCGCTGGCTCGATCCGCTCGATACGCCTGCAAGCTATTACGACCGTTTTGTCGTGACCAAACAGGGCGACGTGCAGGAATTCTACCGCCACTACGATGACGCGCGCGCGGCCATCGTCGATACGGGCGATACGCTGAGCACGAAGGCCGCCGACAAGGCGACAGCGCTCGACATGGTCAATCTCGCGGCCCATCGTGGCTGGGCATCCATGAAAGTCACCGGCCCGCAGGAGTTCCGGCGCGAAATGTGGATCGAAGGGGCGGCCAAGGGCATCAAGGTCGAGGGCTACACGCCCAATGCGCGCGATGTTGAGGAAGCCACGCGTCGCAGTGACATGGAGCGCCCGCGCAGCTTGCAGCGGACCGACGGGCCTGTCGCGGAGACGGGCGACCGGGGGCGCGACGCAACGCGTGACCTTTCCCGCGATCCTGCGGGCAGTTCCGCCCCCACCACGTCGGGCGACAGGGTTGATTACAGAGAGGGCGTGCGCGGGACCATCCTTGCGCAGGGCACACGCCCCTATCTGGACCGCCCCGGGGCGGCCGCGTCGCCCTATGTGCGCCTGCAGCTCCCGAATGGTCGCAGCCATGATGTCTGGGGCATGGGGGTCGCCAGGGCGCTCACCGATCAGGGGGTGAAGACGGGCGACAGCGTCACCCTGTCCTCGACCCGCTCCGAGCCCGTCACCATCACAACGCGTGATCCCGTGACGAATGCGCTGGTCGAGAAGCAAGGCAGTCGCCGCGCCTGGGAGGCGCAGGATATCCAGCGCGGCACGGACACCCAGACTGGGACCAATACGGGCACCACCGCTGGCACTGGCACCGCTGCTGCAACAGCCGCCGCCGGCGTCCTGATCGCCGCGAAATCCGATCTGGCCAGACTGCCCGCGCCAACCGATGCCGAACGCGCCGAGGCCTATCGCGCAGCCGTGGAGGAACGCCTGACCCCCGACGAGATCGCGCGCCTGAAGCAGGGCGATATCTCCGGGCTTGAGGGGGTCGGTTCGCGCGAAGACCAGCTGTCTGTTGCCCGCGAATATCTCAAGGCCGAGGGGAACTCGCAGCCTGCGCTCAAACAAGTGACCGAAGACTGGTTCGATGAACGCGCGGCCAATGCGGCGCAAGACCGCGGAGTAGGCCATGATTAAGACACGCGTACTGGCAGGCCTTGGCCTCTTTGCCGCGCTCGGGTTTGCGCTCGCCTATATTCTGGCCACTGGCTATCTGGCACTCAAACTCACCGGCAGTGCCGCCACCCTCGATTGGGGCCTTCTGGTGCAGAACTGGCAAGCGATCCGGGTCCACCATCCCGATATCTGGCAGGTAATCGGGCTGATCTTCCTCTTTGCCACGCTTGGCTCCTTGCTGCTGGGGTCTTTTGTCGTCCATGAGGGCCTGACCCGCTTTGGCGAGACCCATTGGCAGTTGAGGTCCGAGTTGAAGCGCAACGGCTTTTTTGAAAAGCCCGGGCGCGGGTTTCTGCTTGGCAAGATGGGTAAGCCGAAATCAAACGCCAAATTCCTCTGCTCCACAACCTTCCCGCATTGTCTGGTCGTGGCCCCCACAGGGCGCGGCAAGGGCACGGGTTTTGTGATCCCAAACCTTCTGTGCTTTGTCGGATCGGCCGTGGTGCTCGATGTGAAGGGCGAGAATT
>REDZ01000175.1 GCA_007695345.1 Paracoccaceae bacterium | reverse complement strand
GTGGGTTTCATGCGCCGCAGCGCATCCATCATGCCCGAGCTTTCCACCTGAAACACGGCCACCGTGCGCGCCGAGGCATAGAGCTTGTAACTGGCCGGATCATCCAGCGGGATGGCGTTGATATCCAGATCCTGCCCGCGACGGCGCAAAAGCTCGATGGCGTTCTGGATGACCGTCAGGGTTTTCAGGCCCAGAAAGTCGAATTTCACCAGCCCCGCCTGCTCCACCCATTTCATGTTGAACTGCGTGGCCGGCATGTCCGAGCGCGGGTCGCGATAGAGCGGCACCAACTGGTCGAGCGGACGATCCCCGATCACGACGCCCGCTGCGTGAGTCGAGGCATTGCGCAACAGCCCCTCGACCTTTTGCGCGTGGGTCAGCAGGCGGTCGACGACCTCTTCGGCCTTTGCGGCCTCGCGCAGGCGCGGTTCATCGGCCAGCGCCTTCTCCACGCTGACGGGCTTGACCCCTTCGACCGGGATCAGCTTGGACAGTTTGTCCACCTGACCATAGGGAAGTTGCAGCACCCGGCCCACATCGCGCACGGCAGCCTTGGACAGAAGCGCGCCGAAGGTGATGATCTGGCCGACCTTGTCATGGCCGTATTTGTCTTGCGTATAGCGGATCACCTCTTCCCGGCGGTCCATGCAGAAATCGATGTCGAAATCGGGCATCGACACGCGCTCCGGGTTCAGGAACCGCTCGAACAGCAGCTTGTAGCGCAGGGGGTCCAGATCGGTGATGGTCAGCGCATAGGCCACAAGGCTGCCCGCACCCGACCCACGGCCCGGCCCGACGGGGATATCCTGTTCCTTCGCCCATTTGATGAAATCGGCGACGATCAGGAAATAGCCCGGAAAGCCCATACCCTCGATGATGCCCAGTTCGAATTCCAGCCTTTTCTCATAATCCTCAATCGGGGCGGCATGGGGAATGACGGCCAGCCTTTCGGCCAGCCCCTCGCGCGCCTGACGGCGCAATTCCTCGACCTCATCCTCGGCGAAACGCGGCAGGATCGGGGGGTGGCGGTCGGCGCGATAGGCGCAGCGCTGCGCGATCTCGACGGTGTTTTCCAGCGCCTCGGGCAGATCGGCGAAGAGGGCGGCCATCTCCTCGGGGGTTTTCAGGTAGTGCTGCGGGGTCAGGTGGCGCCGGGGTGCGGCCTGATCGACATAGGCGCCTTCGCGAATGCAGATCAGGGCGTCATGGGCCTCGAACATGTCGGGGTTCGGGAAATAGGCATCATTGGTGGCGACAAGGGGCAGGGCAAGCTCATGCGCCATCTCGACAAAGGGGCGCTCTGTGATGCGCTCGGCTTCCATCATCTGGCCGGCCTCATCAGCGTGGCGCTGCAACTCGACATACAGGCGGTCGGGATAGATCGCGGCAAGCTGCTCCATCAGCGCGCGGGCACGCGTGATCTGATTGGTGGTGATCAACCGACCCACCGGGCCATCGGCGCCGCCGCTCAGGCAGATCAGCCCTTCGGAATGATGCGCCAGTTCGTCCATCGTGACCTGCGGCAGCGCACGGTCGCGGGCCAGATACAGGCAGGAATTCAGCGCCATCAGGTTTTCATACCCGCGCCGCGACTGGGCCAGCAGAACAATCGGGGCCGGCATGCGCGGCTTTTCCCCCGGCGCGGCCGGGTCAAAGGCGACCGAGATCTGGCAACCGAGTATCGGCTGCACCCCGGAATCACTGGCCAACACTGAAAATTCCAGCGCACAGAACATGTTGTCCGTGTCGGTCACGGCGATGGCCGGATAGCCCTTGTCCTTGCAGGTCTTGACCAGCGGCTTGAGGCGCAGCGCCCCTTCCAGAAGCGAATATTCGGTATGGGTGCGCAGATGGATAAAACGGGGCAAATCACTCATGACTGCCAGCATAAATCCGGCGACGACGACGCGAAAGATGAAAAGCGCGTATGGCCAAGCGATGGACATTGTGCGCCCTGGTGCCACATCATTTTGCGATTTTGCTTGTCATGGGGGCGCAAGGCAGGTTTTCTCGGGCGAGCCCTGTCACAGCTACGGAAGCCCTGATGCCTGCCCCCCTGATGCAACTTGACGGTCTGACAAAGTCCTATCCCGGGGTGCGTGCGAATGACGATATCTCGTTCAACATCGGTGAGGGGCAGATCCACGCGCTGCTGGGCGAGAATGGGGCCGGGAAATCCACGCTGGTCAAGATGATCTACGGGCTGGTGCGCCCCGATTCCGGTCGGATGACCCTGCATGGAGAGCCCTTCGCCCCCAGCCAACCGACCGAAGCGCGGCTGAACGGGATCGCCATGGTGTTCCAGCATTTCAGCCTGTTCGACGCGCTGGATGTGGCCGAGAATGTAGCGTTGGGCATGGAAAACCCGCCGCCCCTGCGCGATCTGGCCCGGCGTATCCGCACTGTGTCCGAGGCGTATGGCCTGCCGCTGGACCCGTCGCGTCTGGTGGGCGAATTGTCTGCGGGTGAACGCCAGCGGGTCGAGATCGTGCGCTGCCTGTTGCAGGACCCCAGGCTGCTGATCATGGACGAACCCACATCCGTGCTGACCCCGCAAGAGGTCGAAATCCTGTTCCGCACCCTGCGCAAGCTGGCATCCGAGGGGACGGCGATCCTCTATATCTCGCACAAGCTGGAAGAAATCCGCACCCTGTGTGATGAGGCCACGATCCTGCGGGGCGGGCGCAAGGTGGCGACTTGCGATCCGCGCGAAAAATCGGCGCGCGAACTGGCCGAGTTGATGGTCGGCCAGATCCTGACCCCGCCCGAACGTCCGGCCCGCGCCATGGGCGATGTGGTGCTGGAGGTCGAGAATCTGTCGCTGAAATCCAGCAACCCGTTCGGCACATCGCTAAAGGATATTTCGTTCCAGCTGCGCGCGGGCGAGGTGCTGGGCATCGCGGGTGTCGCGGGCAACGGACAGGATGAGCTTTTGCTGATGCTGTCGGGCGAATTGCGTGCGCCGCGCGATCAGGTGCGGCTGCGGGGCAAGCCTGTCGGCCATCTGGGGCCGAATGGCCGCCGTGGGCTTGGCGTCGTCGCCGCGCCGGAGGAACGGCTGGGCCATGCCGCCGCCCCGGATATGACCCTGACGGAAAACGCGCTGCTGTCAGCCGCGCGGCGCAAGCGGCTGGAACGCGGCGGGTTCATAGACTGGGGCAAGGCCGAAGCCTTTGCGCGCGACATCATCACGCGCTTTGATGTGCGCACACCGGGGCCGCATGTGCTGGCGCGCGCGCTGTCGGGCGGCAACCTGCAGAAATTCGTCATCGGGCGCGAGATCGAACTCGACCCGGATGTCATCATCGTGAACCAGCCCACATGGGGCGTGGATGCCAGCGCCGCCGCGACCATCCGGCAGGCGCTTCTGGATCTGGCGGGCAAGGGGGCCGCGGTTCTGGTCATCAGTCAGGATCTGGATGAATTGCTGGAAGTGGCCGACAGTTTCGCTGCCCTGAATGAGGGGCGGCTATCCCGCGTGCGCCCTGCAAAGGGTCTGAGCGTGGAAGAGATCGGGCTGATGATGGGGGGATCGGGCGATATGCATGTCGCGCATGAGGCCGCCGAATGATCCGGCTGGAAAGACGCAAGGAGCCGTCGAAGATCTGGCGCATCGCCAATCCGTTTCTGGCGGTTGTGCTGACCATGATCGCAGGCGGCATTATGTTCGCCGCCCTTGGCAAGGACCCGGTCGCCGCGATCCGCCTGATCTTTTTCGACCCGCTCTTCAGTGAACAGTTCGGCAGCTATTCACGCCCGCAATTGCTGATCAAGACCGCGCCGCTGATCCTGATTGCCGTGGGGCTGGCCATCGGGTTCAAGGCCAATATCTGGAATATCGGGGCCGAGGGGCAGTATATCATGGGCGCGCTGTTCGGTGCGGGTGTGGCGCTTGCCTTCTACCCGATCGAGGGTTGGTATATTTTCCCGCTGATGATCCTGGCGGGCGCACTGGGCGGGTTCATGTGGGCGATGATCCCGGCTATTCTGAAAACCCGCTTCAACACGAATGAAATTCTCGTCTCTTTGCTGCTGGTCTATGTGGCCGAACGGATTCTGGCCGCGATGGCGCTGGGGCTGATGCGTAACCCCGACCAGCCGGGCTTTCCCGGCTCGCGCGATCTGCGGCGCTACGACTCTGCCCATAATGCAGAGTTGATCGCGAATACCGGCCTGCATTGGGGGGTGGTCGCGGCGCTGATTGCCGTGATCTTTGCCTATGTGATGATGACGCGGCATATGCTGGGCTTTCATGTGCAGCTTGCGGGGCAGGCCCCGCGCGCTGCGCGCTTTGGCGGTGTGTCGCCTGCACGGCTGGTCATCATATGTCTGGGGCTTGCGGGGGCGCTGGCGGGGCTGGCGGGCATGTTCGAAGTATCCGGCCCCGGCGGGCAGGTGCGGATCGAATTTGCGACGGGCTATGGCTTTACCGCCATCATCGTGGCCTTTCTGGGGCGGCTGAACCCCATCGGGATCGTGCTGGCGGGGTTCCTGCTGGGGCTGACCTATATCGGCGGGGAACTTAGCCAGATGATGCTGCAACTGCCCGGCGCGTCCATTCAGGTGTTTCAGGGCATGCTGCTGTTCTTTCTGCTGGCGCTGGATTTCCAGACAAATTACCGCATCCGCCTGACGCAAGGAGCGCGCGCATGATCCTCGGCTCGATCAACCCTGCCGTTCTGCTGGCCGCATTGATGGTTGCCGCCACCCCGATCCTGCTTGCCGCCATCGGTGAGTTGGTGGTCGAGAAATCGGGCGTGCTGAACCTCGGGGTCGAGGGCATGATGATCATGGGCGCCTGCCTTGGTTTCATCATCGCGGTGAATTCGGGCAGCCCGCTGCTCGGCTTTGTCGGCGCGGCGCTGGCAGGCATGGTGCTGGCGGCGCTGTTTGCGTTGCTGACCCAGGTGCTGATGACGAACCATGTGGCCACAGGGCTTGCGCTGACCTTGTTCGGGCTGGGGCTGACAGCGCTGCTGGGGCAGCAATATGTAGGCATCACGCCCCCCCGCACGCCGCGCCTGGACCTTGGCCCCTTGGCACAGATCCCGTTCTTCGGCCGCGCCTTTTTCCGCCATGACATCGTCGTCTATCTGACCATTGCGCTGGTGGGCGCTGTCTGGTGGTTCCTGAAATACAGCCGCGCGGGGATGATCCTGCGGGCGGTGGGTGAAAACCACGATGCTGCCCATGCGCTGGGCTATCATGTCAAGCGCGTGCGCCTGATGGCCATTCTGTTCGGCGGCGCCTGCGCGGGGCTGGGGGGCGCCTATCTGTCACTGATCCGGGTGGCCGGATGGACCGAAGGCATGACCGTCGGCGCAGGCTGGATCGCGTTGGCGCTGGTGGTCTTTGCAAGCTGGCGGCCATGGCGCGCACTTGCGGGTGCCTATCTGTTCGGCGGGGTTGTCGTGCTGCAGTTGAATCTGCAGGCTGCAGGCGTGCGCATCCCGGTCGAGTACTTGTCAATGTCGCCCTACCTGATAACGATCCTCGTGCTTGTTCTCATATCCTCGGGCAAGGCGCGCGCGTCGCTGAACGCGCCCGGCTCGCTGAACAAACCATTCCACGCCTCTAGCTGAGGCTTCACGCTGCCAACAGGGAGACTACCAAAATGAAGAAACTGCTGACCGCTGCTGTTGCGAGTGTCGCGCTTGCCACACCGGCCCTGGCTGATGATCCGACCAAGATCGGGTTTATCTATATCGGCCCGGTGGGTGATTTCGGCTGGACCGCTGGCCATGACCGCGCGCGCCAGGAATTGCAGGACCATTTCGGGGATGCGGTTGAAACCAGCATTGTCGAGAATGTCGATTACGGCGCCGATGCCGAACGCGTGATGACACAGATGGCGCTGTCGGGCACGGACATGATCTTTGCTGCGTCCTTCGGCTACGGCCCCGATGTCAACGCCGTGGCGGGGCGCTTCCCCGATGTCGCCTTTCAGCACGCCACCGGCTACATTCAGGAACACCCGAACGTGTCGCTGTATGATGCGCGCTTCTATGAAGGGCGCGCCGTGCTTGGCCATATCGGCGGCAAGATGACCGAGACGAACACCATCGGCTATATTGCGTCCTTCCCGATCCCGGCAGTGGTGTCAGGCATAAACTCGGCCTATCTGCACGCCAAGGCCGTGAACCCGGATGTCGAATTCCGCATCATCTGGACCTATAGCTGGTTCGACCCCTCGCTCGAGGCCGATGCCGCCGAAACCCTGATCGAACAGGGTGCGGATGTGATCATGCAGCACACCGATTCAACGGCGGCCGTGCGTGTGGCCGAAGATGCGGGTGTGATGGCCTTTGGTCAGGCCAGCAACATGGTCGATTTCGGCCCGAATGCGCATCTGAGCGCGATCGTCGACCGCTGGGCGCCCTATTACATCAGCCGTGTCGAGGCGTTCAAGGAAGGCGAATGGGAAGCACAGAATTCCTGGCTGGGTCTGGGCGACGGGATCATCGAGATGGCACCCTGGAATGACCGTATCCCGGCAGAGCTGCAGGAAGAGGCCGATGAGCTGATCGCGGCCATTTCCTCGGGCGAGTATCACCCCTTCACAGGCCCCATCAATCGTCAGGACGGCTCGCCCTGGCTGGCCGATGGTGAAGTGGCCGAGGATGGTGCGCTTGCCACGATGGATTTCTACGTCGAGGGGATCACCTCGGAATTTCCGAACTGATCGGGAAACGCCATGATGCAAAACCCCCGGCCCGGTGCCGGGGGTTTTTTCATCGCCCGCTCAGCCCCCCGGCAGCGTGCGCGCCGGGTCGCGCAGCGGAAGCGTGTGGGCCAGCGCGACAAGCTGCGCCTGACGATGGGTCTTGGTCTTGGCAAAGACATTGCGCAGATGGAACGCGATGGTGGTCTGCGCCACTCCCAGTTTCTGGCTGATCTCTTCGGGGCGCAGGCCGCGCGCCAGATTGCGGACAACCCGTGCCTCGGTCGGGGTCAGGCCGAACAACTCGCGCAGCGCGGCCATCGACAACAGCCCGCGTGTCGAGGAATCGCTCAGAAAGACGATGACCATACAGGGATCGTCCGTGCTCGGGTCGGGCGGGCAGCCATGAATCTGCGCCATCTGGTTCGTGGTATCGTCCAGCATCAGCGACAGGCTGTCTTCATGCCCGGCCTCGGCCCGCGCACCGACGCGGCGGACAGGCTCTGCCAGCCGGTCGGCGATCCGTTCGGCGGCACTGCCCATGACGGCGCGCGCCGAGGCATTGGCCTGCGTCATCTGCCCGTTCGGGGTAAAGACAAGTAGTCCGACCGAAAGTGATTCGAACAGGTGGCGCCCCAGAACCGCGCTTTGCCGCAGGGCAGAGCGGGCTTCGCAACTCTGCCGCAGCCGCGCCTCTATGGTCGAGATCAGAAGATCATAATTGATCGGCTTGGTCAGGTAGTCATCCGCGCCCAGCCGTTTTCCCTGAACGACGGCCTCGGTCATCGACAGGGCCGACAGAAACACCAGCGGCACATGGGCCAGATGCGGGTGATCGCGCCGCAGACGGGCCAGCACGCCATAGCCATCAATGCCGGGCATCATGATGTCGCACAGGATCAGATCAGGGGTGGAATGTTCCAGATGGGCCAGCAATTCGGCCCCGTTTCGCGCGGCGATCACCCTGTAGCCTGCGCCTTGCACTTCCTCGCAGATATCACGAAGCAGTTGCGGTTCATCCTCGCAACACAGGATCAGCGGCGCGTCATCGGTCATGGTCGTCCCCCTCGCTGGCTGGATGTCAGCGCGGCGGGTCCGAACGGACATACCCGCTGACAGGTGTTATTCAATATGTATTTCAACAAGTTGCCAGACCCACCTGGTGTCGTATCTGATGTCCTGCAGGTCCGTGTGATCGTCGCGCGGATACACGATCCACACAGGCCCCTTGTCGCGTGCGGTCAGTTCTTCGCCATCCATGTAAAGCGCGCCGATAACATCATAAGTCTCGAAATCCTCGCGCGGAATTTCCATCAGGTAGTCATTCAGCGCCCGCGCGGTGATCGTGCTGCCCTCGGCGCCAATCTCGTCCAGCAGGTCGCGCATCAGGAACCCTTCGAAAAGCGGTGTGCCATCGGTAACCGTGGTCGAGGTGCGGATCTCATGCTGTGGCAAATCCTTCAGGTCGTTGCGGCTCAGGGTGACGGGGCCATCAGGCAGGTTTCCCGTCAGGGTCAGGATGGGCGCCTCGGTGCCTGAAATGCCCGGCTGGGCCATCAGGGCGAGTGCTGCTGCGAAAGATGTGGTGCGGATCGTGTGGTGCATCATGGCCTCTTGTCACGGTTTTCGGGTCTGCGCGGTGTTGCGCGCCCCGTCCGTTCAGAGAGTGCCGATCCGCGTCTATCCATTCAACCCCCTTCAAACAGACTGCTACATCGGATTCAGAAAACGCCCATTTACCCAGCCCCGCCCGCCCGGCAATGTGGCGGCGCGCACCTCGGCCCAGACGGCGCCGCTTGGCAGCGTCTGGATGCGCCCGGTGATCCGGATATCCCGCGCATTGGGGGGGAAGCTGCCGACAATGCCATGCGACACGCCTGGCCCCCCGCGGATGTTCAGCACATCATCCGAGGCGACGCCCACAACCCGCCAGGGCCGTTCATGCGCCGTGTGGTCCTTGAACTGGCTGCCGGGCGGCTCTGCAGAGGGCGGGGGCGGGGCTGCCGCGACCTGTTCCCTTTGCAGGAACCGGGCATTCACCCAGCCGCCTGCTGGGACACGTGGGTGCACGATCCGATACCACAGCGCGCCATCCCTGGCGCGACCTTGCTGCCCGGTCCAGACGACACCCCGCGTGCCAGGCGGCAGAATGCCGATGATCCTGCTGCCCGGCACGCCGATCCGGTCGCGCACGTTCAGCACGTCATTTGATGCGACATTGACCACCCGATAGGTGACCTCGCTCGCCATGGCAGGGGCAAGCGGCAAGGTGAGCAAGAGTGCGATGAGAAAGCGGCGCGCGATCCGGGTCATGGCGAGGTCATGTCCATGAAGCGCATGTCGCGCATTTCTATCATCTCCGCCTCGAGTGCGAATTGCAGGTCCTGTCCATCATTCATCACCCCCGAGAATTCCAGCCGCGCGGTCAGCATCTCACCCTCGTCCGCATCCAGATGCAGTGTCCCCTCGCCACCTGACAGATCGGCGATGCTGTGCTCCTCGCCCGTGGCATCGCGCCCCAGAATGCGCCCGAAGACCGAGTAATACGCTTCGCCTTCGCCCGGATATTCCTCGGGGCCCAGCAGGGTGAATTGCCCTTCGAACCCCTCGGGCCCATCCGTGGGCAGGATCACCAGACACAGCGCGGTGATCTCGTCCGCGTCATTGATCATCATGGCGTGCATGGAGGCAGAGATCGCTTCTGTCCCGCCGCTGCCGCGAATGAAATGTCCGCTGCCATAGATCCCGGCCTCGACCGGGGCGGTCACATCCCCGGTCAGCGGCACTGTGCCGGCCGACTCGAGCACAAAGTCGCGCATCTCCTCATCCGCCATCTCTGGCAGAAAGCAGAACCCGATATCGACCACTTCAAACACGAAATCGGTTGCCTCGGCCACCGGGGCGTCATCGAGAGCAACGGCGCTGGCGGGCACAAGCATCAGGGCACCCGCTGCAACCGCGATGCAGGCAGATTGTCTGGAATTGGGTGTTTGCGGCATTGTTCAGGTCCTTCAGGCTGTTCCGGTTCAGGGCCTGTGGCCCCAGACGCGTGGGCTGTTGCAGGTCAACGCGCCATTTCCACAAGCTCGACCCGTCGGTTCAGGGCGCGGCCTTCATCCGTGCGGTTGGTGGAAATGGGCGCCATCATGCCCGCGCCCGCCGCCTGCAACCTGTCCGAGGCGATGCCATGCTGCCCGGTCAGGTAATCGACCACCGCCTGCGCGCGGGCCATCGACAGGCTGAGATTGTAGTCATAGCTGCCACTGTTGTCGGTATGTCCGACGACCAGCAGCGCCAGATCGGACGCATCGGACATCAGCGTTGCCACTGTGCCCAGCGCGTCCGAGGATTCGGGCAGAATGCTGGCTGAGTCGAATTCGAACAGGATGTCCTGCACCGCCACGCGCCCTTCCTCGATCAGTCCGGTTTCCATCTCGCTGACCGTCAGCGGCTGATGATCCATCTCTGTGCCCATTTCTGCAGATGTGACCACAGCGATTTCGACCGCCGCACCGGGATCGCGTCTTTCGTTGAAGGCCGCTATTCCGACCAGCACGGACCCATCGGCGGATTGCGCTGCAATATAGCGCAGATCGCGGCTGCTGCTGCGGGTCGCCAGCCGACAGCAATTGCGCGCGCTGCGGCTGAAGATACCCGAGTCGCGGTAGAACGACCGCCCGGCATTGCTGCTGAGCGCGTCATGCGAGTCGGCATAGAGGATGTCGAAACCCCGTGCCTCTAGCGCGTCCAGATAGTTGCGTTTGATCTGCAGGGGCGAGATGTCCGGGTTCTCGAACAGATAGCTGAGCTTGAGCACCTCGCCTTCCAGCGTCTCGCTGCTCTCAAACCCGCCATCCCCTGCATGTGGGCCAGTCGGAATGGACAGCCGGTCGTATTCGATGCGATTGAAATAGACGATCCGCGACCCGGCAACACGTTCGATCTGCGGGTGGTCATAGGCATCGTCGATATCGGCGTGCGCCGGCCCGGAAATTGCCAGAAGACCTGCAGCCAGACTGCCGAGCATCGTGAGTCCATATCGCATGAATTGCCCCTCTGTTTGCTGTGTTTTGCAGCAGTGTAGCGGGAAAACGACCGCGCTTCACCGTCCAAACAGAGGGGTCCGACCGCTGGCCAGCGGTCGATCAATCGTAGCGCAGATCCTCAGCCTTGCCGCGAAAGATGTAGTAGGCCAGTCCCGAATAGCCCCCGATGATTGGTAGCACTACGAGCACACCCACCAGAATGATCAGCAGGCTTTCGGGGGCGGCGGCCGCATCATAGATCGTCATCCGGTCTGGCACCACGAACGGGTAGAAGCTGTAGGCCAGCCCGGTAAAGGCGAGGATATACAGCAGGCTTGCCCCGGCAAAGGGCAGCCAGGCCAGGGTGTCGGGCATCTCGTGCATCCGGCGCAGGACCAGCCACAGCGCCACGACCAGTGCAAGCGACATCAGCGGCAGCGGGGCCAGCAGAAAGAACTCTGGGACAGAGAACCAGCGCTCCCATATCCGCTGGCTGACCAGCGGGGTGGCCAGTGACACGGCGCCAAGCCCCAGCACCACGCCGACAAGCGCGCGTTGCGCCCAGCGGATCGATGAGAGTTGCAGCGCGCCTTCGGTCTTCAGGATCAGCCAGCACGCCCCGATAAATGCAAACCCCGCTGTCAGCGCCAGCCCAGTCAGGACCGAAAACAGATGCGCGGCCAGCGTATGTTCCAGCCCCATGATGTAAAAGCCCAGCATGTAGCCCTGCGAGAGCGCCGTCATCAGCGACCCCGCAAAAAAGGCCATGTTCCACAGCGGCTTGCGCGGGGCCGGGACCTTTGCGCGGAACTCGAAGGCCACACCGCGCAGGATCAGCCCGATCAGCATGACCGCGACAGGCAGGTACAGCGCTGTCAGAATCGCGCCATGCGCCACCGGAAAGGCCACCAGCAACAGCCCCACGGCCATCACCAGCCAGGTTTCATTCGCGTCCCAGAACGGCCCGATCGAGGCGACCATCCGGTCCTTTTGCGGCGCGTCCCCAAAGGGGGTGAGCAGGCCCACCCCCAGATCGAAGCCATCAAGCACCACATAGATCAGGATCGACAGACCCATGAGGGCGGCAAAGATGACTGGCAATGTCACCGTCGGATCACCAAGAAAGTCAGGCATGGTCATTCTCCCGGAACAGTTTGAACAGGGCTCATTGCAGGTCGCGTCTTGACCGGGGCCGGATCCGGCAACTCGGGCGTGGCGGCTTGCGCTGTGCGCCGCGCCAGGAACAGGACCACGCCCAGATAGGCCACAAGCAACAGCACATAGACCGCCAGATAGGCCAGCAGCGTGGACAGCACGAAGGCCGGGGGCACATCGCTGATCGCCTCTCGCGTGGTCAGCACCCCATGGACCAGCCAGGGCTGTCGTCCGATCTCGGTCGTGTACCAGCCTGCGAGCGTGGCCACCCAACCCGAAAACGCCATGGGCACGAAGGCCCAGACCATCGGGCGCGGCAGCCCCTCCATCCCCCGGCGCCGGCGCATCAGGAATACAGCACCCCAGGACATCAGCAGCATGGCCATGCCCGTGCCGACCATGATCCGGAAGGACCAGAAGACCGGCGCGACAGGCGGATGCTCGACCGTGCCATCCGCGGCCACGAAATCATTCAGGCCGGGGACCACACCGCTGGGGCTGTGTTCCAGAATAAGGCTGGCGCCTGCGGGAATGCCGATCTCGAACCGGTTTTCGCGGGCAGCCTCATCGGGCAGGGCGAACAGCAGCAGCGGCACATGGCTGCGGGTTTCCCAGTTCCCCTCCATCGCGGCGACCTTGGCGGGCTGATGCTCCAGCGTGTTCAGCCCGTGCAGGTCGCCCGCATAGATCTGCAGCGGGATCAGCACTGCGCCCATGATCGTGCCGGTGCGAAAGGTCTTGCGCATCTCGGCGCCACGGTCCCCGATCAGCCAGCGGATCGCGGACACGCCTGCCAGCACAAAGGCCACCGTCAGCCCCGAGGCCAGCAGCATATGCACCAGCCGGTAGGGCATCGAGGGGTTGAAGATCACCTCCCACCAGCTTGTGACATGGGCGATGCCGTCGCGCATCTCGAACCCGGCGGGCGTGTGCATCCAGCTATTGAGCACCAGGATCCAGAAGGCCGACATGGTCGTGCCCACTGCGACCAGCACTGTCGCACCCGTATGCGCCCAGCCCGGCACGCGGCGAAAGCCGAACAGCATGATGCCCAGGAACACGGCTTCTAGGAAGAAGGCCGTAACGATCTCATAGGCCAGAAGCGGGCCTGCGATATTGCCCACGCGCTCCATGAACCCGGACCAGTTGGTGCCGAACTGGAACGACATGGTAATGCCCGACACGACGCCCAGCGCGAAGGTCAGCGCAAAGATCTTCACCCAGAAGAAATAGGCGTCCATCCATGTGGTATCGCCGGTGCGGTTATACCGCCATTTGAAGAACACCAGCACCCAGCCAAGCGCGATGGTGATGGTGGGAAACAGGATGTGAAAGGTAATATTTGCCGCGAACTGAATGCGCGACAGCATGAAGGGATCGCTTGCCAGCTCCATGTCTCAATTCTCCGTCTTGTTTGTGCGCTTCGGCAGGATGCGCGCGGATTGCGCGAATTTCTGCAGTTTCGCGCCCATGTTCAGCAGGGCGACCAGACGCTCGGTTTCCAGCTTGTTCATCTGGTCATACCAGCCGGTCAGCAATTCGATCAGCTCGCGCATTTCGGTGATGCGGGCCTGGGCATAGGCATCCTCGGCCGAGCCAGGGCGCATCTCCAGCTGGCGCAGCTTGGTCAGGGTGGGGTCGATCTCGCGTTTCTTGCGTTCCTCGACCAGCGTGCGGACGATCTGCCACATGTCGTCCGGCGTGGTGAAGAAATCGCGCCGGTCACCCGGCCTGTGCTTCAGCTGCACCAGTGACCAGCTTTGCAGTTCCTTCAGGCTCATCGACACGTTGGAGCGCGACACGCCCAGCAGGCCCACCAGATCATCCGCGCAAAGCGGCTCTTCGGACAGGAAGAGCGCGGCGTAGATCTGGCCGACGGTGCGGTTGATCCCCCAGCGAGAGCCCATCTCGCCGAAATGCAGGATGAATTCTTGTCTCAGGTCGCTCAGCATTGCTATTCCAGTCGTTTCAGTTTTTTCTGAAACATCTATATGCGCTGCATCTTTGCTTTTGCGATGTGACAAGCTGGCGCGGTTCACACAGGTTTGTTTGAACTTGTGCAGCGCGGGTCTAACGTATCTGGCATGATGATGTGTGCGATCGAGCGGCGATAAATGCTGAGAAAAGTGAAATTCGCGGTCAGTGCCGCGCTGGCATTGCTGGGCCTGACCGGGCTTATTCTGGCGCAGGAAGAGGACGTGCAGGCGGGTGTCGCCCATGTCCTTGATCTGAATGATGCCGTCAGCCCCGCAAGCGCCGATTACATCATCCGGGGCCTGGACCGCGCCGCCGAAGACGGGGCAGGGCTTGTGATCCTGCGGATGGACACGCCCGGCGGGCTGGTCACATCTACCCGCGACATCAACAACGCGATCCTGTCTTCCGACGTGCCGGTCGCGACATTTGTGGCCCCATCAGGTGCGCGGGCGGCAAGTGCCGGCACGTTCATCATGTATGCCAGCCATCTGGCGGTCATGGCACCGGGCACATCGGTCGGCGCGGCAACGCCGGTCAGCATGGGCGGGGGCAGCCTGCCCTTCGGCGGGGAAGATGCCGATGAGGATGCGACTGGCAATGACAATGGCGATGCCTCTGATAACGGCGACGCGCCCGAACCCGACCGCGCGCCCGCAGGTGATCCGGCAATGAACAAGGCGCTGAATGACGCAATCGCTCAGATCCGCAGTCTGGCAGAAGTGCATGGCCGCAACGCGGATTGGGCCGAACGCGCCGTGCGCGATGCCGCCACCCTGACCGCCAGCGCGGCTGTGGAAGAGAATGTCGCCGATTTCACCGCCCGCAACCTGACCGAATTGCTGGACCTTGCCGATGGCCGCACCGTCCAGATGGATGGCGAAGAGATGGTCCTGGCGACCAGCGATCTGAGCATTGTCGAGATCGGGCATGACCTGCGCACACAAATCCTGTCGATCATCGCCAACCCCAACATCGCATTCCTGTTCATGATCGTCGGGTTCTACGGAATCGTGTTCGAGCTGTTCAATCCCGGCGCATTGGTGCCGGGAACCATCGGCGGGATCAGCCTGATCCTTGGCATGTTCGCCCTGTCCGTGTTGCCGTTCAACTTTGCCGGGCTGGCGCTGATCGGGCTGGGGCTGGCCCTGCTGATCGCAGAGATATTCAGTCCGTCCTTCGGTATTCTGGGGATCGGGGGTACCATCGCGCTGGCCGCAGGCGGGGTGTTTCTGTTCGACTCCGATGTGCCTGGGCTGGAAACATCGATCCCCATGCTGGCGGCTATCGTAGTGGCCTCGCTGGCATTCACCTTGCTGATTGGTCGTATGGCGCTGACGTCGCACCGGCGGGGGGTAACGACAGGTCGCAGTGATCTGCTTCAGGCCGAAGGCAAGGTGCAGGATTGGGACGGAACGCATGGCCATGTCTTCGTGCATGGCGAGCGTTGGAATGCGCGTCATGACGGCGCAGCACTGGAACCCGGGGCCCGCGTCCGCATTGAGCGGATTGACGGTCTGACGCTGGATGTCTCGCCCGCCGCCCCGCGACAAAAACAGGAGTAAGCAATGGATATCTTTTCAATTATAGGCGATCTGGGCTTCCTGATCGTCCTGCTGGTACTGCTGCTGGCCTTCCTCGGCTCTGCGATCAAGGTTCTGCGCGAATATGAACGCGCCGTCGTGTTCACACTGGGCCGGTTCACCGGGATCAAGGGGCCGGGCCTGATTCTGGTCATTCCCATCATCCAGCAGGTCGTCCGCGTTGATCTGCGGGTGCGTGTGCTGGATGTGCCCAGTCAGGACGTGATCAGCCAGGACAACGTGTCCGTGCGCGTCAATGCCGTGATCTATTTCCGCGTGGTCGACCCGGAAAAGGCGACGATCCAGGTCGAGAATTTCATGCAGGCCACGTCAGAACTGTCCCAGACGACCCTGCGGTCGGTGCTGGGCAAGCATGATCTCGATGAAATGCTGTCAGAACGCGAAAAGCTGAACAATGATATTCAGGAAATCCTTGATTCCCAGTCCGACACCTGGGGGATCAAGGTTGCGAATGTCGAGATCAAGCATGTCGATATCAACGAATCGATGATCCGCGCCATCGCCCGGCAGGCAGAAGCCGAGCGCGAGCGTCGCGCCAAGGTCATCAATGCAGAGGGCGAGGAACAGGCGGCACAGAAGCTGCTGGAAGCCGCGCAAATCCTCAGCGCGGATCCCGGCGCGATGCAGTTGCGCTATCTGTCCACTCTGACGACCATCGGCGCTGAGAAGAATTCGACCATCGTCTTCCCCTTCCCGACCGAGTTGAGCGCCATCGTCAACAAGCTCGCCCCGGCAGAGGGTGCGGGCAAAGGGTGACACCAAGGGGCGCTGGCGGCGTTGGTCAGGTCAGCTGCCGGGGAATGGTTCGGGTGATCAGAGTCCCGGCGAGGTTTCGCGGCCTGTCCGTAAGATAACGATAATAAAAAGACCTTTCTGCAGCGCCCCTGACGTATCTGGTATGTGCCGCACGTCTCTGTTGCAGTTATGGGTGGCAGGTCAAGAAGGGCCGGGCGGCGGTCCATAGTCCGGGCTGCTCAAGCAGAGTGACTGTGCCGGTGGCCATCGGCACCAGGGGTCAGGGGCCACAGGGCGTCGAGCAACCGTTCGCTGGTAAAGGGCTTCGCCACGCAGGCATCGAAGCCGGCTTCGCGATACAGGTCGCGTTGATGGGGCATAGCATTGGCGGTTACGGCGATCGCTGGCAGGCGCAGATGGTTCCCGCAGGCCTCTTCTGAGCGGATCGTCCGCACCAGTTCGACCCCATCAAGACCGGGCATGTTAATGTCGAACAGGCCGAAATCGAATGCCTGCTCGCGCCACGCGGCGAGTGCCGCGCTGCCGTCCGGGACGATGGTGCAGACGCCTCCGAATCGGGTAAGCATCACTGAGAGCATCTTGCGGATAGAGGCCGTATCATCGGCAACAAGGATCCGCATACCCTGCAGAGGTCGCGCGCCAGGCATCGGCGCCTTCGGCGGTGGCAGAGGCGCAGGCTCTTCTTGTGCGAGCTCGGCGATCGGGAAGGTGACAGTGACTGTAGTGCCCTGTCGCAGCTCACTTCGCAGGATAATCTCGCCGCCCATGAGCGCAACGAGTTGGCGGCAGATCGTCAAGCCAAGCCCGGCGCCCCCAAAGGCCCTTTCACTTCGTGCATCGATCTGTACGAATTTGTCGAAGACACGGGCCAGCTGATCCGCGGCGATACCGATACCGGTATCGCCCACCTGGATCTGCAGCTGGTCCGGCCGCGTTGCATCGAGTCGGAGCCAAAGACGACCGGAAGGTGTGAACTTCACAGCGTTGCCAACAAGATGATGGAGCACCTGCACAATGCGCTCGGCGTCGCCGAGGCGGGGCGTCGCCGTCGCCCCACGGATCTCGGTTTCCAGCTCGAGTCCCTTCTCGTTGATAATGGAGCTGTAGAGCGCCGTGATCCTGGAAATGATATCTGCGGGCAGGAAGCTGGCTGGTTGCAAGGCCACACGCCCGTTGTCGAGCCGCGCCAGATCGATGACGTCGCCGAGCACCCCTTCAAGACCGCGACCAGCGACTGCAATCTCGCTCATCAGATGGCGCTCGGCTTCTGTTGCGAGCATGGGGGTCAGTAACTCGACATTGCCCAGGATGGCGGTCAAGGGGGTGCGCAGCTCGTGGCTGATGGTGGCGAGGAAATCGGATTTCGCCCGGTTCGCAACCTCGGCCTCTTCCTTGGCCCGAGAGATTTCGGTGACATTGGCCGCCACCCCGCGATAGCCGGCGAAGCTGCCATCGACCGTGAAGAAGGGGGCGCCATTAAGCTGGATGACCTTGTCACGCTGCGCGGCCGCTGGGGGATGAAATGTGAAGCTTTCGATGGGTGCGCGCGCCGTCATGAGGCTTTCCAGTCTGGCGCGGTCCGCTTGCGCGGCTTCGTCGAGTCCGAGAACGATGTCAGACAGGCACTGGCCCAGCAGGGCGTGCCGGGGTGCGCCCAGCATGAGCTCGGACGCTTCGGACAAGAACGTCCAGCGCAGGTCGGCGTTGCATTCCCAGAACCAGGTATCGCTGACGACGGCAATACTGGCGATTCGATCGTTCATCCTCTGCAGGGATTCGGATGCCTCGATGCCTTCGGTTGCATCGAGTTGCGTTGCCACCAGGTACTGGGCGGCGACTCCCTCGGTGGGCACTGCGTCGAGGTTGAGCTGATTCCAGAACGGTGTGCCGTCTTTCCGCCGATTGCGCAACAGAAACAGCCCGCGCTGCCGTGCGGCCACCGCGGAACGCAGGCGCTGGCGTTCGGGCGCGTCTGCCGGATCGGTGGCCAGAAAGCGGCAGTTCTGGTCCAACACCTCGTCGCGGGAGTAGCCTGTCAGCGCTTCGAATGCCGGATTGACGTAGATCAGTCGCGCCTGAGGGTCCTGGGCATCCGCGATGGCGATACTGGCCGAAGACCCCTCGATAACTGCAGCCAGCAGGGTCTGCCTCTTGGAAAGCTCCAGTTTTTCGAGTGCCGTTCCTGTGAGATCCGCTATCCGACCGAGGAGCTTGAGACAGTTCGGCCCGAAGACAGAAGGTTTGTGCGCGAGGCAGAGCAGCGCAGCCTCACGCCGGCCGCCGATTTCGATAGGCGCGACGATAAGCCCGCGAAACATGCCATAGGCAGGCCAGGCGGCAAACCAGCCGGTCTGCGCGACATCCGCGATCCGCCTGGGCTTGGCCATCAGCGCGGCAAGTTCTGTGGAGCCTTTGCCACAAAGCTCCGGGGCCGTGGCATGTTCTACAACGCAATGCCCGGCGCCGGGCTGTCGGCGCAGGATGACCGCGGCATTGGCATCAAGGCTCGCGCAGGTCGAGGCCAGAAGCTCGGGCACGGCCGCGCCGGGGCTTGCGCTGCGGGTCATTGCGGCTAGCGCGTCAAGCACAGCTTTGTTTTCCCGCAGCGCGCGTGCTTCGTTCTGACGCAGCCGTTCAAGTTCCAGCAACGCCTCGCGCAGCGTCTCGTCACTATGCGGATCCCGATGCTGGTCCGCTTGGTCAGCTGAGGGTTTGTGTTGCACGCGTGGTCACTGCTTCACTAACTCGGGGGCCGAGCACTCATTATTGAACCTGGTCAGGACCGGGCGAACACCACTGCGGAAATCATGAGATTGCCGTGGCAGTTCTGTCCGGAGATGGTGCGGCCCTGTTCGCCGAACGTGAAACCGCCAAGAAAGGGGCTGCCGCCCAGGGCGGTGTCGACCTGACGCGCGACCTCGGACATGCCGGACTGCATCGCCAGCATCGATCCGCCGCAAAAGATAACCAGCGCCCCGGCCAGATCGTTGCGGGAAATCCCACCAGCCTCCATTGCGAGTGTGACCGTGCGGGCCGCACGGGCCGTCAGGCCGTCAGGGCCGCCGGCCATGAGATGCAGCCTGTCCCCCGGCGCGACGTCGGCAAACAGCGTGATCGCACCGTCAGCCTCTGCCTGGGCGGGGTGGAGCAGCAGGAAGAACGGAATGTCCGCTACCATCGTGTCCGGACGACCGAGCGGTGACCAGGTGCTCGACGCAAGGATAGAGGCTGCGGTATCGGGTGGGCCGATGACAACCTGTCCGCCTGTCCAGTCATCGAAAACCGCGCGCGCCGGGCGTCCGTCCAGCGCTTCCAGTCGGCGCCCTGCGGCGGCAGTGACCGTGGCGCTTGGCCCTGCCGGGGCATAACCGGACTGGAACGCATGGCCGATGGTGCCCGACGGGAACAGGGCACTTACGACAAGACCCGCCCGCGTCTCGCCCGCAGAGTCGAACGCCGACCAGTGGCCGCTTACATCATCATCAGCGGCCGAGCCACCGTAGATCGGCGTTTCACTCCCCACGAAGTCCTCTATGCCGGCGATGATCGATTCCTCGCATCCCGGCACGGCGGAAACCCAGATGATGTCGGGGGCCTCTCCCTGCCGACCAGCGGCCTCAGCCGCAGCAATGGCGGCTTCGCGGGCCGATTGCTTCGGGTCTTCGCCGAAAGGCACCATGACCGTTCCGAAGTCGCCTTCGGTGTCCCAGAATGCCAGCAGGCCAACCGCGCCACCTGGACCGACCGAGGCACCGTCATTCGTCATGGACCCCAGGCAGGAACTCGCGCCATGCAGGGCTGTTTCAGGAAAGGCTTCAACCAGCGCGCGCCTGAGGGCGTAAGTGTCATAGCCGGCCGAAAACTGAACCCAGATCCAGTCCGGCGTGCCGGAAAATCTTTCAAGCGCACGCGCTGCGATGGTTCGGGTGTCCAGGTCGCGGCATAACAGTTGTTCGGTCCTCATGCATCTCTCCAACTCTCGCAAGATCCAGTGGCGGGCCAGGCTTGCTCTTGCCTCCATGCCGACATTCAATATCGCCGCAAATGGTTACGATTGTCTTGTCACCCCTGTCGTACAGATGGCTGCCCCGCTTGGCCGCAAGATCCGCTCTCGTGATCACCGATTTCGCAGGAAACTGATCGGTGGCGAGATGGAGTTGCTGCCGTGAATGTTAAAGGTAACTCACCCTCATGACAGATATCGCAGCCCAGACCACCGCGCCGCGCCGCTTCGAGACACCCGCACTTGGCGCGCTGTTTATCCTGTCGGGGGCGGCGGCGCCGACGATTGCGATTTTCCTTGCGGGAACTGCGCTGGGGGGCTGGATCTTCGGGTGCATCTCGGCGCGGCTGGTATGGCCCTTGCGCGCTTTCGGGCTGGTCGAGATTGGCGTGGCCGCCACGGCGCTGGGGCATTTTCTGGTCGCTGACGCGTATGTCACGCTCTATCCTACGCCTACGCACTGGTCGGCGCCAATCCGGTTCTGGAAACGGTGCTGAAGGCGCTGGACGCCACGGCGTTCCTGCTGCCCTCGGCCATTCTGAAGGGCGGCACGTTGCCCTTGATCGGCCAGGATGTCATTCGGGCGCGCGGCAATCCGGGGCAGATGGGGTCCGCGCCTTGTGCAGTCAACACCGCAGGCGGGGCCACGGGGGCCTTGTCGGCGGGGTTTTTCCTGCGCGTCTGGCTGGCCTGTTCGCGGGCGGACCTGTCAACACGGATGATCACCCGCTGATCGAATATCTGGCCCCGCGCACGCATCGCACCGTGATTGCGGGGCAGGCGCACTGGCTGACCGGCCCTGAACGCGACCGCCTTATGCCGTTCTGCTGCAGGCGCTGCCCCCGGAAAACGACCCGCATCTTGCGCGGTTGCCCCTCGCACAGCGCGCCCTGCCGCGCGCGGGTGCGATCTATGCTGAGTGGCGGGGCCTGCGCACCCGAGATGACCTGCGCGCCGGGCGGGTATGGCAGGATTTCACCGCCCTGACCCCGCCGCATGCCCGCAACCCCGACAGCCCCGCCGGACAGGTGGCAACAGGCGGCATGGCGTTCGGGGATGCCACGAACCGAGCTTGCGCGCGCAAGGCGTTCTTCGGGCAGTGCGGAGAGGCTGACGCCGGGACCCGGATCGGATGCGGCGCCTCAAAGCTGCCGGATCGCCCGAGAAACGGACAGCCGGGATCCTGCGCAACGGTGTGGACCCGACCCCGAAGGAAGACCCCCCATGTATGTGTGGCATGCGCGATCCTGCATCCACCGTTGACGCCATCTACGATTACTGGCTGGCGGGGCCTGAGCCCGGCGCGCCGCATCGATCCGTGCGAGGTGAGTCTGGACGACAGAATCAAGCCAGGGCTTGAGCCCTTCGAGGGTGATGGCTTTGGTCAACATGGACTTGATCATGTCTTTGACGGCCGTGCTTATACGTGGCCCGAACACCTGAGCTGCGTCTAACACGTTATTTCGCAAGGAAATCTGTATGTATTTCCCATTATATGAAAGGGGTCCGGCTTGAAGCCTGCGCCGCCAGATGTAAAACGCCCTTCCGCGCATGGTTTTGTTGAGCCGTGCCATCTCTCGCCCTTGTATTCAGGTCGCAGGGCGCGAAAAACCTGTCGCGGATCGGGGCGGGACAGGGGGCGAGCGCTCGCCCCGGTGATGCACTGATGTATTGCAATCCTTGTTGCAGTTGCCCCGAAAACACAGGGTCACTGGGGATCAGGCCGCATTCCGCATTGTATATCAAGAACTTATGAAGGACTGGCTGGGGTGGTAGGATTCGAACCTACGGTACACGGTACCAAAAACCGCTGCCTTACCACTTGGCTACACCCCAACGCTGCGCCGCTTTCTATCCAAGCGGTTTGTGGCCTGCAAGTGTATTCTTGGCATTGTCCGGCAGGAATATTCCACAGGCGGCGCGACATGGTGCAGCATGTCCGCAGCGCTGATTTCGGCCGCTTTTGCACCTGTCAGTCGATCATGCCGCAGATATGCGCCGCAATCGGCAGGGCCGAGGTGGCTGCGGGTGATGGTGCGTTCAGAACGGCGGTCACACCCTCGCGGCGCAGGATGGTGAAATCATCGACCAGCCGCCCGTCCCGCCCGATCACCTGCGCGCGGTTGCCCGCATGATGGCGCGTCAGGTCGGACAATGTCAGACCGGGGCAATAGCGCTGCACCAGCTTCAGATAGCGCCGCCGGGATAGTGCGCTTGCCAGCTCTGCAGCGACGGCCCGTGGATGACGCCCCAGAGTGCGCCACAGCCCAGGATAGCCGAGCGCCTGCAATGCATCGCGCGGGTTGAGAGAGAATTTGCCATAGCCCTCGCGCGCCAGCGACAACACGGCGTTCGGCCCCACTGTGATAGAGCCGTCGATCATAGGCGTCAGATGCACCCCCAGAAAGGGCAGCGCCGGGTCGGGCACGGGGTAGATCAGGTGATGGACGATCTGTGCCTTGTCCGGCGGCAATGTGTAGTAGTCACCCCGGAAGGGCAGGATACGCAGGTCACTGTGCAGCCCCGCCATTCGCGCCAGCCGGTCCGATTGCAGCCCGCCGCACAGGATGACACGCGCGGCCCTGAATCGCGTCCCCTTGGTCCCCAGCACCCATTCCCCGCCATCGCGGGTCAAATCGTCAAGGCGGGCGCCGAACTGCACGGTGCCCCCGGCGGTTTCGACCTCGGCCAGCAGCGCGCGGGTCATCGTGACATAATCGACGATTCCGGTCGCGGGGATGCGCAGCGCGCCCAGCCCCGCGACATGCGGCTCGTGCCGGTGCAGGGCGCGCTGGTCCAGCCGCTCTGCCGTGACCTCATTCTGCGCGGCACGGTCTTCCAGTGCGTCCAGACGGGGCAATTCTTCCTGATGGGTCGCGACCAGCAACTTGCCGCGCTGCTCGACCGCAATGCCCTTGGCCCGGCAATAGGCATAGGTTTGTTCCAGCCCCTCGCGGCACAGGCGCGCCTTCAGGCTGCCGGGAGTGTAATAGACCCCCGAATGGATGACGCCGCTGTTGCGACCGGTCTGGTGCCGCGCCGGGGCGCTTTCCTTTTCCAGCACCAGCACCTGCCAGCCCGGATGCCTGCGGCACAGCTCTGCCGCCGTGGCCGCGCCAATGATGCCGGCGCCAATCACTGCAGCGTCGAATGTCTTGCTCATGACATCTCGATACGGTGCGGGGATACTGGGACGCAATGGAAAAATCCGGTCAGTGTTTGCTTCTTCATGATACCGGCGTGAGAACAGCTCGAAGCAGAGTGTGACATGTCTGACTATCCGCCAAAATTGTCGCAGACCGCGCAAACTGCCTGCCGCCCGATTGACTTGTTTCGCAGTTGGCGCGATGAAACCCTCCTGTATTTGACAGGTATCGTCGCTGAGCCACGGTGCGCCCTCGCCTTACCCGTGACCCCGAAGTTTTGGTCGTCTCTCAGGCCGACTTGTTTTACATTCGCGCATCCGGTCGGGCGGAATCGCTGTCACGATTGGCCATTGCGGTAAAGCGGCGGGAAAGTCTGTAATCGTGATCCAGGGCAAGACATATCCTGATGCGCCCGTATTTTCGGTCATCGTTCCGGTTCACAATGCTGCCCAGACGCTGCCCGCAACGCTGAACTCCCTGCGCGCGCAGAGCTTTGAAAACTGGGAAGCGATTCTGGTTGATGACGCGTCATCCGATGGCTCGCTCGCCATCCTGCAGCGCGCCTGCATACAGGACCCGCGCATGCGTCTGCTGCATGATCCCGCGCAGAAACGCGCGCGTCAGGTCGCGGCAACACGCAATCTTGGCCTTGCGCAGGCGCGGGGTGATTTCGTGGCTTTTCTTGATGCAGATGACCGCTGGCTGCCCGAAAAGCTTGCGGCGCAGCTACGGGCATTCGACCAAGGGGCGGATATTGTGTTCAGCTCTTACCGGCGGGTGGATGAAAATGGATTGAGCAAAGGCGTCGTGCGGGCCGAGGCGGAAGTGACCTGGGAAACTGCGCTGTCGGGCAATCCCATCGGATGCTCGACCGGGGCGTATCGCCGTACCCGTTTTGCGCAGGCCCGCATGCCCGTGGACATGCTGCCCGAAGATTATGTGTTCTGGCTGTCGCTGATGCGCGAAGGGGGCGTGGCCGTGGGCCTGTCGCAGGTCCTGGCGGAATACCGTGTGTCGCCTGGGTCCAGATCCGCCAACAAGCTGGCCTCTGCCATCGGGGTATGGCGTGTGCTGGGGCAGCAGGAAATCGGTCTGTTGAAACGGCTGCGCGGGTTCTCTGGATATATGGGGGCAAGCGTGATGCGGCGCCTCGCAAGCCGCTGATTGCCGCGCACTCGGGCACAATCATCGGCAACTCTCTGCCTTGTGTGGCCTGCGTGATCGGATCAGACCTTCCGCAGCGCCGAAAATGCGATATCTAACCGGCATGAGTATGACCCGCAGATCGCTTTTGTTGTCCCTGCCTGCCGTGGCGCTCGCGCGCCCCGGTTTCGCGCAGGCCATTCCGCTGACCGAGATATCGCGTTATTTCAACAGCTTCTCGACCGCGCAGGGGACCTTCACCCAGATCAACCCTGACGATTCGATCAGCACGGGCCGGATATATATCCGCCGGCCCGGTCGTGTTCGTTTCGAATATGACCCACCGGAACGGTCGCTGGTCATGGCCGGTGGCGGGCAGGTCGCCGTGTTCGATGGGCGGTCAAATCAGGGGCCAAACCAATACCCGCTGCGCCGCACGCCGCTGAACCTGATCCTGGAAAGCAATGTCGATTTCTCCAATCGCAACATGGTGGTCGATCATTTCCACGATGACAACACGACCTCTGTCGTCGCCCAGGACCCGGAAAACCCGCAATACGGCTCTATCCGTCTGATCTTTTCGGCCAACCCCACGGAATTGCGCCAATGGGTGATCCGGGATGATCTGGGTGACGAGACGACAGTTATTCTTGGCGATCTGACCTTTGGCGAGGATCTGTCCGCGCGACTGTTCAATATCACGGCCGAAGCGAGTTCGCGTAGCCGCTGATCGCCGTGCAGGCTTGAAGCGCTGTCGCCTCGGGCCATTTACCGCAACATGTTCCTGCTGAGCCATGCAACTGTCCTGAACCGCGACGCCCTGCGCATTCGATGGGTGCCGCGCAAGTTTCTGGGGCTGACGACTGTCTGGCCGCGGGGTGGCAGTTTCCGGCTTTGGGCCCGGCTGATATTCGAACGCGAGGGGCTGCGCTATTCGCTGACGCTATTGCCCTTTGTGATTGCGGCACTGGTCTGGCGCGAGTATGCGGTCGTGATCGCGCAGGCCCCGATCCCCATGCTGATCGTGATCTTTCTGGTGGAATCGCGGATGCTGCGCGCGTCCGAGGCGCGGCGCAAGGCGCTGGTCACGGAGGATCAGGCCGATGCGGGGCTGGATACGTTGCGCGCGCGGGCGCGGGCGCTGCTGGGTCGGATCGCTGCGCGGCGTGGGCTGAAATCCGGCAGGCTGCATCTGGTGATCGAACAGTCGGACATGTTGCGCGTGCCCCCCCTGACGCTTGTGTCCGTGCAATCCGAAGAGGGGCCGGAATTGCTGGCGCTCGATGCCCCCGAACGCGAGATGCTGACGAAAGAATTGTTCGCCCCGCCCCTGACTGAACGCGCCTTGCAGCATATCGGGCTGGCCCGGCGGATAGAGGTGCATGACCTGACGCTGGACCCGGCCACGATCTCGGGTCATGCGCGGATGTCGGCCTTGATGGCCGCGCGCTCAGCGGGCGAGTGACAGCACATGCCCGAAGGGCGCGCGCGGCGGCTCGGCAGCCGGGCAGGCCCAGATCACGCGCAGACCGGGCATGGCTTTGCCCATCGGCCCTTCCATATCGCTCAGCAAGACCAGCGCCGCCGGACGCAACTGCGCGGCCCGCGCCATCACGGGGCGGAAATCCGTGCCACCCCCTTCGGGCAGTGCAAGATCTGCCAGTGTGCGCCGGATGGTCGCGCTGTTCAGGGATGTCTCGGACCGGATATCCTCATCAAACACGATCAGCCGCAATTCTGCCGACATGCGCCGCACGATCCCGGTGATTTCTGCCAGAAACAGACGCAGGGTCGCAGGCGGGATCGAGCCTGAACTGTCCAGCGCCACCACCAGCCGCGGTTGCTGCACGGGCGCAGTCTGGCGCGGCTGCCAGGGCGGCAGCTCTGCGCCCATCCGCATGGCATGGCCCGCCTGCGCCAGCCAGCGGCGCGCGGGACGCCCGGGATTGGGGGCATGGCGCGGCAGGGTCGCGTTCAGGGCCAGGCGGCGCAGCACCAGTTCCCACGGCACCTGCGGGCGGGGCAGATCGCCAAGCGGTGCCCCAAGCGCCCCCAGTCCAACGCCAGCAGCACGCCCTGCGGCCATGGCGCGCGTCAGATGCCCGCGCCAGTCTGCCGCGTCCAGTCTGGTGTTGCCCTCGGCCTCCTCGCCTTCGCTCTGGCCGGGCACAAGGTCGGGGCGAAAGCGTTGCGCCTCGGCATAGGCGAGCACAGCGCTGCGCGCACCCTCACCCCCGCCGGCGCCGCCCACGCGCAATACCTTGTGATACAATTGCTCTGCATCCCATTGCGACAACAGCCCGTCACTGTCGTCCGGCGCGCCGATCGTGCGCATCAGCCCGGACAGGCGCAGCACCGGGCGGGGCAGGGCGTGGCCCGCGCGCAAAATCGTCTCATTCACAATCGCATCGCAGGCGATCTGCCAGTATTCGGGCGAGAAGTCGGGGCCAAGCCGCGTGGCCATCGCCGCCATCCGCGCGGAATGCTGCAAGGCGACATGCAGGATGTGATGCCCCGCCACCCCGATCTGCTGATGCAGCGGCAACGCCTCGAACCCAGCGCCATACAGGATTTCGGTGCCACGCGTCTCGGCCAGTTCGACCTCGGCGCTGTCGCGGTGCCGGCACCATAGCGCCAGCGTGGCCAGCGCCGGGTCGCATTCGGTCAATGCCTGCAGCGCGGGGCTGGCGCGCGCGGAATGGCGCGGCTCAGCCAAGCCCCGCCGCCTCGCGCTCAGCCATATAGGCCGCATAGGCGGGCGAGTTCAGAAACGCCTCTTGCCAGCCCTGTTCCAGCGCGCGCGCGATCAGCAATTCGAACCCATGTGTGCCCAGTTCCGCCAAGGGCAGCGCACTGAAGGGCGCGCCGCGCAGCGTGCCCAGTTCGCGCAACTCGGCCATGATCTCGATGATCGCGGGCAGCCGCGCCGCGTCTGCGCGGGTGATCAGCGCATAGACCAGCGCCGTCAGCCCGTGGAGCGAGGTCGGATACAGCGCCAGCCGATTGCCCGATTTCGCCTCCAGCAGCGCCTCCAGATGCACGCTTGCGGCAATATCCTCGGCGATCATGCGAAACTCGGCGGCCACGGCCTCGCCCAGCACACCGGCGATGGCCGTATTGCGCAAGCCCCGATCCGGAATCGCCCCCATCAGCGCCGACACCCGCGCCCAGGACCGCGGCGTGCAGGCGATCATATCGCCCTGGCGCAACGCCTCTTCCGTGGTGTCCAGGCATTCGGGTCGCGTGCGGATAAATGCGATCACAGCGGGGTCCAGCCCCTGCGGCAGGGCGTAGTTCTGCATCCAGTCATCCGCCGTTGCGGTCAGGCGCAGGTGGATCAGCCGGTCCGACAGGGCCGTGCCCATCTCATAGGCGATGGCGCCATCCTCGACCATGTTGCCCGCCGCCACGATAAAGCAGTTGTCGGGCAGCACATGGCGCCCGACCCGGCGTTCCTGCAACAGCCCATAGACGGTGGGCTGCAACTGGGGGGGTGCGGCGGTCAACTCATCCAGAAACAGGATCGACGGGGTGGCCGGGTCATCGGGCAGGTCCTCGGGGCGGAACCAGATCGTGCGCTGCGCCTCCATGTCGAAAAAGGGCAGGCCGCGCAGGTCCTGCGGCTCTATCGTGGTCAGGCGCAGATCAAACAGCCGGGCACCGATGCGCTGTGCCATGTCCTGCACGATCTCGGTCTTGCCGATGCCGGGGCGGCCATGCAGCATCCAGCTTGCGCGCAAGCCGCCATCGGCCTGCGCCTGCCAGCCCGCCATCAGCAGATCGCGCGCCCGTCCTGTCGGTGTTGCCGGGGCATTGACCATATGCATTCTCCTTGCGCGACAAGATGGGCCGCGCGCCGGACTTGGCAAGCGCGCTCAGCGCGCCAGCGCAAGCAGGCCCGGCACGTCCAGATGCGCCTCAAGATGATCAGCAAGCGCGTCGAGCGCAGCTTCGACCCCTGCCGCGTAATCCACGCCGGACGCATCCACCCCCAGCCCCCGCAGCACATGCGTGCGAAAGGCGTCGCAGGCGAACATGCCATGCAGATAGGACCCGGTGACGCGGCCACAGGCGGACACGGCCCCCTCTGGCACGCCGTCCACATGCGCGAAGGGACGCGCGCGGTCCGGGCCATCGGTCACACCCATATGGATCTCATACCCCGTGATCGGCAGGCGAGAATCTGCATGCGTCGCGCGCACCTGGTCCAGCCGCTTGTCGGGCTGCATCCGGGTTGTGACATCCAGCAGGCCAAGACCCGCATCCTGACCGACGTCCCCCTCCACCCCCTCGGGGTCGGCAATCGCGCGCCCCAGCATCTGGTACCCGCCGCAGATACCCATGACATGCCCGCCGCGACGGTAATGCGCCTGCAGGTCAATGTCCCAGCCCTGTGCGCGCAGAAAGGCCAGATCCGCGCGGGTGGATTTCGTGCCCGGCACGATGACCAGCCGCGCCGCCGCCGGAATGGGCTGACCGGGCCGGACCATGACCAGTTCCACCCCCGGTTCCGCCGCCAGCGGGTCGAGATCGTCGAAATTCGCGATCCGCGACAGGCTGAGGCAGGCAATGACGACACCGCCCGTGCCAGGGCCACTGCGCAGATCCAGCGCATCCTCTGCTGGCAGGCGATGGGCCTGGTCAAACCAGGGAAGCACGCCAAAGCCCGGCCAGCCTGTGCGCTCGGTGATCAGGGCATATCCATCATCGAACAGCCGCGGATCGCCCCGGAACTTGTTGATGACAAAGCCCCGGATGCAGGCGGCATCCTCGGGGTCGAGCACGGTCTGCGTCCCGACCATCTGCGCGATCACCCCGCCGCGGTCGATATCGCCGATCAGGGCCACGGGCACATCAGCCGCCCGGGCGAACCCCATATTGGCGATGTCTCCCTTGCGCAGATTGACCTCGGCCGGGCTGCCCGCACCCTCGACCAGAACCAGGTCATACGTGTCTCGCAACCGCTGGAAGCTTGCCAGCACCGGGGCCATCAGTTGCGGCTTCAGCGCGGCATAACCCGCCGCCCGCACCGTGGTCAGGCGCTTGCCCTGCACGATGACCTGCGCGCCCGTCTCGCTCTCGGGTTTCAGCAGGATGGGGTTCATGTCCGTAACCGGCTCCAGCCCGCAGGCCATGGCCTGCAGCGCCTGCGCGCGCCCGATCTCACCCCCATCGGATGTGACGGCGGCATTGTTGGACATGTTCTGCGGCTTGAACGGCGCGACCGACAGCCCGCGCCTGCGCGCGGCGCGCGCAAGCGCGGCCACCAGCATGGATTTGCCGACATTCGACCCGGCGCCCTGCAGCATCAGTGCCGTCATCGCGCCCCCCATGGGCGGGTGCCGTGTCGCGAATGTACGCCTCCGGCGGGGATATTTAGGCAAAGATGAAAGTGCAAGGGCAGCCACAGGCGGCGCCGCGCATCCGGCCCGAGGACCAGGGGATACGCGGCGCTTTCACCTTTGGCGGTCATCGGGATCCCTCCCTGTACCGCAAATCCATGCTGCCCGAAAAAGGTAAACAAACCCTTCATTCATCTTTGTCCAAATATCCTCGGGGGTTTGGGGGGCGAGCCCCCCAACCGGCGCTTCGGCAGTGCATGACGCTCAGAATTCGACGCCCTGTTGCGCCTTGATGCCGTCGCGGAACGGATGCTTGATCAGCGTCATCTCGGTGACCAGATCGGCCAGTTCGATCAGATCGGGCTTCGCGTTGCGCCCGGTCAGCACGACATGTGTCATCGGCGGCTTTTCTTCGCGCAGAAAGGCGATCACCTCGTCAAGTGGAAGATAGTCGTAGCGCAGGGCAATGTTGATCTCGTCCAGCAGGACGAAGCGGATATCGGGGTTTCGGATCAGGTCTTTCGCCTTCTCCCAGCCCGCGCGGGCGGCGGCGATGTCGCGCTCGCGATCCTGCGTTTCCCAGGTGAATCCCTCGCCGGAAACGATGAAGGTGCATTCCTCGGCAAAGCGTTCGCGCAGGAATGCGCGCTCGCCCGTGCTCCAGTTGCCCTTGATGAACTGCACCACGGCGCAGGGCATGCCATGCGCGATGCAGCGCATGATCATGCCGAACCCGCTGGAGGATTTGCCCTTGCCCGCCCCGGTATGCACGATGACCAGCCCCTTTTCGCCGGTCTTGCCCGCCATCATCCGATCACGCGCAGCCTTGATCTTCTGCATCTTGTCGCGGTGGCGGGCGGGGTCTCTGATCTCGCTCATGGGGTCGAATCCTTGCTTGACACATGCGCGTCATGCCCGCATGACGCTATTGCTGGTGCCTGTTCATGACAGGTGAAAAGGGAATGTGACAAGGCCGGATCGCAAGATCAAGCCCCAAGCACAGCCGCCCCCGCGACCGTGACCGGACAGGTCGCCCGATGCCACTGGCCTGCACAGGCCGGGAAGGCGGGCAGACCGCCCGAGGCCCCCTCGGAGATCCGCAAGCCGGGAGACCTGCCAGCATCGAAAGCCGCCCCCGTGCTCGGGGGCATCTC
Source organism: Paracoccaceae bacterium (assembly GCA_007695345.1). Lineage (GTDB taxonomy): Bacteria > Pseudomonadota > Alphaproteobacteria > Rhodobacterales > Rhodobacteraceae > Roseinatronobacter. The sequence continues at coordinate 13,591 of REDZ01000175.1, read as the reverse complement.
AACCAGCGGGGTGTTCTGGTTGGGCCCAAGCGGATCGCGCCCTGCGCCTGCCGGCCCTGTCAGACCCGCCCGCGCCAGCAGCGCGTGACGGGTGGTCACGCAGGAAAGAGGCTGAATGAACCGCTCTCGCAAACTGATCGCGGGGCTGGGTGTGGCGGCAACCGGGTATGTGCTGGCCGCCGGGATCGTGGCATTCGCGGTGCCGGCCGACGCGCCGCTCCGGGGTGACCCGGCGTCTGACGCGAATACCGACATCCATGGTCATGCGCATGTCGATGCCGATCAGGCCGAACAACTGACCGGCCCATTTGGCGCGCATGGCGACCGACACCCGCAGGCCCCCCGGTTCGAGACGGCTGCCGAGGGGCAGACCGAGCGTCGACGGCGGTCGATGAGTGCATTGTCCGGTCATTTCCGGGCGGTTTCGGCCACGCTGCTGTCCGACGCCGGGGGAGAGGAGATGCTCCAGACCCATGCTGATGCTCTCGCCGCGCTGGGTCGCGATATCGACCTGCTCTTTGCCGAGGTCTCGGCAGCGCCCGAAGGCGAAAAAGGTGCCCTCCCCGCGATCTGGCAGGCGCCCGAGCGCTTCGCGCAATACACGGCCGCCTTCAGCGCCGAGTCCGCGCGCTTTGCGCAGACGGTGCGCGACGGGGGCGATATGGTCAATGGGCTGCACGATCTGCGCTACTACTGCGTTGCCTGCCATGCCGATTTCCGTCAACGCTGAATCAAACCCGAAGGAAGCCTTTCTCATGAAACCAATCCTCTATCTCGCAGCATTTCTCCTCGCGCGCCCTGCGCTGGCGCATCATCCAACGGGGGGAGAGGCCCCGCAAACTGTGTTTCATGGTCTGATCTCGGGTCTAGCGCATCCGGTGATCGGGCTGGAACATCTGGCCTTCATCGTGCTGATCGGTCTTGCTGCGGCGGTGTCGGGGCGCGTGTTGGCCGGGCCGGGTGCGTTCATCGGCGCGACGCTTCTGGGCACCGCGCTGCATCTGGCGGGGCTTGTCCTGCCCCTGGCGGAGTGGGTCATTCTTGGCTCGGTCCTGGGCCTGGGCGCGCTGCTGGTCACGGGCCATCGTGTTGCCGGGCCGGTAGCGCTGACCGGTTTTGCGCTTGCGGGCGTGTTCCATGGCTGGGCCTATGGTGCAGCGGTCATCGGGGCCACGCCGATGCCGGTCTTTGCCTATCTGCTGGGCTTTGGCGCGATCCAGTTCGCCATTGCCGCGGGCATCGCGCTTGTGGCCGGGCGGGTGCTGCAGCGCGACCCGGCGCCGGCCCGGCTGGCGGCAGCGATCTGCATGGGGGTGGGCCTTGCATTCCTGTTTCAGACTGTCGAGCCCATGATCTTTGCCTGAGCCCTGATGCGCGCGGCGGCCCAAGGGCGCCGCGCCTTGTCATCACCTGTCCCGGAGCCCTGAATGACCTTGCACACTGCTGATCTTCTGGTCTGCACCACCTGCCGCAGCGCGGCCCCTGTCAACCCGCTGGCCACGCCGGACCCCGAGCTGCGTGCAGGCGCGGAACTTGCTGCTGCGCTGCTGCAAGACCCACCCGAGGGCCTGCGCATCATCCCGGTCGAATGCCTGTCCAACTGCGCGCGCGGCTGCACCATCGCGCTGCGCAAGCCCGGTGCCTGGACCTATGTCTATGGCAATCTGACCCCAGAGGTGCATCTGCCCGACATCATCGAGGGTGCGCGAAAATACCGAGACGCCGACGCCGGGCTTGTGCCCTGGCGCGAACGCCCCGAACATTTCCGCAAGAACTGCATCGCCCGTATCCCGCCGCTGGAGGCCCCCAATGTCTGATCTGTCGAAAACCCCCGTCACCATCGTCACCGGCTTTCTGGGCGCGGGAAAGACCACGCTGATTTCAAATCTGATCCGCAATGCGGGCGGGCGGCGGCTGGCCGTGGTCGTCAATGAATTCGGCACGGTCGGCGTGGATGGCGAGATCCTGAAATCCTGCGCCATTCCCGATTGCCCCGCAGAGAATATTGTCGAACTGTCGAATGGCTGCATCTGCTGCACTGTGGCCGATGATTTCATCCCCACAGTCGAGGCGCTTCTCAAGCTCGACCCGCGCCCCGATCATATCCTGATCGAGACATCGGGGCTGGCACTGCCCAAGCCCTTGCTCAAGGCCTTCGACTGGCCCGCCATCCGCTCGCGCATCACCGTGGATGGCGTGATCGCACTGGCCGATGCCGAGGCCGTGGCGGCGGGCCGCTTCGCCCCCGATATTTCCGCAGTCGACGCCCAGCGCGCCGCCGATGACAGCATTGATCACGAGACACCGCTGTCCGAAGTGTTCGAGGATCAGATCGCCTGCGCCGATCTGGTGCTGCTGACCAAGCCCGATCTGGCAGGCGCGGACGGGCTGGCCCGTGCGCGCGAGGTCATCGCGGCCGAGGCCCCGCGTCCCCTGCCAGTGGTCGAGGTTGCCGAGGGCGTGGTCGATCCCGCCGTGCTGCTGGGGCTGGAGGCCGGGGCCGAGGATGATCTGGCCGCGCGGCCCAGCCACCATGACGGCCATCACGATCACGAACATGACGATTTCGACACGATCATGGTCGAGATGGGCGAAATTACCGATCCGGCCGATCTGGCAGCGCGCATCGCCGCTCTGGCCGAGAGGCAGCATATCCTGCGCGTCAAGGGCTATGCGGCTGTCGCGGGCAAGCCGATGCGCCTGCTTGTGCAGGCCGTGGGCGCGCGGGTGCGTCACCAGTTCGACCGCCCATGGGGCGCGTCCGAGCCGCGCCGCACCCGGCTGGTCGTGATCGCCGAGCATGACCATGTGAACGAGGCGGCCATCCGCGAGGCATTGGAGGCCTGATCTGCGATGCATGTCATCTTTCGCGAAAGTCATGGTCTGGAAGAGGCCGACACCCCGACCGATCTGGGCCAGAGCCCGGCGGATCTGGTCGTGCTGTCCTTTTCCGACAGCGATCTTGGGGCTTTCGCAGCAGGCTGGGGCGATGGCGGGGGTAGGGTGGGTAAATTACCCACCTTACGTCTGGCCAATCTCGCGGCGCTGAAGCACCCCCTGTCCGTCGATACCTACATCGATAACACGCTTGCAGGTGCCAAGGGGCTGCTGATCCGGCTGATCGGTGGCGCGGCCTATTGGGAATACGGGCTGGCGCAAGTGCAGCGGCTGGCGCGCGAGACCGGAATGGCGCTCGCAGTGCTGCCCGCCGATGGTCGCCCCGACCCGGCGCTGGATGCGGCCTCGACCCTGCCGGTCAGCACGCTGCGCCACCTGCAGCATCTCTGCGATCTGGGGGGTGCGGTCGCGGCGCAGGCGGCGCTGCAACAGATGGCGCTGGCCTCGGGCCTCTATGCCCCGCCCGTGCGCGGGGTGCGTGGCGTGGCGCAGGTGGGGGGCTGGCAACCCGATGGCGTAATGTGTCCGGCGGCCTTTGCGGTACAGAGCGCGCGTCCACGCATCCTTCTGACGTTCTATCGCTCGTATCTCACTGCCGCCGATCTCGACCCGATTGCCGCCCTCGCGCAGGCGTTCGAGGCGCGCGGCTTTGATGTGCTGGGCCTGTTCACACCCTCGCTGAAAGCCCCTGATGCGCGCGGCTGGCTGGCGCGCTGGGTCCGGGCGCTGGACCCTGCGGCGGTGGTCAATGCGACGGCCTTTTCGGCTCAGGGGGCAGATGGCGCGGTGCTGGATGGGGCGGGCGCGCCGGTTTTTCAGGTCGCACTCGCCACAAATGACCGCGCCCGCTGGGCCGGGGCCGAGCGTGGGCTGTCGCCCGCCGATCTGGCCATGCATGTGGTCCTGCCCGAGGTTGATGGCCGCATCTTCGCGGGCGTGGCCAGTTTCAAGGAATTCAGCGACCCCGACCCTGATCTGCAATTCGCCCGCGCCGCGCACCGGGCCGATCCTGACCGGATCGCGGCCATCTCGGACCGCATTGCGGCCTGCGTGGGCCTGCAGCAAGGTCGAAACCGCGCCGCGCTTGTGCTTTCGACCTATCCGGGCAAGGCGTGGAACATGGCGCATGCCGTGGGCCTTGATGCCGTGGCCAGCGCCTCTGAAATCCTGCATATGCTTGATGCGCCTGCGCCCGACCGCCCATTGACGGATCGTCTTGCGAGCGCGCGTCTGAACTGGCCGCTTGCCGAATACAAGGCCGCCCTTGCGACGCTGCCGCGCCGCCTGCAGGACGATCTGGCGCAGGTCTGGGGCGCGCCCGAGGATGACCCCGCCTGCGACGGTACTGCCCTGCATTTCGCGGCAACGCGCCTGGGCGACACGCTTATCGCGTTGCAACCTGAACGCGGCACGCCCGCGCTGCGCGCGGATGAATACCACGACCTCGGTCGTACCCCGCGCCATACCTATGTCGCCTTCTATCTCTGGCTGCGCGCGCAGGCCGATCTGCTGGTGCATATCGGCGCGCATGGCACGCTGGAATGGCTGCCCGGCAAGTCGGTCGCATTGTCCGATACCTGCTGGCCCGAGGCTCTGGTGGGCGATCTGCCCGTCATCTACCCCTTCATCGCCAATGACCCGGGCGAGGCCGCGCAGGCCAAGCGCCGCATCGGTGCCGTCACACTGGGCCACATGCCCCCGCCGATGGTCGAGGCCGGCAGTGGCGCGGGGCTGGCCCGTCTGGAAGCGCTGCTCGATGAGTTCTCGAACGCAGACGGGCTGGATCCGGCGCGCCGCGACCGGCTGCAAGGAGATATCCGCGCGGAGGCAGAGGCGCTGGGGCTGGGCGACGAGCTGGGGCTTGCGCAGGCCGGGTGTCTGGCAGAGGCGATCACCCGTATCGACCGCTTTGTCTGCGACGTGAAGGAAAGCCAGTTCGGCGATGGTCTGCATGTCTTTGGCACCGGCGAGTGCGGCGCGAGTGAGCGCGCGGGCCTGATGCAGGCGCTTGCGGGGCGGTTCGTGGCCCCCGGCCCCTCGGGCTCGCCGCATCGCGGCCGGCGGGACGTGTTGCCCACCGGGCGCAACCTGTTCACCACTGACCCGCGCGCCGTCCCCTCGCGCGCCGCACATGCGCAGGGCGTTCGGCTGGCTGATGAATTCATCCGTCGTTACCTGCAGGATCATGGCGACTGGCCGCGCGCACTGGTGGTTGATCTGTGGGGCTCTGCCACAATGCGCACAGCGGGCGAGGAATTTGCCATGGCGCTGCATCTGCTGGGCGCGCGTCCGGTCTGGGATGAGGGGTCCGAGCGCGTGTCAGGCGTTGAAATCCTGCCGATCGCGGAGCTGGATCGCCCCCGACTGGATGTGACATTGCGCGTCTCGGGCCTGTTTCGCGATGTCTTTGCCCAATTGACCACGCTATTCGGGCAGGCGGTTGCCGCCGTCGCCGCACGGGATGAGGCGCCGGACTGGAACCCGCTTGCAGGGCGTGCGGGTGCGCGTGTTTATGGACCGGCACCCGGCAGCTACGGGCTGGGGATGGGCGCGCATCTTGACGATTACAGCGCAGCCGGACGCGAAGCGTCCGGCCTGGCCTGGCTCGCAGCCTCGGCCCATCCCGCAGGCAGTGACACAGCCGACCCCGAAGGCATCGCCGCGCGCGTCCGCGACGCGCAGGCCTTCGTGCATCTGCAGGACCTGCCGGAAACGGATCTGCTGATCGCGCAGGATTATGCCGCGCATGAGGCGGGCTTTGCCGCAGCCCAGTCTGTCACGGGCGGGCAGGCCGCGCTCTATCATATCGATGCAACCCGCGCTGACTCTCCGCGCGCCCGCACACTGACCGAAGAAATCGCGCGTGTCGTCCGGGCGCGTGCGGCCAACCCGGCATGGACGCGAGGCATGATGCGCCACGGCTTTCGCGGCGGGGCAGAGATTGCCGCGACACTGGAGCATATGGGGGCATTTGCGCATCTGGCAGGCGCTGTGCCGCCGCAACTCTTCGACCTTTACCATGATGCGACACTGGGAAATCCGGATGTGCGCGCGTTTCTCGAACGCGAGAACCCACAGGCCCTCGCCGCGATGGAGGCGCGCTTTGCGGCGCTCCACGCGGCGGGGCTGTGGCAGACACGGCGCAATTCCATCCTTGCGGAGCTGCCGGATGGATAATGCGTGGCAATTGATGCACCTGACCGAAGACTGCTTGTGCGGTCCCGCAAAGCGCCGCGCAGCCCATGCCCCTGAAAGGGGCAGCGCCCGCGAGCGGGCCATGGGCGGGCGGGTGGGGCCCCGAGCGGGCGCTTTTTCCCCTTCACAACAGCCACACGCCAGGGGCCTTGACCGTTGTCACAAGGGGTCGTGCCATGGCTGAGGTGAAAGGCTGGTGCCCCGGTGCCCTGCGACCCATGCGCTCTGGCGATGGCTGGGTCGTTCGCGTGCGCCCAGCGCAGGGCCGGTTGAGCGCGCGACAGGCCGCCGGGCTGTGCAACGCGGCGCGCAGCCATGGCGCTGGTGTGCTGGATCTGACCAACCGGGCCAATCTGCAGATCCGGGGCGTGCCGGATACCGCACTGGCCCCGTTGCAAACGACGCTTGCGCAGCTTGATCTGCTCGACAGCGACCCCGAGCGCGAGGCGCGGCGCAATATCCTGATTGCCCCTGACTGGCAGCAGGGGGATGACAGCCAGCGGCTCTGGGATGCGCTGGCCGCGCGGCTGATGGAACTGCCGGCATTGCCCCCCAAGATGGGCTTTGCCATGGATGCCGGGTCTGCGCCGATCCTGTCGGATGCTCCGGCGGATTTCCGGATCGAACGCAGTGCGGATGGCAGGCTGATCCTGCGCGCTGAGGGGCGCGCCTATGGCATGGCGCTCGAGTATGGGGCAGAGATCGCCACGCTTCTGCGGCTGGCGCAGTGGTTTGTCGATAGCGGTGGCCATGAGGCCGGGCGGATGGCGCGCCATGAGGCCCCTCTGCCCGACTGGGGGGCATGGACCCTGCCACCTGCGCGGGCACGGGGCCCGCTTTCAGCGGGCCCCGTGCCCGGCGGCATGGCCCTCGGCGCTGCGTTCGGGCAGGTGGACGCCGCCGATCTGGAAAAGGTGCTGGAGGCGACGGGCGCGCGCGCCATCCGCCTGACCCCCTGGCGACTGCTGGTGCTGGAAGAGGTGGACGCATTGCCCGTCCTGCCTGACTCCCTGATCGCGACGCCCGATCATCCGGCGTTGCGCGTGGATGCCTGCGCGGGCGCGCCATTCTGTCCGCAGGCCAGCGTCGAGACGCGCGCGCTCGCGCGCGCGCTCGGCCCGCATGTCGCGGGCAGCCTGCATGTCTCGGGCTGCGCCAAGGGTTGCGCGCGGGCGCGCGCTGCGGATATGACGCTGGTCGGACGCGCAGGGGCGTTCGATCTGGTGCCGGGCGGTCGGGCGGGGGATGTCCCGCTTGAGACCGGCCTGACCCCCACCCAGATCCTGACGCGGTTCGGAGCCTGAAGAATGCCCTATACCTATGAGACTGACGGCGCGGCGATTTACCGGCAATCCTTTGCCACCATCCGCGCCGAGGCCGACCTGGCGCGCTTTGCCCCCGACGAGGAACCCGTCGCCGTGCGCATGATCCACGCCGCCGGTATGGTCGGGCTGGAGCGGTTCATCCGCTTCTCGCCCGGTTTTGCCACGCAGGCGCGCGCCGCGCTGGCCGCAGGCGCCCCGATCCTGTGCGATGCGCGCATGGTGTCCGAGGGCGTGACCCGCCCGCGCCTGCCAGCGGGCAATCAGGTGATCTGCACGCTGCACGACCCGCAGGTGCCGGAAATGGCGCGCGTCATGGGCAATACCCGTTCCGCTGCCGCGCTGGAGAGCTGGCGCCCGCATCTGGAGGGTGCGCTGGTGGCCATCGGCAATGCCCCGACTGCGCTCTTTCACCTGCTTAACATGCTCGAGGATCCAGGCTGCCCGCGCCCCGCCGCGATCATCGGCTGTCCCGTGGGGTTCGTCGGCGCGGTCGAATCCAAGGACGCGCTGTGGCAGGCGCAGCCTGTTCCCTGCTGCATTGTCAAGGGGCGGCTGGGGGGCAGTGCGATCACGGTCGCGGCCATCAACGCGCTGGCGAGCCGCGCGGAATGAGCATGGGTACGCTTTACGGTGTGGGCCTTGGCCCCGGCGCGGCGGATCTGATGAGCGTGCGCGCCGACCGGCTGGTGCGCAATGCTGCGCATCTGGCGTATTTCCGCAAGGCCGGGCGCCCCGGACAGGCGCGGCGGATCGTCGAGGGGATGCTGCGCGCGGATGTGCAGGAACATGCCATGGAATACCCGGTGACGACCGAAATCCCGCTGTCCGACCCGCGCTATAACGAAGCCCTGTCACAGTTTTACGCAGAGGCGACCGAGCATCTGCGCGGGGTGCTCTCGGCCGGGTCGGATGTGGTTGTGCTATGCGAGGGGGATCCGTTCTTCTACGGATCTTTCATGCATCTGCACAGCCGCTTGCAAGGCATAGCCCCGGTCGAGGTGGTGCCGGGGATTACCGGCATGTCGGGCGCCTGGACGGCGACAGGCCAGCCCGTTACCTGGGGCGACGATGTTCTGACCGTGCTGATGGCGACCCTGCCCGAAGAGGTGCTGCGCGACAGGATCACCGCCACCGACGCGCTGGTGGTCATGAAGATCGGGCGTAACATGGCCAAACTGCGCCGCGCGCTGCAAGCGGCCGGGCGGCTCGATGCGGCCTGGCTGGTGGAACACGCGCAGATGCCACAGGAACGCGTGATGCCCTTGCGCGATTCGGGTGATCGGGTGCCCTATTTCTCGATTGTCATCATCCATGGGCAGGGGAGGCGGCCATGAGGCGCGCGCCTCGTCACCGGGCGGTGCCAATTCGTTCTGATTCGTCAGGCAGGGGCGCGCGCGCTTCGCGCGCGCGCCCCTGCTCGGCATTTTCACAAGCAGCAAGGTTGCTGACCCGCCATTGCAATGGCCCGGATGAGACCCGGTATTCGGGATGTGGCATTGAGAGATCTTGCGCCAGGGGGGCAGCATGAGCGGTTCGCTGGTTATCGCGGGGCTCGGCCCCGGGCGCGATGATCTGGTCACGCCCGAAGTGACGCAGGCATTGGATCAGGCGACTGATATCGTGGGCTACATCCCCTATGTCGCGCGCATCGCCCCGCGCGACGGGCTGAATCTGCACCCGTCGGATAACCGGGTCGAGATGGAGCGCGCGCGCCATGCGCTGGAGATGGCGGCGGCTGGCGGGCGGGTGGTCATTGTCTCCTCGGGCGATCCGGGGGTCTTTGCCATGGCCGCTGCCGTATTCGAGGCGCTGGAGGACGGGCCGGAGCAGTGGCGCGCGCTGGAGATCAGCGTCCTGCCAGGCATCACGGCCATGCTGGCAGCATCTGCCCGCGCGGGGGCACCGCTGGGCCATGATTTCTGTGCCATCAACCTCAGCGACAATCTCAAGCCCCGGGAGGTGATCGAACGACGCCTGCGATTGGCCGCCGAGGCTGATTTCGCGATGGCGTTCTACAACCCGCGCTCGCGCGCGCGGCCCGAGGGGTTCGCGCGCGTGCTGGATCTGCTGCGCGGGATATGCGGCGGGGGGCGTCCGATCCTGTTCGCCCGCGCCGTCAGTACACCGGACGAGGCGCTGCACATCGTGCCCCTGCGCGACGCCCGGCCAGAGATGGCAGACATGCGGACCGTGGTGATACTGGGGTCCAGCCGGACGCGGATCATCGAGGGTGCGACGCGGTCCTGGCTCTATACCCCGAGGTCAGCATGAACGCGGGCGTTGCAAAGGGGGGCTGTCTGCCCCCCTCTTGGGCCTGCGGCCCAATTCACCCCCCGAGGATATTTTTTGCAAAGATGAATGGGGGGTTAGCGGGTTTGTACGGGGCTGGCCTTGCGGTGCAGCCAGTCAAGGATGTCGGGGATTTCCGTCGCCTCGGGGCGCGCGGGCAGGGCGGGGCGGTCGATCATGATGACCGGCAGGTGCAGCGCGCGCGCGGCAGTAAGTTTGGCCTGCGCGCCGGTGCCGCCCGCGTTCTTGCTGACGATCCGGGTGATGCGGTGTGTTTGCAGCAGGGCGGTTTCGGCCTGGGGCGTGAAAGGGCCGCGATCGACGATGATGTGGTGATCGGGCAGCGGCGGAGGCGCGTCGGGCGGGTCCACCAGTCGCAACAGGTAGTGATGTTGCGGTCTGGGCGCAAAGGCCGCGAGATGCATCCGGCCGATGGCGAGCAGGATGCGCTCGGGTCGGCGGTCCAGCGCGGCGACAGCGCCTGCGATATCGGGGACATGGGTCCAGTCATCGCCCGGCCCAGGCGTCCAGGCCGGTCGGGTGAGGGCGATGAGGGGGGTGCCGGTGGCCCGGGCGGCCTGCAGCGCATTGCGGCTGATCTGTTCGGCAAAGGGGTGGGTCGCGTCGATCAGATGCGTGATTGCGTGGTCTTGCAGGTAGTGCGCCAGCCCCTCTGGCCCGCCAAAGCCGCCGCTGCGCACGGGCACGGGCTGCGCACGGGGCCGCGCCACGCGCCCGGCATAGCTGAGCGTTGCGCGCAGCCCCTGTTGCGCCAGCGCCTGGACCAGTTGTGTCGCCCCCTGCGTGCCGCCAAGGACGAGGATGTTGTGCATGGCTGACGCTCCGTGGTTGACGATCATCGGTCTGGGCGAAGATGGCCTGAACGGCTTGCCCAAGGCAAGCCGTGATGCGCTGGCGCAGGCCGAAGTGGTGATGGGGCCGGCGCGGCATCTGGGCCTGTTGCCCGATCTGGCCTGCGAGGTGGTGGAATGGCCCGTGCCCTTTGCGGACGGGATCCCGCGATTGCTGGCTCTGCGCGGGCGGCGGGTGGTGATGCTGGCCTCGGGTGATCCGTTCTGGTTTGGGGCGGGCACAAGCGTGACGCGGCATCTGGACCGCGGGGAATGGGTGGCCCAGCCCGCGCCGTCAAGTTTTTCGCTGGCCGCCGCCACGCTGGGCTGGCCGCTGGAGGAGGTGAGCTGCCTCGGCCTGCATGCCGCGCCATTGGAGCGGATGCGCCCCCATCTTGCCCCGGAAGCGCGGTTGATCGTGCTGATGCGCGACGGGGCGGCGGTGGAACAGGCGGCGGCCTATCTGGCGCGTCTGGGCTTTGGCGAGAGCCGGGTGCATGTGCTGGAGGCGTTGGGCGGGCCGCGCGCGCGGGTTCGGATGGCGCTGGCGGGCGGCTATGCGCTGCCGGATGTGCGCCACCCCGTCGCGCTGGGGCTGGAGGTGGCGGGCGCAGGCACCCCGATGCCCTGTGTGCCGGGCCGCGATGCGGCGCTGTTCGATCATGACGGGCAGATCACAAGGGGCGCTGTGCGCGCGGTGACGCTGGCCGCGCTGGCCCCGCGCCCCGGTGAGATGCTGTGGGATATCGGCACGGGATCGGGGTCGGTCGCTATTGAGTGGCTGCTGGCGCATCCGCGCAACAGCGCCATCGGGTTCGAGGCGGATAGCGCGCGGGCGGAGCGTGCGCGCAGAAATGCGCGCGCGCTGGGCGTGGACCATCTGCGGGTAATCGCGGCGCGTGCGCCCGAGGGGCTGGCGGACCAGCCTGTGCCGGATGCGGTTTTCATCGGCGGGGGGCTGTCCGGGCCGCTGCTGGAGCGATTGTGGGAGATACTGCCGAAGGGGGTGCGTGTGGTGGCCAATGCCGTGACGCTGGAATCGGAATCGCTGCTGGGCGCGTGGCATCGACGCGCGGGCGGCAGTCTGAGCCGGATCGAGATGGCGCAGGCCGGGCCCCTGGGGCGCAAGCGCGGCTGGCAGGCCGCATATCCGATCGTGCAATGGAGTGTGCAACGATGATCGTGGCGGGGTTTGGTTGCACATCGCAGGCTGCGCCTGCCACATTGCGCGCGATGCTGGGCGCAGCAACGGAAATCACGGCGCTTGCCTGCCCCGAAGCGCGGCGCGGGCTGGTGGCGCCACTGGCCGATGCGCTGGGGCTGCCGCTGATCGCCTTGCCGCGCGCGGCTCTGGCAGGTATTGCGACGCCGACACACTCAGCGCGCAGCATGGCGGCCTATGGCACCGGGAGCGTGGCTGAAGCCTGCGCCTTGGTGGCGGCCGGGCCGGGGGCGCGGCTGATTCGGGCGCGGGTCGTGTCGGATGACGGGCAGGCGACCTGCGCGCTGGCAGAGGGGATGGGGCGATGACAGTGCATTTCATTGGCGCAGGGCCGGGCGCGGCGGATCTGCTGACGCTGCGCGGGCGCGACCTGATCGCGGCGTGCCCCGTGTGCCTTTATGCCGGGTCGCTGGTGCCCGAGGCCGTGCTCGCGCATTGCCCGGATGGCGCGCGGATCGTGAACACGGCGCCGATGTCGCTGGATCAGATCATGGCCGAGACCGTGGCGGCAGAGGAGGCCGGCCAGGATGTGGCGCGGCTGCATTCGGGCGATCTGTCGGTCTGGTCGGCCATGGGTGAGCAGTTGCGTCGCCTGCGTGCGTTGGGGATCGGCTATACCGTGACACCGGGCGTGCCCTCGTTTGCGGCTGCGGCAGCGGCGCTGGGGGCGGAACTGACGTTGCCGGGCGTGGCGCAATCGGTCGTGCTGACCCGCACGCCGGGGCGCGCCAGCGCCATGCCGCCGGGCGAGACACTGGCGGCCTTTGCCGCGACCCGGTCCACGCTGGCCGTGCATCTGTCCATTCAGAACCTCGGCCAGGTCACGCGCGATCTGATCCCGCATTACGGCCCCGATTGCCCGGTGGCCGTGGTCTGGCGGGCAAGCTGGCCCGATCAGCGGATTGTGCGCGGGGTGCTGGCGGATATCGAGGAACGGGTGGCGGGCAGCATGGAGCGCACGGCGCTGATCCTTGTGGGGCCTGCACTGGCGTCCGAGGCGTTCGCGGAAAGCTGCCTCTATGCGCCGGATTATGACCGCCGGTTCCGGCCGCAATCTGCGGACTCGGTCTATCGGGACAGCCGCGAATGACGCCGGGGCTGATGATCTCTGCACCGGCCTCGGGCACGGGCAAGACGACCGTGATGCTGGGGCTGCTGCGCGCGCTGGCCGAGGATGGGGTGACAGTCCAGCCCTTCAAGAGCGGGCCGGATTACATCGACCCGGCCTTTCACCGCGCGGCCTGTGGGCGGGCCTCGTTCAATCTGGATACCTGGGCGATGGGGCCGGGACTGTTCGATGCGATCGCAGCAGAGGCGCTGGATGCCGATATCGCGGTCGGTGAAGGGTCCATGGGGCTGTTTGACGGGGTGGCGACACGCGGCGCGCTGGGGCAGGGCGCGAGCGCCGAGACGGCGCGGCGGATGGGCTGGCCCGTGGTGCTGGTGGTCGATGTGTCCGGGCAGGCGCAATCGGCGGCTGCCGTGGCGCTGGGCTTTGCGCGCTACTGGCCGGATCTGCCGATCGCGGGCGTGATCCTGAACCGGGTGGCCAGCCCCCGGCACGAGCGTCTGACGCGGCTGGGAATGGAACATGCCGGGCTGCGCGTGCTGGGCGCGTTGCCACGACGGGGCGATCTGGTGCTGCCCGAGCGGCATCTGGGGCTGGTGCAGGCGGTCGAGCACCCGGATCTGGACCGCGCGATTGCGGAATATGCGGCGTTTCTGCGCGCGCATGTTGATCTGGGCGCGCTGCGCGATGTGGCTTCGGGGGCGGGGCGGGCCGCGGGCGGGCCCCCGGCCCCCCCCCCCCC
>REDZ01000081.1 GCA_007695345.1 Paracoccaceae bacterium | reverse complement strand
TTTTGATGTGGGCGGGGTGCGGTTGGTGGGTGGGGGGGGGGCCGGGCGGGGGGCCGCCCCGCTGACCCGCCCGCCTGCGCAGCGCATTGCCTTGGCGCAGGATGCGGCCTTTTCCTTCACCTATCCGCATGTGCTGGAAGGCTGGCGCCGCGCCGGGGCCGAGATTTTCCCCTTTTCACCGCTCGCGGATGAGGCCCCGGACCCGCAGGCAGACCTGGTCTGGTTGCCGGGCGGCTACCCCGAGTTGCATGCCGGGCGTCTGGCAGATGCGGGGCAGTTCCGGGCCGGGCTGGTGCGCCATGCCGAAACACGGCCCGTGCACGGGGAATGCGGGGGTTACATGGCGCTGGGCGCGGGGCTGGTGGACAAGGACGGCACGCGCCACGCCATGGCGGGGCTGCTGGGGCTGGAGACCAGCTATGCGAAGCGCAAGATGCATCTTGGCTACCGGCAGGCCGTGCTGCAGGCGCCGATGCCGGGGCTGCGGGAAGGGCAGCACCTGCGCGGGCATGAATTCCACTACTCGACCATCCTGGCCGAGCCCGATGCGCCCCTCGCGGATGTGCGCGACGCCGATGGGAATGCCGTGCCCGAGACCGGGTCGCGGCGCGGGCATGTGACGGGAACATTCTTTCACCTGATCGCGGAGGATGCGCCATGAGCGTGGCGTCGCCCAGGGGGGCTGTCTGCCCCCCTCCTGGGCCTGCGGCCCAATTCACCCCCCGAGGATATTTGGGACAAAGATGAATGAGCGGGTTCGTTTCCTTCGTGGGGTCCGGGCCGGGGGACCCGGAATTGCTGACCCTGAAGGCCGCAGCGCGGTTGAAAGCGGCGGATGCCGTGTTGTTCGATGATCTGTCCTCGGCAGCGATGCTGGGCCATGTGCGACCCGGGGCCGAGCTGGTTGCCGTGGGCAAGCGGGCGGGGCGCCCCTCGCCCCGGCAGGACCATGTCAGTCGCTTGCTGGTCGATTACGCGACAGGCGGCGCGCGGGTGGTGCGGCTGAAATCCGGCGATCCGGGGATTTTCGGGCGGCTTGAGGAAGAGATCACGGCCTGCCGCGCGGCGGATATCGGGTTCGAGATCATTCCCGGTGTCAGTTCGGCCAGCGCAGCAGCGGCGGCGGCGGGAATACCCCTGACACGACGGCTGAGCGCGCGACGCGTGCAGTTTCTGACCGGGCATGACGTGCGCGGCGCTTTGCCCGAAGGGATGCGCATGGCCGCGCTGGCGGACCCGGAGGCAACGACAGTCGTGTTCATGCCGCGCCGCACATTCGCCGAACTGGCGGAATTGCTGATCGCCGCAGGTCTGCCGCCGCAGACGCCTGCCCTGCTGGCCGAAAATGTCAGCCATCCCGATCAGGCGCTGACATGGTCGAGTGTGGGCGGCCTGCGTGACATTCTGGCGGGGGATGCGGCCGGGGCCGCCCCTGCCCTGATCCTCTATGGGCCGCTGGCCGGGGGCGCGGAATGATCCAGCTTTCGCTTGTCGGGATCGGCACAGGCAATCCGGATCATCTGACGCGCGCGGCGATCCGGGCGCTGAACGCTGCGGACCTGATCCTGTTACCGCGCAAGGGGGATGCCAAAACCGACCTGATCGACCTGCGCCGCGAGATCTGCGCGGACTGTGTTGCGGATAATGTGCGACTGGTCGAGTTCGATCTGCCGCAGCGCGCGCGGGCGGGCGAGTATCTGGGCCGGGTGCGCGACTGGCATGCGGCGATTGCGCAGGTCTGGGCCGATAACATTGCCGCGCATCTGCCGGGTGGGGGGCGTGTCGCGCTGATGGTCTGGGGCGACCCGTCACTTTATGACAGCAGCTTGCGCATCGCGCGGCGGCTGATCGGGGCGGGTATGGATGTGGCGATTGATGTCATCCCCGGGATCACCAGCCTGCAGGCGCTGACCGCCGCGCACAGGATCCCGCTGAATGGGCTGGGCGCGCCTGTCATGATCACGACAGGGCGGCGCCTGCGCGCAGAGGGATGGCCGCAGGGTGTGGCCCGCGTGGCGGTGATGCTGGATGAGGGCTGCGCCTTTGAGAGCCTGCCCCCCGAGGGCATCCAGATATGGTGGGGGGCCTATCTGGGCATGGCGGCCGAGCATCTGATCCACGGTCGCCTGGCCGATAAGGCGCCGGTCATCCGCACCGAGCGGGCGCGGTTGCGTGCGGCGCATGGCTGGATCATGGACATCTATCTGATGGAAAACGCGTGTATTCAAGGCGCTGCAGGTTGATTTCGGCAATTCTGACATGGACGTGTGCGGGCCGTGGGGGCGGACAGGAAAACATCTGCCCAAGGTAGAAGCGCCGCAGGTCTGGCGCATATTTCGTGGCTCCTATGTCCTGTGATATATGGGTCACAGCGCGCGATAAATCACCCTTGATTACAGCTATGACGCGGGCTCAGTGTCAATACTGTATTGCGATGCGGACGTCCGATCGATACCGCTTATGTTAAACGCGAACGAGTGATTCAAAGGGGATTGTAATGCTCAAGACATTCAGAAATCTTGCTGCGGCTGCCGTTGTTGCGGCGCTGCCCATGCAGGCCGCCGCACAGGAGTTCGGCACAGGCGATATCGGTTTCGGCCTTGGTGTCAGCAC
>REDZ01000003.1 GCA_007695345.1 Paracoccaceae bacterium | reverse complement strand
GCTGTCAAGGATTTCGCGGCCGATAATGTCGATGATGGTGCTCATGTGGCTGTCCTTCCCATGGCGATTGCCGTGTCGATCATGCGGTTCGAGAAGCCCCATTCATTGTCATACCACGACAGGATGCGGCACATGCTGCCCTCCATCACCTTGGTCTGATCCGTATGAAAGACCGAGGAATGCGGGTCATGGTTGAAATCCGACGAGACAAGTTTCGCATCCGTATAGCCCAGAATGCCCTTCATCGCACCACCTGCCGCCGCGCGGATCGCATCGTTGATTTCCTCGGCGCTGGTGTCGCGCGCGCCCTCGAATGTCAGGTCCACGACCGAGACATTGGGCGTCGGAACACGGATCGCCACACCGTCCAGCTTGCCGTTCAGCGCGGGCAGCACCAGCCCCACTGCCTTCGCCGCCCCGGTCGAGGTCGGGATCATGCTGAGCGCGGCGGCCCGCGCGCGATACAGATCCTTGTGCATCGTATCCAGTGTAGGCTGATCGCCGGTATAGCTGTGGATCGTCGTCATGAAGCCGCGCTTGATCCCGATAGCACCATGCAGCACCTTGGCTACCGGGGCCAGACAATTGGTGGTGCAGGACGCGTTCGAGACGATCAGATCATCGCCGGTCAGTGTGTCATGATTCACACCATACACAATCGTTTTGTCCGCATCGGGGCTTGGGGCCGAAATCAGCACCCGCGATGCGCCATTGTCCAGATGGGCCTTGCAGGCGTCCTTGCTGGTAAAAATGCCGGTGCATTCCATGACCACATCGATATCGGCCCACGGCAGCTTGGCGGGTTCGCGGATGGCCGTGACCTCGATCGGCCCGCGCCCGACATCCAACGTGTTGCCCGATACCTTTACCGCTGCGGGGAAGCGCCCGTGCACGGAATCATATTGCAGCAGATGGGCATTGGCCTCGACCGGGCCAAGATCGTTGATGGCGACGATCTCGATATCGGTGCGACCGGATTCGATGGCGGCGCGCAGGATGTTGCGGCCAATGCGGCCAAAACCGTTGATGGCGACTTTCAGGGTCACTGCGGGATCTCCTTTCAGGATTGAAGCTCGGAAAGCTCATCTACAGATGCAATGCGCAGGATATTTGTCGTGCCTGTGGTGTTCAGCGGTGTGCCGGCGGTCACGATGATCCGCGCGCCCGCATCGGCCAGCCCGGCGTCAAGGGCGCATTGCAGGGCTTGCGCCACAGCCGTTCTGAACCGGTCAGCAGCGGGCACAACCTCGCAACGCAGTCCCCAGACCAGGGAAAGCTGGCGGGCTGTGGTCTGGTTCGGGGTCAGGGCAAGAGTGGGCACCGGGGGGCGTTCACGCGCGGCACGCAGGGCCGTGGTGCCCGATTGCGTGTAGCAGGCGATGGCTTTGACATCGGTGCTGTGCGCGATCTCGCGCGCAGCCGCCGTGATCGAGTCGGCACCACTCGTGCCGCCATCCTGTCGCGGGGCACTCATGAGGTGCCGATAGCTCGGGTCGCTTTCAACCTCGCAGGCCACATCATGCATGGTCTGCACGGCCTTGACCGGATAAGCACCCGCCGCCGATTCCGCAGACAGCATGACTGCGTCAGCCCCTTCATAGATCGCAGTTGCGACATCCGAGACTTCGGCGCGGGTCGGTACAGGTGCGGTGATCATGCTTTCCATCATCTGAGTGGCCACAACCACAGGCTTGCCTGCCCCGCGCGCCAGTTTGATGAGGCGTTTCTGCACGGGCGGGACATTCTGCACCGGCAGTTCCACCCCCAGATCGCCGCGCGCGACCATGATCCCGTCCGCGCGGTCCAGAATGGCGTCGATGCTTTGCAGGGCCGCGGGTTTTTCGATCTTGGCCATGATCTTCGCGCGGGTGCCGATCAGGGCGCGGGCCATCTCGATATCTTCAGGCCGCTGGACAAAGGACAGCGCGATCCAGTCCACACCAAGCTGGCAGGCGAAATCCAGATCGCTGCGGTCCTTCTCGGTCAGCGCAGCGAGCGGCAGGGTCACGCTGGGCACATTCACGCCCTTGCGATTGGAAATCCGTCCGCCGACCTGCACTGTCGTGCGCGCGAAATCCGGGGTCGCTTCCTGCACTGTCAGCCGGATATTGCCGTCATTGATCAGCAGTTCTGCGCCGGGCTCCAGGGCTGCGAAAATCTCGGGATGCGGGACGCAGACGCGGCTGGCATCCCCCGGCGTGGCGTCGATATCAAGCGTAAACGCCTGTCCCTCGTGCAGATTTTCGCCTTCGGGATTGGCAAAGACACCGCAGCGCAGTTTTGGTCCTTGCAGATCGGCCAGAATGCAGATGGGGCGCTGCAACTCTGCTTCGATGTCGCGAATATGGGCGTGGACCTCGGCCTTGTCGGCCTGTGTGCCATGGCTCATGTTCAGGCGAAAAACATCCGCGCCCGCCAGCGCCAGATCGCGGATGACCTCGCGCGTATTCGAACTCGGGCCAAGCGTGGCGATGATCTTGATATGGCGTTTCATGTCGTTCCGCATCTTCAGGCAAGGCACAGCAGCGGCTAAGCCCGGCAAAGGTGACATCTGCTCCGGCGCCTACACGCCCAGCACCGCGTTCACGGCCCGGCCCCAGCGGGCGTATCGGTCTTCGC
>REDZ01000004.1 GCA_007695345.1 Paracoccaceae bacterium | reverse complement strand
AGGAAGGCGGCACGGTTCTGGTCACGAATGCAGATGCGATCAGCGGGGTGACACCCGATGTTGCGGCATCCTCGGTCGATTCGGGGTTCACCATTTCCACCGACCTCGATGCGCCGGGCGGGGATTACCGACGCATCCGGCAAAGCAACTTCGTTGGCTGCATCGCCGAATGTGCGCTTGATGACCAGTGCCGGGCCTTTGCCTTCGTGCGCGAATTGCGCGATTGCTGGCTGAAGGACCGGGTCGGGCTGATCCAGCCCATGCCGGGGGTGGAATTCGGGATGAAATGATGCACCGCTGACATGATCGCTGCGAAGACCGTTGCCCACAAAGCGCGCCCTGCCCCCTTGACCTTGCCTCCCCGTTCTGGCGGTAGCTGATGATGCGCTGCTGCCATAATCGAGGACCGCGCCGATGATCGATGACCTCCCCCCATTGCGCGAGGTAATCCGCACCCACGACCTGCGCGCGAAAAAGGCGTTCGGGCAGAATTTCCTGCTGGATCTGAACCTGACGGCCCGGATCGCGCGGGCGGCGGGCGATCTGCACGATGCCGATATCCTGGAAATCGGGCCCGGTCCCGGCGGGCTGACGCGCGGGCTCTTGGCAGAAGGGGCGCGCCATGTGCTGGCCGTGGAGAAAGACCCGCGCTGTCTGCCCGCCCTGGCCGAGATTGCGCGCAGCTATCCCGGCCGCCTGCAGGTGATCGCCGGTGACGCGCTGGAGGTGGACCCGCTTGCGCATCTGACCCCGCCGGTCAAGGTGATCGCCAACCTGCCCTATAATGTGGGCACCGAGTTGCTGATCCGCTGGATGACCCCGCGCGACTGGCCCCCCTTCTGGGACAGTCTGACCCTGATGTTCCAGCGCGAGGTGGCCGAACGGATCACGGCGCGCCCGGGTTCGAAAGCTTACGGACGGCTTGCGCTGATGGTGCAGTGGCGGGCCGAGGCGCGTATTGTCCTGCATCTGCCGCCCGAGGCGTTCACGCCACCGCCCAAGGTGTCCTCTGCCGTGGTGCATATCACCCGGCTGGAGGCGCCGCGCTTTCCCGCAGACCCGAAGGTGCTGGAGCGGCTGGTGGCGGCGGGGTTCAACCAGCGTCGCAAGATGCTGCGCGCGGCGCTGCGCGGGCAGCACAAGGGGATCGAGTCGCTGCTGGAAGCGGCGGGCATTCCGCCCACCGCCCGCGCCGAAGAGATCGAGCTGGAACGATGGTGCCGGCTGGCGCGTGTCGTTGCCGACGCGTGAGCCGCAAGAACCAGGGCCGGTTGGGGTGGGTTGCCACCCACCCTACGTGCCTGGGCGTTGCAAGTAAGGCGGGTTTCAACCCGCCCCACCCGGCGATCATGACATCCGCGGATGGCGAGAGGCGCGTAGCCGCCCGCGCAGGCAACCGCCGATCGATCCGGGATGCAATGGGGTCAGGGTGATGTGCTCTGGTGCCCTCATACCCAAGCGGCTGTAAGGCGACTGGCTGCTGATGCTGTTGCTCGTCACCCTGCCGCCGCTGATCTGGCTGGCCCCTGTGCCTGTTGCAGATCTCGGCGCATTGGTGGACTGGAAGACCATCGCCGCCCTGGCCGGGCTGATGGCGCTCAGCCGGGGGCTGGAGTTGAGCGGTCTGTTGGACCGCGCAGGCCGCTGGGTCCTGGGCCGCCTGCGCGCGCTTGCCATGGCGCTGGTGCTGCTGGCGGCAGGGCTGGCGGCTATCGTCACCAATGATGTCGCGCTGTTCGTGACCGTTCCGCTGACATTGGGCCTTGCGCGGATCATGACGCTGCCCGTCGGGCGGCTGGTGATCTTTCAGGCGCTGGCGGTCAATGCGGGATCGACCCTTTCGCCTGTCGGCAACCCGCAGAACCTGTTTTTCGTGGCAATCGACCGGCACATACTTTGTCACCTTCACACGCGCGATGCTGCCCATAGCAGCCGTGATGCTGGCGCTGGTCCTGGCGTTCGTGCCGCTGGCCCTTGCCCGCACCCCGCTCACGGCGCTCTGCCTTGCGGCCTATCCGCTGTTCCTTCTGGCCGTGAATGCGGGCCACGCTGAAGCGGCTGCTGATCTGGTTCCGGGAGGCTTTGCGCTACAGGCGCGTCCTGTGTGGGCCAGACTGGGCGCTGCTGCTGGTCTTTGTGCTGATGTTCGTCAATCTGGGGCTGCTGGGCCGCATCCCTGTCATCGCGGCCTGGGCCGAGGCGGCGATGCAGGGCGCATGGGCGGCTTTCGCGCTGGGCGCTGGCATATCGCAAGTCATGTCCAATGTGCCCGCGACGATCTTTCTGGCCCCCTTCACAGAAGAGTGGCGTGCCCTTGCCTGGGGGGTGAATATCGGCGGTTTCGGGCTGGCCATCGGGTCGCTTGCCAATCTGATCGCGCTACGCCTGGCCCCCCTTCCGGGGCAATGGCGCGAATTTCACATCTGGTCCGTGCCCATGTTGCTGGCATCGCTGCTGGCAGGCGCCGCGCTGATGGCGCTGATCTGACAGTCGCGGGTTTTACACGGTTGACACCTCGCGACGGGGCCGCTAACTCACGCGGGCCGACGCCAAGGCGCGGCCTTTTTCGTGTATCAACCAGAGAGACCCATGGACAGTTGCTCTAGTAGCGGTCTGGCCTCTGT
>REDZ01000117.1 GCA_007695345.1 Paracoccaceae bacterium | reverse complement strand
ATGGCGGCTTGCGATTTGAACGCATCCTGCAGGGCCGATGTGTCCATGGGCATGGCCCCCATCATGTCGTTCATCATTTTGGTGTATTCGTCGGCATTGGTCATGGTGTCGCTCCTTGCTTGCGATGATCGCAGAGCGTCTGTCATGACCCCTGCGCGTGAACCTGACATAAATGCTGCAGCGCAGCATTTCAAGGGGAAATGCTGCGCTGCAGCATAAAAGGCAGCACCAAAGGTCCGCTAAGGGCGCCCTGCGCCAACCTGCCCCACTTCCCTTTCCTGGCTTCGCCATGCCATACATGCACAAAATCGCAAAGGTGCATCCATGTTCAAACTCCTGCCCGTGCTCGCCCTGCTGATCCTGACATCTTCACCTGCCCCTGCGCAGCAAGTCTTTACCGCCCAACCCTCTGCGCAGGAATTGACGGACGCGCCGGTGCTGCTGGTCGATATCCGCCAGCCACATGAATGGATTGAGACGGGGGTGCTGCCCAATGCGCTGCTGTTGCCCTTCGACACCCCCGACCAATTCCTGGAGGGGTTACGCCCGCATCTGGAACCAGGTCAGCCAGTGGCGCTGATCTGCCGCACAGGCAATCGCACCGCCCGCGCGGCGCAGATCATCGCGCCAGAACTGTCGGTTCCGGTGATCGATGTCGCAGGCGGTATGTTCCGGCTGCTGCGCGCGGGCTACACGCCTGCCGCGCCGACCGCCGCGCAGGGCTGCACGATCTGCTGATCGGCACTCAGCCCGCCTTGCGCGGCTCTTTGTCTCCGGTTTCGGCTTCGACCTCGGCCTCGACCACCTCGTCAGGCATGTGCTCGGCTTTGGGCGCGGACTCTGGTGTGCCCGGGCCGGGCAGGCTGCCCACGATCAGCGGCAGCAATTCGCTTTGCGTGGCCGAGGGGCCGGAACTATCGGGGACATTGCGCCATGTCAGCGTGTCGAAGGCGTTGCAATTCTCGCAGATCGCCTGCCAGGACGCATGCACATGCTGGCACTTGTCGCACACCCATTGCGGGCCACGCGGCGCGGTCAATGCACGCGCCAGCCAGCCGCGCACCACCGCGTCATCCGACCCTTCGCCCCGTTCAATCGCGGCCATGATGGTCAGGGCCCGCACAGTGGGCGCGGTTTCATACAGATCCCCGAGGGCGCGGCGCGCGGCGGGGAAATCCTCGGCCGCGATCAGCAATTCGGCTTTCAGCAGCCGCGTTTCCGCTGCATCCGGGTGCAGCTTGAGCAGCTTGCCGAAACGTGAAAGGCGCTGGGTCGGGCTTTCGTCCTTCTCGATGGCGGCAAAGGCGGCGGCAAGTTCGGGATGCGGCTGCGCTTTCCACGCCTTGCGGATCGCCCCGGCGGCATAGCGCGTCTTGCCCTGCGCCATCAGCGCCTGCGCGGCCTGCACGGCGGCGGGCACCAGATCGGGCGAGAGGCGATTGGCCTCTATCGCGGCCTCGCGCGCGCGGCCCAGTTCGCCCTTGGCGGCCAGTTTGTCGGCCTCTTGCAGCGCCAGCACGGCATCGCGCCTGCGCCAGATGTCGCGCGGCAGATGGCCCGAGGATTTCTTGATCATCAGAGTCTTGCGCGCACCGCCCCAATCCTCGGCATCGGTCTGCAAGTCCAGCAACGTATTCTGCGTGCGCTCATGCGCGGGCTGCATTTCCAGTGCCTTGGCCGCCAGCGCCCGCGCCTTTTCCGTATCACCTGCCTCCAGCTTGGCACGGATCAGCCCCTGCACACCCACAAAGCGCGAGCGGTTGTCATCCAGAAGCGCCTTGTAATGCGTGATCGCCAGATCGGTGTTGCCCTTCATTTCCGCCGACTGCGCGATCAGAAGCGAGGTCATGACAGGCCGGTTCAGCAGTTTATGCGCCTTTTCGGCCTTGGCGATGGCGGCCTTGCCGTCGCCTTCGGCCTGCGCGATCATCGAGGACAGAAGCGCATCCAGCCCGCGCTTTTCCCGATTGCGGGTGAAGAAGCGCCGGATCGCGGTTTCATCGCCATTCATGAAGCGCAGAACGGCCACGGACAGACCAAGCAGTTTCAGCACCAGCCAAAGCGCCACCAGAAGCGCACCCAGCGCGATCAGCGCCTGCATCGGGCCCAGCACGAATTCCATGTCGAAAATCTGCAGCCCCACGGTCTGGCCGCTATCCATGATCTGGCCCGCCCCATAGGCCAGTCCGATCACCACTGCGACAAAGAACAGGATCTTGATAAGCGTCCAGAACATCCGTTTTTCCCTATTCTGTCGAAATGCTGTCGGTCAGGTCAGGCAAGGCCGCATCGGCGGCCAGCCGCGCTTCGGCGCCGCTGCTCCAACCTGCCAGGCTGTCCTGCGCCTGCTGTGGCAGATCGGCGATTTCATCAAGGGCCGCGCTCAGATCACCCGCCTCGACATGGGCGCCCGCGCGCGACAGGATCGCATCGGCGCTGTCCCCCTCGCGCGGGGCGGTGGAGCGTGCGCCCACCTGCGCGCGCAGGAAATTGCCCAGCCGTTCGGCCGTGCTGTCGGCGGGGGCAGTCTGCAAGGTGTCGCGCAGCGCTGCACGGGCGGCACCGGGGAAGTCATCCTGCAAGCTCTCCAGCGTCGGGACACCTGTACTTGCCGGCTCTGCCAGTGCGCGCGGCACATCGACGCCGCCCTGTTCAAGCTGCGTTATGGCATCGGGATAGGGCGCGCCGCTGCGCAGCGCGGCCTGCATACTCTCAAGGCCAGCGCGGGCCAGCGCGGTGTCGACTGCCGCCTCGGCCTCGGCCACGCGGCGTTCGGACAGGTCGCGCAGATCGGCCATCTCGGCGCGCAACGCGTCCAGTTCACCGCGCAACATTTCCAGGGCGTCATCCTGTTCGGCCATGATCTCGGCGCGCTGTGCAGCCAGGTCGTCAATACGCTCTTCCAGCGGCGCCAGATCGGGGCCGTCCTCGGCCTGAAGCGCGGCGCGCAATTGCTCGATTTCCTCATCCACGCCAGACAGGTCGCGCAGCGCGTCCAGATCGCTGCGCAGGCTGGCAATGTCGTCCTCGACCGCAGCCAGATCCGTGGGGGGCGGCAGCCCGTCCATGTCAGCGCGCAGGGTGTCGATTTCGGCCTGCAGCGCGGCCAGTTCGGCGCTGGTATCGGGCGCGGTGTCATCCGCGCTCAGCAGATAATGCGCGCCAAAGCCGATGCCCCCGGCGATGATCCCGCCCAGCACCAGCGGCACAAAGCCATTGCGCGGCGGCGGGGGGGGCGGGTCAGTGCGTTTGCGGTCTGGTTCCGGCTCGGGCGCAACGCCGGTCGCGGCAAGCGCCGCCGCCCCGGCCACAGCGGAAGAGGGGTCCGCGCGCTCTGCGTCAGTGGTTTCGCCTGCGGATGCCCCACTGGTCGGGTCCGTTGTAACGGTGTCCTTTGCAGCGGATGCTGTGTCGGGCGCTGCATCCGCAGGGGTATCGCGGGCCGCGCTGGTCGTGTCGGATGCCTCTGCCGTGACCGGCGTATCAGGCGCCGACGCGCTGCTGTCAGCCGACGCGTCTGCCGGGGTATCGGTGGCGTCGCTCACGGGGTCGGGTGGGTCAGACACATCCGCGTCCGTTTGCGGGTCGGGGGTCGGCCCCTCGGTCTCGGATGCAGCTGACGGGCTTTCGGCCGATGCGAGGCTGTCCTCGCCCCCCGGCACGGTGCCCTCGCTTGCCACCGGTTCCGACTGCGCACCCCCGGCGACAGTATCGGCGCCGTCCTGTTCCGGCAGGGCGGTATCCTTCGCATCGGGCTCGACCACATTCTCGGTTGCGGGTTCTGCCCCCGCCCGGCGTGGCGCGCTCTTGCGGCCAGCGCCCGGTTTGCGCGGTCCTGTCGTACCGCCTCTGGTGGTCGTTTTTCGTGCCAAGACGTGCCCCCATCTCCCTGCGCCGCAGTGCAGCGGCTGGAAAATACCTTATCGTGGCTTTTTCAAAGGCTCAAGTGCGGCCTGCAGGGCAAGGATTCCGGCCAGCATGGCAGGGGCATCCGGGCGGGCGGCCACCTGAACCCCCTGCCAGACCAGCCCGCGCGCGCCGTTGTCAGGCCCGGCAAGGGCGGCATCGCGTGCCGCTGCACTGATCGCCAGAAGATGCAGATGCGCGGCATCCGGTCGCAGGGGGGCAAGGGCCGCCACCAGCAACCGCGCGGATCGTGGTGAAAAAACAGGCAGAACCAGATCACCACCCTGCGCGAACCGCGCTGCCGCTTCGGCGGGCAAGGCCAGCGCCTCCTGCCGGTAGACCACTTGCGCCTGCGCCTCGATGCCCTGCGCGCGCAGTTCCGCGGCGATATCCATGGCCGCATGGTTCCCGCGCAGATGCAGCACAGGTTCGCGCGGCGGGTCCGCGATCAGGCGCGCGCGCAGCGATACGGCATCCCCGCCCGCGACACGGACCTGCGCGAACCCGGCCGCCTGCGCCGCCTGGCCCGTGCGCGGGCCCACGCACCAGATCGGCCAGTCGCGCCGCCTGGTGGCGCGGGCCAACGCCGTGACCGCGTGCTGCGATGTGACGACCAGACTGCCTGCCCCTGCCAGCACATGCGGCGGCACGGGAAGCGGTTCGATCCGCAAGAGCGGCGCGCAGACAATCGCGCCCCGCCAGCCCGCCTGCCGCGCGTCATGTGCAAACCGCGCGCTTTCATGCCTTGGGCGCGTCAGAATCAGGCAGGGGGGCATCAGGGCACCTTTGCACGGGTCACACGGGATTGTGCGCGCCCGACCCGAGTGGTAGCTGATGACGGCCCAGATTGGCAACCGGAGCCCATATGACGGCCATAGCCCCCCGCCCCCTGCCTGACCCCCTGACCGTGCTGGGGATCGAAAGCAGTTGCGACGATACCGGCGCAGCGCTTGTGCGTCACCGGGCGGGCGGCACGCCCGAGATCCTGTCCAATATCGTGATCGGGCAGAACGCGCTGCATGCAGGCTTTGGCGGTATCGTCCCCGAGATTGCCGCGCGCGCCCATGCCGAAAAGCTCGACCTTGCCGTCGAAGAGGCGCTGGATCAGGCGGGTCTGACTCTGGCGGATGTGGACGCCATTGCCGTCACCGCCGGACCGGGACTGATCGGGGGGGTGCTGTCGGGCGTGATGCTGGCCAAGGGGCTGGCCGCCGCGCGGGGCCTGCCGCTTCTGGGCGTGAACCATCTGGCGGGCCATGCGCTGACGCCCCGCCTGACCGGGCCGCTGGAATTTCCTTATCTGATGCTGCTGGTCTCGGGCGGGCATTGCCAGTTCCTGCTGGTCAATGGCCCCGACAGCTATCGCCGTCTGGGCGGCACGATTGATGACGCGCCGGGCGAAGCATTCGACAAGGTCGCCAAATTGCTTGGCCTGCCCCAGCCCGGCGGCCCGGCGGTCGAGGCAGAGGCCGCCCAAGGTGACCCCGCCCGCTTCGCCCTGCCCCGCCCGCTGGCCGACCGGCCCGGCTGCGACATGTCGTTTTCCGGATTGAAAACCGCCGTGCTGCGCCAGCGCGACCTGCTGGTGTCGGAACATGGGGGCCTGCGGGCGCAGGACCGTGCGGATCTGTGTGCCGGGTTTCAGGCGGCGGTGGCCGATCTGCTGGCGCTCAAGACCGCGCGCGCCCTGCAGGCCAGCAAGACGCCGCTGCAGGCGCTGGCCGTGGCGGGGGGCGTGGCCGCCAACCGCGCCCTGCGCGCGCGGCTGGAGGATGTCGCCGACGCCGCCGGGCTGCGCTGCATCGCCCCCCCGCTCGCGCTATGCACCGATAACGCCGCGATGATCGCCTGGGCCGGGATCGAACGTCTGCGCGCGCGCGGCACCCCCGATGACATGCAGCTTTCCGCCCGCCCGCGCTGGCCGCTTGATCCCGGCGCCGCGCCGATGCTGGGTTCGGGCAAACGCGGGGCCAAGGCATGAGTGCCCCCCCATCACAAGGAGCGACAAGATGAGTGTGGCCATTCTGGGCGCCGGGGCTTTCGGCACAGCGCTTGCCTGCGCGCTGGGCGAGGCAACGCTGTGGTGCCGCAACCCCGAACAGGCCGAGGCGCTGGAGCGCGCGCGCGAAAACCGCCAGCGCCTGCCCGATGTGCCGCTGCCCGAGGGCGTGCGCGTCACCCACAGGATCGAGGATGTGACCGCTCAGACCGTGCTGCTGGCCATCCCGATGCAGGCCACGCGCGGCTTTCTGGATGCGCATCGCGCGCAGCTCGGCTCGCGTGTGCTGGTTGCCTGTTCAAA
The DNA here is from genome assembly GCA_007695345.1 of Paracoccaceae bacterium. Taxonomy (GTDB): domain Bacteria; phylum Pseudomonadota; class Alphaproteobacteria; order Rhodobacterales; family Rhodobacteraceae; genus Roseinatronobacter. The sequence continues at coordinate 6,872 of REDZ01000117.1, read as the reverse complement.
AGGCGTCGATCTGGAAGCGCTGATCGGCCCTGTGGGCGTGATCCGTGCCACCCTGCCCGACACGCGCGCGGCACTGCTGACCGGGCCCAGCTTTGCGCATGACATTGCGCGCGGGCTGCCAACCGCGCTGACATTGGCCTGCACGGATGAAACTCTGGGCGCGGATCTGCAAGAGCAACTGGCCACCCCCAATCTGCGGCTGTATCGCAACAGCGATGTAATCGGGGCAGAACTGGGCGGGGCGCTGAAAAACGTGATCGCGATTGCCGCCGGTATGGTGATCGGCGCCGGGCTGGGCGAGTCTGCGCGCGCGGCCCTGATGGCGCGCGGCTATGCCGAGATGCAGCGCCTGGCCGTGACCCTGGGCGCGGAGGCCGACACGCTTGCGGGCCTGTCCGGCCTGGGCGATCTGATCCTGACCTGCGGGTCCGAGAAATCGCGCAATTTCCGCTACGGGCTGGCGCTGGGTCGGGGCGAGAGCTTTGACAGCACCACCACCGTCGAGGGCGCGGCAACCTCGCGCGCAGTCGCGCGGCTGGCCCGCGAACGTGGCATCGACATGCCCATCACGCGTATGGTCGCCGCCCTGATCGAAGGCTATCTGACCCTGAGCGAGGCGCGCGACGCGCTTCTGGCTCGCCCCCTGACGGACGAATGAACAGGAGCCGACCATGCCGCTTTACATGATGCTGTGCACTGACAAACCCGGCGCGATCGAGACGCGCAAGGCCACCCGCGAGGCGCATCTGGCCTATGTTGCCGAAACCGGCTGCGTCACGCTCGCCGGTCCTTTGCTGGATGACACGGGCGAGATGGCAGGATCACTGATCATACTGGACCTGCCCGATATCGCGGCGGCCAGGGAATGGGGCGCGAATGACCCCTATGCGCTGGCCGGGCTGTTCGAAAGCGTGCGCCTGCAGGAATGGAAAAAGGTGATCGGCTGATGCGCTACTGGCTGATGAAATCCGAACCCGACGCGTTTTCCTGGGATGATCTGGTCGCGAAGGGCGATGCGGGCGAGGAATGGGACGGGGTGCGCAACTATCAGGCGCGCAACACCATGCGCGAGATGGCACTGGGCGACCGCGCGTTTTTCTATCACAGCCAGAAAGACAAGGCCGTGGTCGGCATCTGCGAGGTGATCGCGCTGTCGCACCCTGACAGCACCACGGATGACCCGCGCTGGGATTGCGTGGATGTCCGCGCGGTCACGCCCTTTGCCACCCCCGTCACGCTGGCACAGGTCAAGGCAGAGCCGCAACTGGCGGGAATGGCGCTGGTCAAGACCTCGCGCCTGTCGGTGCAGCCAGTCAGCGCCGATGAATGGGCGCTGATCTGCAAGATGGGCGGGGTTGCACCCTGAAGGGTTGCCCGTTTCGGCAGCACGCGCAAAACCATGAAATGAAAATCATTACATGGCTTTACAGGTAACTTCTAACCCACTGCATGACGCGTCCGGATCTCTGCAACCACATCATCTGCAGCCGCCCGGCACATATCTTTCCGCAAGGGCAGCGTGAGATTTCAGGTGTCAACGTGTTGACCTTTTCCAGACAGGCCCGTTAAGAACGCCACAACCCCGGAGGATTTCGGGGGAAAAAGGGCATACAAAAACAACCAAGGGGAGTGTAACGTGACACGGAAAACCATTCTGGCCGGGACATCGATTCTGGCGCTGGGGGCTGTCGCAATGCCCGCTGTCGCACAGGAACGCGTGCCGTCGGTCGAGATTTTCACCACCACCGAATCCTATGACCCGATCCGCTATGAAGGCGCGTTCATCATTGCCGAAGCCTGGGAAGAACTGGGCGTTGATGTATCGGTCCGTCCGATGGAATTCAGCACCCTGCTGGACCGCTTCTATTCCGAACAGGATTTCGATGCCACCATCCTGGGCTGGTCCGGCCGCGTTGACCGTCTGGACCCGCAATTTTTCCTCGGCACGCTGGACAGCCGGCAGGCCGAACTGGGCGCCAACAATCCCGGCGGCTATGACAACCCCGATTATGATGCGCTCTATGACGCGCAAGGGGCCGAATTCGACATCGACGCCCGGCAGCAGATCGTGCAGGAAATGCAGGATCTGTATGTTCCCGACGCCCCGGTTGTCGTGCTGTTCAACCGCGATGAGGTCGTGGCCTATAACAACACGACATTCGAGAACATGAACGCCATGGCGGGCGAAGCGCTTTATTCCGAATGGGTACCGATGGAAGCGCAGCCGCTGGGCGAGCGCGCCACGCTGCGGATCGGCGGCCCGCAAGAGCCCGACAATGTGAACCCTCTCGCCTCGACCAGCGTGTGGGGCTGGAAATGGATGCGGCTCTATTATGACCGCCTTGTGCGCCTGTCGCCCGATGTGGAGCCGGTGCCATGGGCTGCATCTTCGGTCGACCCGGTCGATGATGTGACCATCGATGTCACCCTGCGCGAGGGCATGACCTTTCATGATGGCGAACCGCTGACCGCTGAAGACATCGTCTTCACCTTCAACTACTACATGGACAGCGATTACAACTATTTCGACAGCTATCTTGCCGCGATCGACTCGGTCGAGCAGACGGGCGACCTGAGCGTGCGCTTCAACCTGAGCGAACCCTCTGCCCCCTTTGCGACGATCACGCTCAGCCAGATCCCGATCCTGCCGCAGCATCTGTGGGAAGGGATCGAGAATCCGGGCGATCTGACCCCGGACGAGATACCGACCGTGGGCTCGGGGCCGTTCGTGTTCGACCGCTATGACCGCGGCGAATTCATGTCGATCACGACCAACCCGGACCATTTCCACGCCGATGAGATCGCCGTGGACGCTGTCGAGTTCCTGATCTACGCCGATGCCGAAGGCGTGTTCACGGCGCTGCAGACCGGCCAGATCGACATGACCGCCTGGCGGCTGGAACCCGGCCAGATCCCACTGGCCGAAGAGAATGAGGAACTGACCGTCGTGTCGGTCCCGGATTTCGGCTACTACCACATGACCTTCAACACCCGGCGCGAACCCTTTGACGACCGGGCCGTGCGCCGGGCGCTGAGCATGGCGATGGATCGCGAGCGGATGGTCAATGTGCTGCTGGATGGCCGGGGCGAAGTTGGCACCTCGATCATCGCGCCGGTCAATGCGTTCTGGCACAATGCCTTTGTCGAGCGGTTCGACTATGATCTGGATGCCGCCCGCGCCGAGCTGGAAGAGGCAGGCTATAGCTGGGATGACGACGGCCGGCTGCAACGCTGAACCCGACCGATCCCCGTGCCCGTCGCAGCATGGCTGCGGCGGGCCGCTTTTTTGAGTATTTCCGGCAAGATGAAGACAAGGTGTGGTGTGACCGCGCCGGGTGTCAGGTGCAGACAGGGTGAGCGCAGGCGATGACGCGACGAGGCTATCTGATAAAGCGGGTGCTGCAGGCGATCTTTTCGCTGTGGATCATCGCGACGATCCTGTTCTTCCTGTTCCGCATGGGCCTGCCGGACCCGACCGCAGCGCTGGTGACCGAGGGGCTGAATGCCGAGCAGCGCGCCGCCGTGCGCGCCCAGTTCGGGCTGGAAGAGCCCTTGTGGCGGCAATATGTGCTGTTCCTGACCAATGCCGTGCAGGGCGAATTCGGCACGTCCTTCAGCTACCGCGCCCCGGTGTCGGAGATCGTCTGGGAACGGCTGGCCAATACCATGATCCTGATGCTGGCGGCGATCGTGCTGGCCTATGCGATCGGTGTGCCGCTGGGGGCGTGGCTGTCCTGGCGGCGCGGGTCGCGCACGGATACGGCGGGCATCTTCTTTGGCCTGATGTTCCGTTCGGCGCCGATGTTCTGGACCGGGATGATCGCCATTCTGATCTTTGGCGTGGGGCTGTCGCTGTTCCCGACATCGGGCATGCGCACCCTGCCCTATGATGCGGATGGGTTTTTCGACAAGATCTTCACGCTGGATTTCCTGTGGCACGCGGCGCTGCCGGTGCTGATTGTCGCGCTGTATTATCTGGGCTCGCCACTTCTGATCATGCGCAACACGATGCTCGAGGTCTATGGCGAGGATTTCATCGAGATGGCGCGCGCCAAGGGCCTGCCAGAGCGCGACATCCTGTACAAGCACGCCGCGCGCAATGCGTTGTTGCCAGTTGTCACGCAACTGGCCGTGACCATCGGGCTTGCGGCGGGCGGTCAGGTCGTGGTCGAGGTCGTGTTTTCCTGGCCGGGACTGGGGCGCGAGATCCTGAATGCTGTGCGCACCTCGGATTTTCCGCTGGCACAGGCGTCTTTCCTGATCATGGCGGCCTTTGTCATCACACTCAACCTGTTGGTTGATATCCTGTACACCACGCTTGACCCGAGGGTGAGCTTCCGATGACCCTACCCCCTTTCCTTCGGGCCGCGATGGGCCCTCTGCGGATCATGATGCAGGACCGGCTGGCCGTGATCGGCATGTGTGTGCTGGGCGTGATCATCGCGATGGCGCTGTTCGCGCCGCTTCTGTCCACGCATGACCCGCGTCATATCAATGAAATCGAGGATGGCTCGGTCCTGTCGCGCGGGGCGGCGGGATGGGAATTGCAGGAGAGCCTGGGCCCGCTGGCGCTGAATGACGCTGTCCATCAGGATGGCATATCGCTGATCGTTGGGCGCGGCGGCATGGGCTGGTCGCGCGAGGGAGCCGGCGCGTGGTCCGCGCTGGACCTGCCGACCGGGGCTGATCTGCACGCTGTCGCCCTGTCGCCCGAGGGGCGCGCGATTGCCGTTGGCGATGGCGGCGTGATCCTGCTGCAGGACGGCGCGAACTGGCAACCTGTGCCCGCGCCCGAGGTCAATCTGCGCGGCGTGGTCTGGCTGGATGCGGACAGCGCGCTGATGGTCGGCACGAATGAGGACATCCTGCTGCTGGATGCGTCCAGCGGCGAACTGAGCGCCATCGATAGCCCTGTGGGCCGCGATTTCCCGCTGCAATCCGTGGCGCTGGATGTGGATGGCACCGCGCTGATCGTGGGCGAACGGGGGCTGGCGATCCGCTATGACCCCGAGGATGGCACCGCCGCGCTGGAGCAGCTTGGGTCGTCGCGCGACCTGAACCATATCCATATCGACGCCAGTGGCGCGGCGCTGGTCGTGGGCGAACGCGGCACGCTCTTGCGCCGCGAAAGCGCTGACAGTGCCTGGAGCGCGGACCCCGCGCCCGATACGCGCGCCCTGCGCGCCGGCTGGATCGGCGATGACGGGTCTGCGCTGGCCGCCGGACGCAACGGGCTGATCATGGAATGGGACGGCAGCGAATGGGCCATCGCGCAGACCGAAAGCGAACGCCATCTACGCGCGTTGCTGGTGGTGGGCGACGAGATGCTGGCGCTGGGGTCGGACCGGTTTGTCACCCGCCTTGCGCCGCCGTCGCGCGAACATTGGTTCGGCACCGACCATCTGGGCCGCGATCTGTTCAGTCAGAATGTGCATGGCAGCCAGATCGCGCTGCTGGTGGGTTTTCTGGGGGCCACGCTGGTCGTGCTGATCGGCACCAATGTGGGCCTGATCGCAGGCTATTACCGGGGCCGGACCGAAACCATCCTGATGCGCACGGTCGATGTGATGTATGGCATCCCGTTCGAACCCTTTGCGCTGATCCTTGTGCTGTTGTTCCAGCCGTCGCTGACCATTGTCATTCTGGCCGTTTCGCTGCTGACATGGCGCACTGTGGCGCGGCTGATCCGCAGCCAGGTTCTGTCCCTGCGCGAACGGCCCTTCGTCAAGGCCGCGCGGGTTGCAGGCGCATCCGACCTGCGGATCATGTATCTGCATATCTTTCCGAATGTGCTGCCGCTGGTGTTTCTGGAACTCGCGATCATCGTGGGCGTGAGCATCATTGCCGAGGCGACGCTGTCCTTCCTGGGCCTGGGGCCGCCGCAGGCGATTTCCTGGGGTGGCATCCTGCATGATGCGCGCCTGTCGGGCGCATGGCGGACCGCGTGGTGGTGGAACCTGCCGCCGGGCATCTTCATCATGACCACGGTGCTGTCGGTCTTTTTCATCTCGCGGTCGCTGGAAGTGGTCGCCAACCCACGGCTGAGGGCGCGGCAATGACGGATATGTCGGTAAAACCGCTGCTGGATGTGCGCGATCTGGCGATCCATTACCGCACCGGCGCGGGCCCGGTTCAGGCGGTGGACGGGATCGATTTCACCATTGCACCGGGCGAGGCGCTGGGTCTGGTGGGTGAGAGCGGCTGCGGCAAGACCACCGCCGCAAAGGCGATGCTGAAGCTCTTGCCACCCAATGGCGAGATCCCGCGCGGGCAGATGGATTTCGCGGGCCGTGATCTGGTGCCGCTCCAGGGCGAGGATATGCGCCGCGTGCGCTGGAAGGAAATCGCCTGGATCAGCCAGGCGGCGATGAACGCGCTCGACCCGGTTTACCGCGTGGGCGACCAGATCGTCGAGGCGATGCAGGCCCATATCAGGATCGACAAGGCAGAGGCATGGTCCCGGTCCGAGGATCTGTTTCGCGCTGTGGGCCTCGACCCATCGCGCCTGCGCGCCTATCCGCATGAGATGTCGGGCGGGATGAAGCAGCGCTCGGTTATCGCGATGGCGATGGCATTGCAGCCGCAACTGCTGATCGCGGATGAACCGACCACCGCGCTGGATGTGGTCACACAGGCGCAGATCCTGTCGCGGCTGGCGCGGCTGCGGCGGGAACGGGGCATGGCGCTGATGTTCATCACGCATGACATCTCGGTCGTGGTGCAGACCTGCGACAGGGTGGCAGTGATGTATGGCGGCAAGATCATGGAAACAGGGCCGGTGCGGCAGGTCTTTGGCCAGCCCTTCCACCCCTATACAATGGGGCTGACCAATGCCTTTCCCACGCTGGAAGGCGCGCAGCGCGAGCTGATTT
>REDZ01000005.1 GCA_007695345.1 Paracoccaceae bacterium | reverse complement strand
CATGGGGGGCAGGGTTGCCATCCATGATGTAATCGCCACGCTGGACGAAATCGCCTTCCTGCACGGGGATGTGCTTGCCCTTCGGCACCAGATAATCGACCGGCTCGAAGCTGTCATCGGCAGGCTGGACACGGATGCGGCGCTTGTTCTTGTAGTCCTTTTCAAAGCGCACATAGCCATCGAGTTCACAGATGATGGCGTGATCCTTGGGACGGCGCGCCTCGAACAATTCGGCCACGCGGGGCAGACCCCCGGTGATGTCCTTGGTCTTGGCACCTTCACGCGGGATCCGCGCGACAACGTCCCCGGCCAGAACGTCCTGCCCGTCCTCGACCGACAGAATCGCGTCGACCGACATCGGATAGGTCACCGGGTGGCCCTGTTCATTGCGCACCGGCTCGCCCGTTTCGGCATCCATCAGGATGATTTCCGGCTTCAGATCGCTGCCCTTGGGCACCGACCTCCAGTCGCTGACGATCTTCTGCGACATGCCGGTGGCCTCGTCGGTTTCCTCGCGCACAGACAGGCCCGCGACCAGATCGACAAACCGCGCCCGGCCAGAGGTTTCGGCGATGATCGGCAGGGTGTAGGGGTCCCATTCAAAGACCTTTGCGCCACGCTCGACCTGTTCGCCGTCCCGCACGAAGATCTTCGCACCATAGCCCGGCTTGAAAGTCGCGCGCTCGACATTGTTCTCGTCGATGATCACGACCTGCATGGCCCGCGCAGTGACGATATGCTCGCCTGCCGAGTTCTCGATGGTCTGGGCATTGCGCAGCTCGATGCGGCCAGCGGCATTCGCTTCCTGGAAGGACTGGCTGCCCCCCTGCGCGATCCCGCCGATATGGAAGGTGCGCATGGTGAGCTGCGTTCCGGGCTCACCGATCGACTGGGCCGCGATGATGCCCACGGCTTCGCCCTTGTTGACCATCGTGCCGCGCGCCAGATCACGCCCGTAACACTTGGCGCAGACACCTTCCTCGGCCTCGCAGGTCAGCGGCGAGCGGATCTTGACCGCCGCGATGCCCGCAGTCTCGATTGCATCGGCCTCACGTTCGGAGATCAGCGTGTTGCGTGCAACGATCAGATCGCCAGTTGCCGGATGCGCCACATCTTCCGCTGCGACACGGCCCAGAATGCGCTCGGACAGGGGGGTGACCACCTCACCATCATTGACCGCCGCGTGCGCGGTGATCGAACGATCGGTGCCGCAATCATCAGTATAAACGATGCAATCCTGCGCCACATCCACCAGACGCCGGGTCAGATAGCCCGAGTTCGCGGTCTTCAGTGCGGTATCGGCCAGACCCTTGCGGGCCCCGTGGGTCGAGTTGAAGTATTCAAGAACGGTCAGACCTTCCTTGAAGTTCGAAATGATCGGCGTCTCGATGATCTCGCCCGAGGGCTTGGCCATAAGACCGCGCATCCCGCCCAGCTGCTTCATCTGAGCAGGCGAGCCACGCGCACCCGAATGCGACATCATGTAGACCGAGTTCGGCTCCAGTTCGCGGCCTTCGGCATCCCGGCGCACGGCCGAAATCTCGCCCATCATGGCATTCGCCACGGCGTCTGAACATTTCGACCAGGCATCAACAACCTTGTTGTACTTCTCGCCCTGCGTGATCAGTCCGTCGAGATATTGCTGCTCGAACTCCTTGACCTGATCGCGCGTCTCTCCGACCAGATCGCGCTTGGCGTCGGGGATCAGCATGTCGTCCTTGCCAAAGGAAATCCCTGCGCGGAATGCTTCCTTGAAGCCCAGGCTCATGATCTGGTCACAGAAGATCACCGACTCCTTCTGCCCGCAGAAGCGGTAGACCGTGTCGATGACATTCTGCACATCCTTCTTGCGCAGCAGACGGTTGACCAGTTCGAACGGCGCTTTCGCGTTCAGTGGCAGCAACGCGCCCAGACGCAGGCGGCCCGGTGTCGTCTCGAACCGGCGCAGGACTTCGTTGCCATCCTCATCAATCTGCTTGATCCGGCACTGAATGCTGGCGTGCAGATGCACATCGCCGCTGGACAGCGCATGCTCGACCTCTTCGATCGAGGCAAAGATCATGCCCTCGCCCTTCATGCCTTCGCGCATCATCGAGACATAGTAGAGGCCCAGAACCATGTCCTGCGACGGCACGATGATCGGCGCACCATTGGCCGGCGACAGCACATTGTTGGTGGACATCATCAGCACGCGCGCTTCAAGCTGCGCTTCAAGGCTGAGCGGCACATGCACGGCCATCTGATCCCCGTCGAAATCAGCGTTGAACGCCGAACAGACCAGCGGATGCAGCTGGATCGCCTTGCCCTCGATCAGGATGGGCTCGAACGCCTGGATGCCCAGACGGTGCAGCGTCGGCGCGCGGTTCAGCAGCACCGGATGCTCGCGGATCACCTCGTCCAGAATATCCCAGACTTCGGGGCGCTCTTTCTCGACCAGTTTCTTGGCCTGCTTGACGGTGCTGGACAGGCCCTTGGCCTCGAGCCGCGAGTAGATGAAGGGCTTGAACAGCTCCAGCGCCATCTTCTTGGGCAGGCCGCACTGGTGCAGCTTCAGCTCCGGCCCGGTCACGATGACCGAGCGGCCCGAGAAGTCCACGCGCTTGCCCAGCAGGTTCTGGCGGAACCGGCCCTGCTTGCCCTTCAGCATGTCCGACAGCGACTTGAGCGGGCGCT
>REDZ01000006.1 GCA_007695345.1 Paracoccaceae bacterium | reverse complement strand
CGTTCCGGCAGGTGGTCAAGGACTACTACCAGATCTGCGGCAGCTATTTCGATGCGGTCAAACGCCTGCCCCCCAGCCAGATCGAAGCGATCGACATGGCCCGGCGCGGTATCCACAATGAGGGCGCGCGCATCCTGCAGGAGCGTCTGGAGGGCAAGGCCGAAATGGATATCGACACGGCGCGCCGCCTGTTCACCCTGGTCTGCGTGCTGCATTTCGGGGGCTGAATGCCGAACCGTTTCCCCTCTTCGGTGTTGTTCTGCTGCGACCATAACTCGGTCCGCTCGCCCATTGCCGAGGGGTATATGAAAAAGCTTTATGGTCAGCGCGCCTATGTGCAATCCGCCGGTGTCCGAAATGACCGCGAGATTGACGGCTTTTCCATCGCTGTCAGCGCCGAAGATGGCGTGGTGCTCGATCAGCATCGCGCAAGGTCGTTCGAGGAAATGATGGATTGGGGCGACGATCTGGCCGGATTCGACCTGATCGTGGCGCTGTCCCCCGCCAGCCAGCGACAGGCGCTTGAACTGACGCGCTTTGCCCATATCGATGTGGAATACTGGCCGATCATGGACCCGAGCGGTCTGGGCGAAACCCGCGATGCCAAGCTTGACGCCTATCGACAGACGCGCGAGCAGATCAAGATGCATCTGGCCGAACGCTTCGGCCCCCCGAAAGAGGACTAGAGCATGACCCGCGACATCATCACCCGCTATTTCGATGCCTTCAACGCTGGCGACAGTGACACGATGCTGTCCCTTGTCAGCGACGATGTGCAGCATTTCGTCAATCAGGGCGCGTTGCGGCAGGGCCGCGCGGCCTTTGCCGAGTTCTGCAGCCATATGGGCGTCAGCTACCGCGAGGAATTGCGCGACATGGTGATCTTCACCAGCGACGACGGTCGCCGCGCAGCCGCGGAATTCACGGTGCATGGCGAGTATCTGGAAACAGATCCCGGCCTGCCAGAAGCGCGGGGCCAGCGCTATACATTGCCCGCAGGGTCGTTCTTTGCGCTTGATGAGGGCAAGATCACCCGCATCACCACTTATTACAACCTTCAGGACTGGATCAGGCAGGTTTCGGCATGAGTCTGCAGGTCCGTCCCTATGTCGGCCAGCAGATTGCGCCGCTGATCGCGGGGCTGGCCGCGCTGCGTATCGCGGTGTTTCGCGACTGGCCGTATCTCTATGACGGGGATCTGGCCTATGAGCAGGACTATCTGCGCGTCTATCGTGACAATCCGCGCGCGATCGTGGCTGCAGCCTTTGACGGGGATCGGCTGGTGGGGGCGGCGACCGGCCTGCCACTGGCAGATGCCGATGCCGAGTTTCAAACAGCCTTTGCCGCGCGCAATATCGCGGATATCTTCTATTGCGCGGAATCGGTCCTGCTGCCCGGCTATCGCGGTCAGGGCGCCGGCCATCGGTTCTTCGATCTGCGCGAGGATCACGCGCGCGCACTAGGCTATACCCAGGCCTGTTTCTGCGGCGTCATCCGCCCCGATGACCACCCTGCCCGCCCGCATGACTATCAGCCGCTGGACCCGTTCTGGCGCAAGCGCGGCTATGTGCCCCTGCCCGGCGTCACAGCGCAATTCGCCTGGCGCGATCTGGGCGCAGAGGAAGAGTCTGCCAAACCCATGCAATTCTGGATGCGTTCGCTATGAAACTCGCCGCCGCTGCCTACCCGCTGGATTTCCTGCCTGACTGGGACGCTTATGAGCGTAAGCTTTCGGACTGGGTCGCGCGGGCTGCGGGGGAAGGGGCCGATCTGCTGGTCTTTCCCGAATATGGCGCAATGGAACTGGCCAGCCTTGGCGGCGCAGAGGTCGCGGCCGATCTCGAAGCCGCGTTGCATGAGGTCATCTCCCACATGCCGCGCGTCATCGACCTGCATGCCGACCTGGCCGCGCGCCACCGCGTGCATATCCTTGGCGCCAGTGGTCCAGCCATGGCCGAAGCCCCGCGCCCGGTGAATCGCGCGGTCCTGTATGGCCCGGACGGGGTGATCGGACATCAGGACAAGCAGATCATGACCCGGTTCGAGCGTGAGGAATGGGATATCGCCCCAGGAACGGGGCTGCGCGTGTTCGACACGGCCCTTGGGCGTCTGGGCGTGATCATCTGCTATGACGCCGAATTCCCGCTGCTGGCGCGCGCGCTCGTGGATGCAGGGGCCGAGATTCTGCTCGCTCCGTCCGCGACCGAGGCACTGGCAGGCTATACCCGCGTCAAGGTGGGCGCGATGGCGCGCGCGCTGGAAAACCAGTGCGTCGTGGCCCATGCCCCTACGGTCGGCCCCGCGCCGTGGTGCCCGGCAGTTGATGAGAACACGGGCGCTGCCGCCATCTATGGCCCGCCCGATCTGGGTTTTCCTGCAACCGGCATTCTCGCCCAGACCGACATGAATGCGCCCGGCTGGGCCATGGCCCGGATCGACCCCGCCGCCATTGCGCGCGTGCGCCGCGATGGGGCCGTGCTGAACCACGCGCATTGGCATGAGCAGGAAATTCGGCTGCAAAGACCGGTCTTGCGCGCGGGCACTGCATAATTCGCTTGAAAACCGGGCGGAAACGGCCCATCTAACGCGCGCGCAAACCCGCGCAGCGCGTCGTTCGCGCCACCCAAGTATGGAGTGACCATGGCCAAGGAAGAACTGCTCGAATTTCCCGGTGTCGTCAAGGAACTCCTGC
>REDZ01000106.1 GCA_007695345.1 Paracoccaceae bacterium | reverse complement strand
TCATGGGCAATTTCCCGCAGCGCATCCGCTGGCAGGCGCATCGCTGGCTGCTGGGCCAGTCGATGGGCTATTTTCAGGACGAATTCGCAGGCCGCATCGCGACGCGGCTGATGCAGACCGCGCTCTCGGTGCGCGAGGTCGTCATGAAGATGATGGATGTGGCGGTCTATATCGGCGCCTATTTCCTGGGCACGCTGTGGCTGGCAGGCACGCAGGATGGCTGGCTGGCGCTGCCGTTTCTGCTGTGGTCGCTGGCCTATGGCGCGCTTTTGTGGGTGATCGTGCCGCGTCTGGGGCGGGTCAGTCAGGAACAGGCCGATGCGCGCGCCATGATGACCGGGCGGATCGTGGACAGCTACACCAATATCGCCACGGTCAAGCTGTTCAGCCATACGGATCGCGAGGAATCCTATGCGCGCGAGGGGCTCGACGGGTTCCTGCAGACGGTCTATCGACAGTTCCGGCTGATCGCCTGGCAGGATGTGGGGGTCAATCTCCTCAACGCACTGCTGACCGCCGCGGTGACGGGGCTGGGGCTGTGGCTTTGGCTGCAGGGCCGGATCGATCTGGGTGCGCTGGCCGTGGCGATCCCGCTGGCATTGCGGCTGGGCAACATGTCGCATTGGGTGATGTGGGAATTCGCGCAGTTGTTCGAGAATATCGGGACTGTGCGCGATGGCGTCACCACGTTGTCGCAGCAGCGCAGCATCACGGATCGCCCCGGTGCCGTGCCCTTGCAGACGCGTGCAGGGCGGGTGCAGTTCGATGGCGTGACCTTCCGCTATGCGGGCCCCTCGGGGCGCAAGCCTGCAGTGCTGGAGGATCTGACCCTCGATATCGCGCCGGGCGAAAAGGTGGGGCTGGTGGGCCGGTCGGGGGCCGGGAAATCGACACTGGTGAACCTGCTGTTGCGGTTCTACGACCTCGATCACGGGCGGATCTTGATCGACGGGCAGGATATCGCGGGGGTAACGCAGGACAGCCTGCGCGCGGCCATCGGGATGGTCACGCAGGACACGGCGCTGCTGCACCGCTCCGTGCGCGACAACATCGCTTACGGGCGGCCCGATGCGACCGAGGCACAGATTCAGGCCGCCCTGCAGGTGGCCGAGGCCGAGGGGTTTGTCGCCGATCTGGTCGATGCGCAGGGCCGCCGGGGGCTGGATGCGCATGTGGGCGAGCGAGGTGTGAAGCTTTCGGGCGGACAGCGCCAGCGCATCGCCATCGCGCGGGTGGCGCTCAAGGATGCGCCGATCCTGATTCTGGATGAGGCGACGTCGGCGCTCGATTCCGAGGTCGAGGCCGCGATCCAGGCGCAACTGACCCGGCTGATGGAAGGCAAGACCGTGATCGCGATTGCACATCGGCTGTCGACCATCGCGGCCATGGACCGGCTGGTGGTGATGGATCAGGGGCGGATCATCGAACAGGGGCGGCATTCTGATCTGCTGGCACAAGGCGGGCTTTATGCACGGCTCTGGGCGCGGCAATCCGGCGGTTTTCTGGTAGAGCCATGAGGTGATGGGCCTGCAGGCTCAGGTCGGATAACCATTTGTTAACCCTGTTCTGATGCGATGCGCATATGCATTTTGCGTCGCTTGGTGCCGTGTTGTCTCTGGTCTGCCTGATTCTGCCGGCTGCGGTGAATGCGGGGCCGTGGCCGCGCGGCGAAGGCAACCTGTTCGTGACATCCGAGGCTGTGTTTGACCGGGTGGGTAAGCGGGCGCAGATTGCCCACCGGCACTATCTGGAATACGGGCTGAACGCGCAGGTGACGCTGGGCGCCACGCTTGAGCGGCAATCGGGATGGGTTGCGGCACGGCGCCTGGCGCTGGTAACAGGGCTTCAGGCGGCGCCCTGGCGCGGGGCGCTGTTCTGGCGTTGGCATCCGGGCGCGTTGCAAGAGCGGACTCCCGTTGCCCTGGAGCTTCAGATGGCGCCAAACCCGCGCAATTCGGGTGACCGCCTGCGGTTTGCCGCCCATATCGGGCACGGGTTCGAGCTACTCGAGCGCAGCGCCTGGGCACGGCTGAGCGTGTCGGCCGGGGTTGCGAACCGCGACATGTCCGGCCAGCGCGATGCGTCGGTGCAGATCGGGATCGAGGCGTGGACCGGCGCGCGGGTCTGGCTGGACGGCACCCTGACTGTCGAGAACACCACGCGCATCCCGCGACTTGGCGTGATGTCGGCCCATGATCTGTCCGAGACATACTCCATGACGCTTGGCTATAGCCGCACGTTCGGCAGCTGGCGCGAACATGGCGTGCGGATCGGGCTCTGGGCACAGTTCTGACCCGCTGCTGGTTGGCGTGAAAAATACCGCCGCCGCTGTCATTGGCGGCTTGCAACGCGTCCCTCTCTCGATTACTCACAGTCCAGCGTAGGGGTATAGCTCAGTTGGTAGAGCATCGGTCTCCAAAACCGAGGGTCGTGGGTTCGAGTCCCTCTGCCCCTGCCACGCCGCCCGGCTGTATTGTTCATCTGGGCGCGCACAAGACCGCCAGCACGCTTTTGCAACGCTCGTTTCTGGCCCATCGCGATGCGCTGGCGCGCGAGGGCTGCGCCTATATCGGGCCGGATCTGACGCGACGTCATTATCAGGTCCGGTCGCTGTTGCGCCCGTCAGAGGCGCTGTGGCGCAAGCATCAGGCCATCCGCGAGGATATCGCGCAGATGCGCGGCGACGGGCAGCGTATCCTGTTGTCGGACGAGAATTTTCTGGGTACGACCCGCCCGCCCGATCTGGCGCTGGGGGCACAGCTTTACCCCGATGCGGGCCAGTGCCTGCATGCGCTCATCACCTCGCTCGGGTTGGGCGAGGTGACAGTGGCACTGGCGCTGCGGGACCCGCTGGGGCTGTTGAATTCGGCCTGGGGGCATCAGTTTCTGGCCCGCAAACCCGTCAGCTTCGATCTGTTTACGGCCGGGCTGGACCCGCTGGCGCTGCGCTGGTCCGAACTGGTCGCGCGGTTGCTGGCCGTTCCGGATGTGGCGCGGGTGATCCTGTGGCGGTTCGAGGATATGTCTGCACTCGCCCCACGCCTTGGCACGTCGCTATGCGGCACTGACACCCCGGTCCCGATGCTGGAGGGGGCGCATCTGCCGGGGCCATCGGCACGCGGGATCGAGTTCATCCAGGCCAAACGGGCCAACGACCCCGAATTCCCGCTCGACAGGGCCGTGCGACGTGCGCAGCGGCGCTTTCCGAAATCGGATCGCTGGCCCGGCCCCGATCCGTTCGGGCCTGAGGCGCGGGCGCAGAGCGTGGCGCAGTATCGGGATGACTGGGACCAGCTTGCGCGCATGGATCGTGTGACCCGGCTTGTACCGTGAGCGTTCACAAACCCGACCGCGCGATGCAAAACCGACTTGAAACCCGGACAGGGGCTGCGTATGTCGGGACCAGGTGACAAGGAAGCGAGCATGGCCAAGACGAACCCCTTTCAGTTCATGCAGCAGGTGCGGGCCGAAGCGGCCAAGGTGACCTGGCCCACGCGGCGCGAAGTGCTGGTGACCACCGTGATGGTGCTGGTGATGGCGGCACTGACGGCTGTTTTCTTCTTTCTGGTCGACCTTGCGATCCGCACAGGTCTGGGCGGGATACTGGGGATCTTCAACTAAGCCCACGCAACCGACATCATGCAAAAGGCCCCGCGCTTGCGCCGGGGCCTTTGTCATATGTGCTGTGGGGCAGCCCCTCAGATCACGCGGACCTGTGTGCCGACCTGCACCAGTTCGTACAGCCGTTCCACATGCGGGTTCATCAGCCCGAAACAGCCATTGGACGCGCGGCGCCCGATCTTTGCGGGGTTGTCGATGCCGTGGATGCGGTAATACTGCCAGCCCAGGTTCATCGCCCGCGTGCCCAGCGGATTGGTCGGGTCACCGCCCTCGACCCGCTCGGGCAGCGACGGGTCGCGCTGGCGCATGTTGGGTGTCGGAATCCATGTTGGCTGATACCGCAGCAGCGTGATTTCGGTCGTGCCGCGACGGGTGAATTCCTCGGTCATCGGCACGGAACAGGGATGTGCAAGATAGACGCTCTCATCCTCGGACCAGAAATGCAGGGCGCGCGAGTAGGTATCGCACAGGATTGCACCACGGCGCAGGTTCGAGAAATGATCCTGCCAGTGATGGTTGCGAAAGCCCATCACATTGCGGCGGGTCATGTTCGCGCTGGATTCGCGCTCGTAATCTGGCAGGGATTGCGCGCGCAGCACTGATGGCATGGCAAGGCCACCCAGCGCCAGTGCCCCGGTGGACAGCAATGCGCGGCGCGACAGCTTGGACCTGGTCATGGAATCATACTCCGGATAGTGCGTAAACATAATCTGGTATGCTTCACGTTTTCCGGAGGAATCAAGTCACGAGCGCGTGGGATCGCAAGAATGTTGCCGCGCTACTACAGCAGCGCGGCTCATGGGCATATCTGTCTGGCTACGCTCAGATCACGCGCACCTGGGTGCCGACCACGACCAGTTCGAACAATTCCTCGACATGGTCGTTCATCAGACCGAAACAGCCATTGGACGCGCGGCGCCCGACCTTGGCGGGATCGTCGATGCCGTGGACGCGGTAATATTGCCAGCTCAGGTTCATCGCGCGCGTGCCCATCGGGTTCTGCGGATCGCCGGCTTCGACCCGTTCGGGAAGCGAGGGATCACGCTCGCGCATGTTGGGCGTGGGAATCCAGGTCGGCTCGCGCCGCTTCAGCGTGACCTCGGTCACGCCACGGCGGGTAAATTCCTCGGCCATCGGCACGGATGTGGGATAGGCGAGATAGGTGGCCTCGTCCTCGGACCAGAAATGCACCGCGCGCGAATAGGTGTCGCACAGGATCGCACCGTTGTTCAGATTGTCGAAGTGATCCCGCCAGTCCTGGCTGACAAACCCCATGACATTGCGGCGCACCATGCCATCATCGGGGTCTGTCCGCTCTTCGATCTCTGCACGCAGGATCGTCGGCATGGCCAGCCCGCCAAGGGCCAGCACGGCAGTGGACAGCGCCTTGCGGCGCGAAAAAATGTTATGGCTCATGGGCTTTCTGCTCCGGTTGTTCTTGTTCGCTTGAGCATCGCCACCCGGTCACGGAATGGCAAATCACGGTCGCGTGGGGCGTGAACAGGTCAGGCGAGGGTCACCAGCGCGTGACGCTTCTTGCCTGCTGTCAGCTTCAGCGGGGTGGCCAGATCATCGGCGCGCACCATCTGCCCGGCATCGGTGACAGGCGCATCATTGGCCCGCGCGCCACCCTCGGCGATCAGGCGCTTGGCCTCCTTGCCCGATTTCGCCAATCCTGCGCGCACGAATAGCTGCGCCATCGACACACCATCGCCCAGATCAGCGAAGGGCAGGGCGAGCGTGGGCAACTCCTCGCCCATGCCGCCCTGTTCGAACACCTCGCGCGCCGTGGCCTCGGCGGCTTGCGCGGCGTCCGGCCCGTGGCACAGCGCCGTGACCTCATTGGCGAGGATGATCTTCGCGGCATTGATCTCGGACCCTTGCAGCGCCCCCAGACGGTCGCATTCCTCGACCGGCAATTCGGTATAGAGTTTCAGGAAACGGCCCACATCGGCATCGGTTGTGTTGCGCCAGAATTGCCAGAACTCATAAGGCGACAGCATATCGGAATTCAGCCACACGGCCCCGCCCTGCGACTTGCCCATCTTGCGCCCGTCCGAGGTGGTCAGCAGCGGTGTGGTCATCCCGAAGATATCGGCATTAGAGATGCGCCGCGCCAGATCCACCCCGTTGACGATATTGCCCCATTGGTCCGACCCGCCCATCTGCAACAGGCAACCATGGCGGCGGTGGATTTCCACGAAATCATAGGCTTGCAGGATCATGTAGTTGAATTCGAGGAAGGACAGCGATTGCTCGCGATCCAGCCGCGATTTCACGCTCTCGAACGAAAGCATCCGGTTTACGCTGAAATGTCGCCCCACATCGCGCAGGAAATCGAGGTAATTCAGCCCGTCCAGCCATTCGGCATTGTCCAGCATGATCGCATCTGCAGGCCCGTCGCCATAGCGCAGGTATTTGGCAAAGACCTGCTTCATGCCGTCGATATTGCTGGCGATGGCCTGCGCATCCAGAAGCGGGCGTTCCTCGGACCGGAAGGACGGGTCGCCCACCTTTGTCGTGCCGCCGCCCATCAGCGTGATCGGCTTGTGGCCGGTTTTCTGGAACCAGCGCAGCACCATGATGTTCAGCAGATGCCCGACATGCAGCGATTTCGCGGTCGCGTCATAGCCGATATAGGCGGGGACAGTGCCTGCCAGCAACGCCTCATCCAGCCCTTGCGGATCGGTGCAATCGGCCAGAAATCCGCGCTCGGCCATGATGCGCAGGAAATCGGATTTGTAGGTATAGGTCATTTTCACTTGTCCCGGCAGGCAGAGTTGGGCGATCTATAGCCGTGCCATGGCCCGAGGGAAAGCCCATGTTGAAAGCCGAAATCACGACAGTGCTGGGGATGATGTCGGGCACCTCTTTCGACGGGGTGGATGCGGCGGTGCTGCATACGGATGGCGAACAGATCGCGGGGTTCGGCCCGACCGCGTTCCGTCCCTACAGCGCGGCAGAGCGCGCCGTCCTGCGTGCCGCCATGGGCCGCTGGCCGGGCGATCCCGGCGTGGAAGAGGCTGCGGAAATCGTCGAAACCGCCCATGCCGAGGTGATGGCGCGGTTCAGCGATGTCACGCTTGCGGGGTTTCATGGCCAGACACTCGCGCATGACCCCGCGCAGCGCCGCACGCATCAGGCCGGCGCGGGCGATGTGCTGGCGCTGGTGGGGGGCATTCCTGTCGTGTGGGATTTCCGCACCTCGGATGTGCGCCTGGGCGGGCAGGGGGCGCCGCTGGCCCCGTTCTATCATTTCGCGCTTGCGCGCCATATCGGGGCCGAGGGGCCGGTTGCGTTCCTCAATCTGGGCGGGGTGGGCAATCTGACATGGGTGGACCCGCGCAAGGGCAGACCCGAGGATGCAGGCGCGCTACTGGCATTTGACACCGGCCCTGCCAATGCGCCGCTGGATGATCTGTGCCACACGCGGCTGGGGATCGCGCGGGATGACGGGGGCAAGCTGGCGGCAACAGGGGTGGCGGACCCGGATGTGGTGACCGCGTTCCTGCAAGATCCGTTCTTCTTTCGCCAGCCGCCCAAGTCGCTGGACCGGGGCTTTGGCGACATGGTCGCGCGCGTGGCGCATCTGGGCGATGCGGATGCGCTGGCCACGCTGGTCGAATGCGCCGCCAGCGCCGTGGGGCAGGCGGTGGATTTCTGCCCCGAACCGCCCGCGCGCCTGCTGGTCTGCGGGGGCGGGCGGCATAACGCGCATCTGATGGCGACCATCGCCGCGCATCTGCCCTGTCCGGTCGCCCCTGTCGAGGATGTGGGTCTTGATGGTGACATGATCGAGGCGCAGGCCTTTGCATTCCTCGCCATGCGGGTCGCGCGCGGCCTGCCCACATCCTGCCCCGCGACAACAGGGGTTGCGGCAGCCGTCGGCGGCGGCCAGATCAGCGCGCCCTGAGCCTCTGGCACGGTGGCGCGCGGTGCGGTATACTCGCGTCACCGTCACATCCCCGGAGCACAGGCTGATGCAGGACAGCAATGACAGCCCCCCGCCGAACCCGCTTGCCAAATCGACCGAGCCGCTCTGGCTGCGCCTGATCTACATGCTGATCATCGCGGCCATGATTTCGATCGCGCAGACGATCCTGTTCCTGATTGCCGCAATCCAGTTCATCGTCATCCTGATCGACAATCGACAGCCGAATGTGCGGCTGGCCGATTTCGGGGCCACGGTCGGCACATGGGTCGCCGCAGCCGCGCGCTACCAGTCGGTCGCGACCGACACCAAGCCCTGGCCGTTCGGGCCGATGGACTGAGCTTGCAGCCCCGCCCCATGCGGTCTAGGTCTGACGCAAGTATTGCCCTTGCGGAGAGTGACATGGCCCTTGACCAGCTGACCCATACCCCGACCGAGTTCGGCGATCTGCCCGACTGGGATCTGAGCGCGCTCTACCCCGCGCCCGACGCGCCCGAACTGGCGCGCGATCTGGACTGGCTGGAGCAGGAGGGCAAGGCCTTTGCCGCAGACTATGAGGGCAAGCTTGCCACGCTGGATGCGGGCGCGATGCTGGATTGCGTGCTGCGCTACGAGAAGATCGACCTCAAGGCCGGGCGCGTCATGTCCTATGCCGGGCTGCGCTATTATCAGAACACGACCGACCCCGAACGCGCCAAGTTCATTTCCGATGTGCAGGACCGCGTGACGGTCGCGACCACGCCGCTGGTGTTCTTCACGCTGGAATTGAACCGCATCGACGACGCTGCCTTTGACGCGATGCTGGATGCCAATGCCGATCTGGCGCGGTTCCGCACGCTGTTCCAGCGCATGCGCGCCATGCGCCCGCATCAACTGTCCGATGAGCTGGAGCGGTTTCTGCATGACCAGTCCACAGTCGGGGCCGCCGCCTGGAACCGGCTGTTCGATGAAACGATGGCGGGGCTCGAATTTCCGGTCGAGGGCGAGGAAGAGCCGCTGGGGCTGGAAGCCACGCTGAACCTGCTGACTGATCCCGACCGCACGCGTCGCGAGGCGGCGGCAAAGGCGCTGTCCAAGGTGTTCAGCAGCAATATCAAGCTGTTCGCGCGGGTTCATAACACGCTGACCAAGGAAAAGGAGATCGAGGATCGCTGGCGCAAGATGCCCACGCCCCAGACCGGGCGTCACCTTGCCAACCATGTCGAACCCGAAGTGGTCGAGGCGCTGCGCAACGCGGTTGTTGCCGCCTATCCGCGCCTGTCGCATCGCTACTATGCACTGAAAGCCAAGTGGCTGGGGCTGGACAAGCTGCAGGTCTGGGACCGCAACGCCCCCCTGCCGATGGAAGCCCCGCGCAAGATCGGCTGGGACGAGGCGCGCGCCACTGTCACTGACGCGTTCGAGGGGTTCTCGCCCCGGCTGGCGGAACTGGCAGAGCCGTTCTTCACCCAGGGCTGGATCGATGCCGCCGTGAAACCGGGCAAGGCGCCGGGTGCCTTTGCCCACCCGACCGTGACCGACGCGCACCCGTTCGTGATGCTGAACTATCTGGGCAAGCCGCGCGATGTGATGACGCTGGCGCATGAGCTGGGGCATGGCGTGCATCAGCGGCTGGCGGCCGAACAGGGCGAATTGCTGTCCTCGACCCCGCTGACACTGGCCGAAACGGCCAGCGTGTTCGGCGAGATGCTCACCTTTCGCAAGCTGCTGGACAAGGCCGCAAGCGATGCGGAACGCAAGGTCCTGCTGGCCGGCAAGGTCGAGGACATGATCAACACGGTCGTGCGGCAGATCGCCTTTTACGATTTCGAATGCAAGCTGCATGACGCGCGGCGCGGGGGCGAGTTGACGCCCGATGACATCAACGCGCTGTGGATGTCGGTGCAGGCCGAAAGCCTTGGCCCGGTGTTCGAGTTCATGGACGGGTATGAAACCTTCTGGTCCTATATCCCGCATTTCGTGCATTCCCCCTTCTACGTCTATGCCTATGCCTTTGGCGACGGGCTGGTGAACGCGCTTTATGCCGCCTATGAGGCCGCGCCCGAGGGGTTTCAGGATCGCTATTTCGACATGCTGCGCGCAGGTGGGTCGCAGCACCACAAGGACCTGCTCGCACCCTTCGGCCTTGATGCCTCGGACCCGGCTTTCTGGGACAAGGGGCTGGCGATGATCGAGGGGTTCATCGACGAGCTGGAAGCGATGGAAGGCTGACAGGCCCTGGCCGGGCGCGCGGCAATCCGTCGCGCCCGGTCGCGCTGTGTTTCAAGCCTGAAGCCTTTGGGAAACGGCCCGCCGGCCTGTCAGATGGTCGGATCGCACAAGATATGGGCTTGCAGTGGGGGTCTGTAGCGATCATGCTTTCAATAGCAATTGACGGAGATCGCGATGCCCCAGCTTGACACACAGATGGACGAGATGGCCCTGCGCAGTCTGCTGGAAGAAGACGAGGCGGAGATGAGCGTCGTCTTCTCGGACCCGCATCAGCCCGACAATCCGATGATCTTTGTCAGCGATGAATTTCAGGCGCAGACTGGCTACACCCCCGAAGAGGCCCTGGGCCGCAACTGCCGCTTCCTGCAAGGCCCCGAGACCAGTGCCGAGGCCACCGAAGCGATCCGCTGGGCGCTGCGGGCGCAGACACGCTTTACAATCGATCTGCTGAATTACCGCAAGGACGGGTCGGTGTTTGTCAATCGCCTCCGCATCCGCCCGATCTATGATCCACAGGGGCGGCTGCTGTTCTTCGCGGGCGCGCAGAACCCGGTCTGAAGCCGAGAAACACGCTGACCCTCAGGACATGTCAGGTTCCTGCCGCAACATGTAGCGGTCGCTGACATGGCGTGCGGCGGCGCCGACTGCGCGTGCGATGCCGCCGAAAGACCCCTGCACCACGGCCGGGTGGGGAATCCCGCCCAGGTCCAGCCGGCTCAGCCGCGATTCCAGCAATCGCGCAAGCCGGGCGCGGATCTCGGGGGGAAAGGCCCCGTCGATGACAACCTCTTCGAAATCGATCACGGCGCTGGCCGACACGATGGCATGGGCCAGAGCGCGCGCGCAGCGCAGGATCCAGTCAGACAGGACAGGCTCCAGCGCGGACCAGTCGACAGGCGGGTCCAGCAGGGCCGCGCGCGTCTCGCCCTGACGGGCCAGCAACTGCCCCAGAACCGACAGCGAGGCATGATCGACCAGCCGCGTGCCGCCGGGCTCATCCGGGATGCGCAAGGGGCCAAGCGCCCCGGCATTGCCCCTGCACCCGCGATAGACCGCCCCGTCCAGAATGACCCCGCCACCGATGAAGGTGCCGACGAAGAAATACAGGCTGTCGGGTTTGATCCGCCGCGCCCCGAAAACCCATTCGGCGTAACAGGCGGCAGTGGCGTCGTTCTCGACAAGGATCTGGCCGGGCAGATGGTCGGACAGCGTGGCCGCGATGTCATGATCGCGCCAGACATCCATTTCGCCCTGCAGCGCGCCGAAATCGCCCGGCCAGTGCCAGAGCTGCGACGGAATGGCGATGCCGCTGCCTGCAATGGCGTCCAGCGTCACACCCGCCTTTTGGAGCAATTGCGGCAGGGCAGAGGTGACAAAGGCAATCGTGCGCTCGGGCGTCGGGTAGTCATGGCGGGCCGCGCATTGTGCCCGCAGCCCGCCGCACAGATCGACCAGACCCATCTCAAAGCCGCGCCGCCCGATCTTGAGGCCCAGATACAGCCCCGCATCCGGGTTCAGCCGCATCGGTGTCGAGGGCTGGCCAATCCGCCCGCGCACGGGCGCGCCGCGCAGCAGCAGCCCCTCGTGTTCCAGCGCATTGAAGATGACCGAGATCGCATTGGCTGACAGGCCAGTCTCGCGCGTGGCCTCGGGCTTGGTCATGGCCCCGTGACGGCGGATCAGGTGCAGCACCAGCCGTTCGTTATTGTCGCGAACCGTGAGCTGGTTCGATCCTTTCATTCCCTCATTCTCCCGCATGTCCACCGACCGGATGCGTGGATCAGCCCCGAGCGTAATGGCCGGCGCCTTGAAAAGTAAAGCCTCCGCGCGCGGCCGTGACGACGTCGTGTCATGGCAATTCATAAGGCTGTTTCGCAGATGGATGTATTCAGCCTGAACAAACCAGGCCCGACGACCGGTTCACGTGTTTCGTCCGGCAAACAGGGATCTTCTTCTGCAAGTGCCTCGGCTCAATGTGTCGGTGGGATCAGGACAGAGGCAGGGCCGAAGGGTGTGTCCTGCAGCAAAAGGAATGCCACGCAGCTCATGATCAGGCAAATCTGTCCACCTGCAGCCCCCGCCAGGCAGACCAGAGCAGCGCCGCCGGGCGCAAGCCCACAAGCGGACAATATGCGCAGTCAAGCCCAGATCCGAGGCGTCGGAGAAGTGTCCGCCGGAAGAGCGTCAGCCCCGGCAACGCCCCTTTCTTCAGCATCGGGATAGCCAGCAAATCGCCACTCTGCTAGGGTATTTGGGTAGCACCGCAAAGCGGGCTGATCAGGTGGGGATGGCGTTGCTGGCGGCCGAGAAACCCGACGATTTTCAGGCGATCCGCCAATGACTTGCTTCCGACAGCACGATCACGCCCCTGTCAGAAAAAGGTTGTGAATCATGGCCCCCCGCCGTCCCAGAAAGCTGCAGACCAAGCCTGACGCGACACCCGTTGCGCAGTATCCGCGCAGCGCGTCCGCCGCTTTTCCCGAAGCGAAGCAGTCCCATCAGAACTTTGATCGTGCCGTCCGGGGGGTGATGGCAAAGCTGAGCGGCGGCGTGTCGAACCATGCCTTTCTTGAGGCCTGGAGCGATTGGGCGCAGCATATGGCACGTTCTCCGGGGCGCCAGTTGGAGCTGGTCGAGCATGCGCAGAAAAATGCACTGAAGCTGATCGCCGGTGTCGCAGATCCGGACGCGCCCCCACCGTTCGCGCCGAAACCCTTTGACCACCGCTTCACCCATCCCGACTGGCAGACGCCCCCTTACCAGTTCTGGCAGCAGGGGTTTCTTGCCGTGCAGGACTGGTGGGATCACGCGACCGACCCCATGCGGGGCCTGTGCCGCGAGGATGCCGAGCGTGCGCGGTTTCTGGCGCGTCAGACGCTTGATCTGATGTCCCCGTCCAATTTCCCCATGCTCAACCCCGAGATCATCGCGGCGACGCGCGATACGGCGGGCCGCAATCTGACCACTGGCATGACCAGATTTTCCCGCGACATGTTCAAGACCCTCAGCGGTCATCATGATCCTGCCCCGGAAGGCTTTGAAATCGGCAAGGACCTGGCCGCCACCCCTGGTCAGGTGGTGTATCGCAATGACCTGTTCGAGTTGATCCAGTATGCCCCGCAGACAGAGCAGGTGCAGGCGGAGCCCATCCTGATCGTGCCGGCCTGGATCATGAAATACTACATCCTTGATCTGTCGCCGCATAATTCGATGGTGCGCTATCTGGTGGCCCAGGGCTTCACTGTCTTCATGATCTCATGGTGCAACCCGACGGCGGATCAGGCGGAATTGTCACTGGAAGACTACCGCACGCGCGGCGTGCTGGCCGCATTGGAGGCCGTCTGCGCAATCGTGCCAGATGTGCCAGTGCACGCGGTCGGATATTGTCTGGGCGGCACGATGCTGGCGATCACTGCGGCCACGATGGCGCGCGATGGCGATACGCGGCTGGGCTCGATCACGCTGATGGCCGCGCAGGTGGATTTCGTGGAAGCCGGCGAATTGCTGATGTTTCTGGATGAAAGCCAGATCGCCTTTCTCGAGGATCTGATGTGGGAACAGGGGTATCTGGACCGCCCGCAAATGGCCCGCGCCTTTGCGGCCATCCGGTC
>REDZ01000068.1 GCA_007695345.1 Paracoccaceae bacterium | reverse complement strand
ACCCCGATTGCCGAAACCCTGCCCGAGACGCAGCTGTTCTGGCAACTTCTGGTCTCGGCCGTGCTGCTGCTGGCCCTGGCGCCGCTTTATGGCGGCGCGTGGTTCCGGGCGGTGGACGGGCTGCAGATTGCCAATCTGATCTTCCAGGCGCTGGGCATCGCCTGCTTTGCCTTCGTGCTGTTCTTCTGGCTGCTGCGGCGCTACCCGGCGGGCACCGTGGCCAGCTTCAGCTTCGTAACCCCGGTCCTGTCGGTGGGGCTGGGCTGGGCGGTGCTGGGCGAGGAGGTCTCGGCCATGATCCCGGTGGCGGTTCTGCTGCTGGCCGGGGGCCTTTGGCTGATCAATCGCAAGTGACGGGCGGCGGCGGCGCGAAACGTGTCGCGTCATAGCCATGCACCGGCCGGAAAGGCAGCAGGGCCGCGCGCGGCGCGATCCGACCGCCCAGCCAGAGGCCAAGATGCGCCAGCACAGCCAGCGGCGGGCGCAAATGCCACAGAACGGCGTTGCGATTGGCCGCGGCGATCACCGATGTGACCCGCTTGCGCCGCCGCGCCTCCCAAGCCGACAAGGCTGCCACACGGTCAGATGCGACAAGGGCCCCCGCAACCTCCCAGGCATCCTCAAGCGCCAGATTGGCCCCTTGCGCCAGAAATGGCAGTGTCGGATGCGCCGCATCGCCCAGAATGGCCAGCCGGCCACGCCCGTCGGTCCAGCGCGCGGCGACAGGATGACGGAACAGACCCCAGAGGTTGACCACTTCAACCGCCTTCAGCCAGCCGGGAACCGGCCCTCCGAAACCTGCAAAAGCTGCCTGCAGCGCTGCCGGATCATCGGTCTGTGACCAGCTCTCGGCAGCCCAGACGCTGCGCTCCTCGACCGCAACGAGGTTTCGCAAGGCGCCCCCGCGCAACGGATAACTCACAAGATGCCGCCCCGGCCCCATGAAGACCTGAACCCGGCCGTCGCTTTGACCATCGCCGGGGATCAACGCGCGCCAGGCCACCTGCCCGGTGAAAAAGGGCGTTGCCGCGCCATTCAGCACCGGGCGCAGGGCCGAATGCAGACCATCGGCCCCGATTACCAGACCAGCGCCGCTGCGCGCACCATTGGCGAAACTCAGATCGACGCAGTCCGTGGCGCTGCTCGCCGTCTCAAGATGCTGCAGCAGCCGGATCTCCGCCCCCGCAGCGCGGGCAGCACGCTCAAGCGCGGCGATCA
The DNA here is from genome assembly GCA_007695345.1 of Paracoccaceae bacterium. Lineage (GTDB taxonomy): Bacteria > Pseudomonadota > Alphaproteobacteria > Rhodobacterales > Rhodobacteraceae > Roseinatronobacter. The sequence continues at coordinate 1,486 of REDZ01000068.1, read as the reverse complement.
GATCGGAACGATGGGCCAGAAAGAAGCCCGGCGCCTCGGCTGATGGCATGCGCAGGGGCATATGCAGAAGCGGCCTGCCCCGCGCATCATGCAAGATCACCGCGCGCGCCGGATCACCGATGCCGGCGGGGTCAAGACCCAGTGCGCGCAAGACCCGGGTACCGTTCGGGCTGATCTGCAGCCCGGCACCGACTTCCGTTATGGCTGGTGCCTGTTCCAGCACCCGCACCGGCATGCGGCGTTGGCGCAGGGCAAGCGCAACGGATAGTCCTGCCACACCCGCGCCGACAATATTGGCGCGCCCGCTGTCGTCACAGCCGTCGGTCATCGGTTCGAGCTGCGGATCAGTCGTCGCGATGGACCCGCTCGCGGCGCTCATGGCGTTCCTGCGCTTCAAGTGTCATGGTGGCGATGGGACGGGCATCCAGCCGCTTGAGTGAAATCTGCTCGCCGGTCATCTCGCAATAGCCGAATTCGCCGCTTTCGATACGGCGCAGCGCCGCGTCGATCTTGGAAACCAGCTTGCGCTGGCGGTCGCGGGTCCGCAGTTCCAGTGCACGGTCGGTTTCTTCCGATGCACGGTCGGCGATATCGGGCAGATTGCGCGTGCCATTGGCAAGATCGGTCAGCGTCTCGCGGCTGTCGCTGAGGATGTCTTCCTTCCAGGCCAGCAGCTTGCGACGGAAATATTCGAGCTGACGCTCGTTCATGAAGGGTTCGTCTTCGGCCGGGCGGTAATCGTCAGGAAGAAAGATTTCCGGTTTCATCTTCAGCACTCCTGTGGAACCCGGGGGGTTGGCAGGGAAATCAAGGGATTGGCGATCTGCGTTCATCCGGATTCTCCTTCTGCCGCGGCATTACCCCAGTGAACGGGCAATGTCACGTCGAAACAGCGACCAGCGCCAGCCGAACGATGGACGCGCAGGAAATACGCCGCTAGATACTGCCGGTGAAACAGGACAAGGACGTCAGCCATGCGCTTCGGTTCTACCGACCGCTACATCGCCACCGAGGATTTGACACTCGCGGTCAATGCCGCCGTGACATTGGAGCGACCGCTTCTGGTCAAGGGCGAGCCGGGCACCGGCAAGACCGAACTGGCCCGCCAAGTGGCCGATGCGCTGGGGATGGACATGATCGAATGGTCGATCAAGTCCACCACCCGCGCCCAGCAGGGGCTGTACGAATATGATGCCGTCAGCCGGCTGCGCGACTCGCAACTTGGCGACGACCGGGTGCATGACGTGCGCAACTACATCCGCAAGGGCAAGCTCTGGCAAGCCTTCGCGGCAGATAGAAAAGTGGTGCTGCTGATCGACGAGATCGACAAGGCCGATATCGAATTCCCCAACGACCTGCTGCAGGAGTTGGACCGGATGGAGTTCTTCGTCTACGAAACCGGTGAGACGATCCGCGCCACGCATCGTCCGGTGGTCATCATCACCTCGAACAATGAAAAGGAGCTGCCCGACGCCTTCCTGCGCCG
>REDZ01000089.1 GCA_007695345.1 Paracoccaceae bacterium | reverse complement strand
ACTGCGCCTGCGCCTGCGCCTACGACAGCGCCCGTGATTGCGAATGAGAGTGCGACTGCACCTGCTACTTCAAATGTGCCTACGCCTACGCCTGCGATTAAGAGTAAGAGCAAGAGTGCGACTGCAACTAAGACTGGTAGAAAAGGTAGCCAGCCAGCGATTTCCATCGCAGTTGGCCGTTGACTGGCTATCGCCAGTTTTCGCCCGACAAATCCGGCTGCCACGATCAACAGTATCAGCATCACGACCGCGCGCTCTGGCCAGAAAGTCGCCTCTGGCAGCACGACAAAACTGCCCACGCGCCCCTCATTCCCCGTCACAACCCATTGCCCAACCAGCAGCAGGATCGGATAGGCCACTGCGATCAGCAGGGCGCGGTCGTAAAGCCGCCATGTCAGCGCCGCGCGGAATTGGGTGGGCCAGGGGGCCTTGTCGGGGGCGGGGTCGCAGAGGCGGGTCCAGAGGGGGGTGAGCAGGCGGCGGGTGAGGGTGGTGTAGATCTGGGTATAGGTCGATCTGCGTAGCCCCCCGGCCAGGAACTTGCGGCTGGCGCCATCGCTCAGACCCAGCGCGGCCGTGATCCACGGGGCCGCCCAGACCAGATACAGGCACCAGCCCCACCAAGGCGCGCCGATCCCGCCGAGCGTGATGCCGATCACGCTCAACAGGCCGATGATGGCCGCAAGGCTCAGGCCAAGCCGGGCTGACTCTGTCTGCATCCTGCGCGGCGCTTACTCTTCCCACCACCAGACATCGGGCTGAAAGCCGATCCAGTCGCCATAGATGGGCAGCTCATCGGGGAAGCGCAGCTCGCGCGCATGGGCGATGCGGGCGCGATCCGAGAACCAGAAGGGCACGACATACCGCCCCGAGGTCAGCACCCGGTCCAGCGCGCGGGTGGTGGCGATGAAATCTTCCTGCTCGGTCGAGTTGAGCAGCCGCTCGATCAGCGAATCGATGGCCGGGCTTTCGACCCCCATCAGGTTGCGCGATCCGGGCTGGCCCGCGGCCGCGGACCCCCAATAGAGCCTCTGTTCCGTGCCCGGAGACAGCGAGAGGCCGCGCAGCATGTAGGTCATGTCGAAATCGAAGGCATTGGTGCGTTCGGTATATTGCGCCGAATCGATCTGGCTGATCGAGACATCCATGCCCAGCCGTGTCAGCGCATCCGTGTAGATATCGGCGATGGAACTGACCTCGGCCGCGCCCTGGCGCAGCAGGAGGGTGAAGCGGAAGGGATCGCCATCCCCATTGCGCAACTGGCCCGAGGCATCGGGTTCCCACCCGGCCTCTGCCAGCAGGTTGGAGGCCGCGCGCATATTGGCGCGATTGGCGGTGGAGCCGTCCGAGACGGGCAGGGTATAGCCCTCCAAAGCGCCGGGCAGCAGCTCATCGGCGAAGGGTTCGAGGAATTCGGCCACGCGACCCGTGGCCTCGCCCGGTTCCATCCCCAGGATGGAATTCGAGAAATAGGAAGAGATGCGCGGGTCCTCGCTGTCATTGATGACCTGGCTGATATATTCGAAATTGAAGGCATGGATCATCGCCTCGCGCACGCGCCAGTCGGAAAACAGCGGGTTGCGCGTATTCATCACGAAACCGGCAATCCCCGAGGGCCGCTCATGCGGGATTTCGGATTTCACGATCTCGCCCGACTGCACGGCCGGAAAATTGTAGCGCGTGTTCCAGGCATTGGCATTGGTCTCGCGCATGGTGTTCAGCAGGCCCGAGGTGAACGCCTCGAACATGGCCGTGCCATCGCCGAAGAATTCCATGCGGATCTCGTCCAGATTGGCCTGACCGCGCATGAAGGGCAGGTCATTGCCCCAGTAATCGGGGTTGCGCCTGAGATAGACATAGCGCCCGGCCTCGAACCGGTCGATGACATAGGGTCCGGTCGCGATGGGCACGACCGAAGTGCCCGATTCGGCGAATTCCCGCCCTTCCCACTGTGCTTTCTGCAGGATCGGGCGCATTCCCATGATCAGCGGCAATTCGCGGTCGGGTTCGGTGAATGTGAAGCGGACCGAGCGTGGCCCCGTGGCCTCGGCGCTCTCGATCTGCGACCAGGACCCGTGAAAACGGGGGTGCCCTTCGGTGCCCAGAATCTCGTAGGACCAGAGCACATCCTCGACCGTGACAGGGCTGCCATCGGAGAATCGGGCCTCTTCGCGCAGGGTGAATTCGACAAAAGAGCGCTCCTCATCCGTCCGCACTGATTCGGCCAGAACACCGTAGAGGGTGAAGGGTTCATCATAGCTGCGGCCCATCAGGCTCTCGTAAGTGAGATACTGCAACTGCCAGGGCGTGCGTCCGCGCAGGATATGCGGGTTGAGCGAATCGAAGCTGCCGACCTCACCCTGCACGATGCGTCCGCCTTGCGGGGCGTCGGGGTTGACATGGGGCAGATGCTCAAAATCTGGTGGAAGCGCAGGCTCGCCATACATAGCTATGCCATGCGCGGGCTCTGCCTGCAGGGCCATGGGCAGGAATGCCGCAGGCATGCTGAGCATGATCGCGGCGAAGGGAGGGCGGAAAAGGGATGACATCAGTGCGGCTCCGCGATGTTCTGAGGGCATGTTGCGAATGACGCTACAGTGCGTTGCCAGAGTTTTCAAACTTTTAGCTTGGAAGGCTCAGGCAGAATGGTTATAACTGACTCACTGCTCGATAGGTTTCTTGCCTGTATGAAACCTGCCTCAATAACTGACGCCCGC
>REDZ01000094.1 GCA_007695345.1 Paracoccaceae bacterium | reverse complement strand
TGTCGCTGCTGCTGCTGCTTGTGCTGGGCGCGCTGGTGGCGATCTACAACCGTTTTCTGGGCATGTCGCAACTGACGAAAGGCCTGGGCTGATGGGCGGGGGCGGAAGAATGGGCGGGGGCGGAAGTATGGGGTGGGCTGCAATCCGCGCATATACGATCCTTGTCTATCTGTTCATGTTCCTGCCCGTCGCGGTCGTGGTGCTGCTGTCCTTCAACCAGAACCAGTTCGGCGCGTTCCCCATGACCGGCTTTTCGCTGCGCTGGTTCGAGGCGCTGTGGAACAATGACGCGGTGATGCGGGCCTTTCGCACCTCGTTGATCCTGGGCCTGCTGACGGCGCTGATCTCGACGACGCTGGGGGTGCTGGCGAGCCTGGCGCTGGTGCGCTACCGCGTGCCGGGCAAGAATCTGATCACCACCATCCTGATCGCGCCGATCCTGGTGCCCGAAGTCGTGCTGGCGGTTGCGCTTCTGTTGTTCCTGAACTGGCTGGGCATCGGCAAGAGTTTCGCGCTGCTGCTGGCGGGGCATGTCATCTTCACCCTGCCCTTTGTCATTCTGGTCGTGCAGGCGCGGCTGGTCAGCATCCGCCGGGATGTGGAGGAAGCGGCGCTGAGCCTCGGGGCCTCGCCCATCCAGACCTTCTTTTCCGTGACCCTGCCGCTTCTCATGCCTGCTGTGGCCGCAGGCGCACTGTTCGCGTTCACGATTTCCTTTGATGACATCACCGGCACCCTGTTCTGGAAACCCGGCGGGGTGGAGACTGTGCCCACGCAGATCTTCTCGATGCTGCGCGACTCGATCAGCCCGGAGATCAATGCACTGGGCACCGTGATGATCGTCATAACCGTGGGGCTGCCGCTGCTTGGCGCTGCGATTGCCCGACGATTAGCCATGAAACGCGGCATGTAAGAACCGCGCCCACCCCAACCCTGACAAGGAGAGTGAGAAATGGACAATACGACACGCTACACCCGCCTGCTGGAACGCTATCGCAACGGCGATCTGGACCGGCGCAGCTTTCTGGGCCTGATCGGCGCGGCCGGTGTGGCCTATGGCGTGCAGACCCCATTCGCCAGGATGGCCTTTGCAGATGAGGTGACACAGGTGCGCTTCGATGGCTGGGGCGGGGTGGTGTCGGAAGCGTTCCGCCGCCACGCCTTTGACCCCTACACGGCGGCAACCGGCATCGATGTGGTCGATGGCACCTTCGCAGGTGGGGACGAGTATCTGGCGCAGGTGCGGTCCTCGCGCGAGGGGGAATATAACATCGCCCACCTGTCGGGCGTGTTCGATTATGCCCGCTACGTCAATTTCGGGCTGGATGTGGAGCTGAACCTCGACAACATCCCGAATATGGAACTGGTCATGGATGCGTTGACCAATGCGTATCGCGGCATCACGCCGGACCATCTGTCCGCCGTGCCCTATAACTATGGCACCACGGGGCTGGCCTATAACCGCGCCTATATCTCGGATGAGGAGATCCGTGAGAAAGGCGCCATGATCCTGCTGGATGAGGCCTATCAGGGCAAGATCGGTGGCTGGCAGGACTGGCGCACGCGGATGTGGTATGCGGCCCTGCAGACCGGGCAAAGCCCCAATGACATCCAGGATCTGGAAGCGGCGTGGGATGCCATCCGCACCCATCGTGATCTGGCGCTGAAATACTGGGGCTCTGGCGCGGAACTGATGAGCCTGCTGGCCGAGGAAGAGGTCTATGTGACCGAAGGCTGGTCGGGGCGCATCGCAGCCCTGCAGGAACAAGGGCACGACATCGGTTATTACGATCCGCCCAACGGGTTCGGCTGGCAGGAATGCCTGTTCGTGATCAAGGGCTCGCCGCTGGAAGCGAGCGAGGAACTGCTCAACTTCATGCTGGCACCCGAGACCTCGATCGCCGTGGCCGAGGGGCAGAACTACCCGCCCGCGCTTGATGGCACCAAGGTCGAGCTGGGCGAGAAGATCCCCACCTTGCCCGCCTATGACCCGACCGGCACGCTGGACGCGCTGACCTTTGCCGATCCGACCTACTGGAACGGCAATGAGGCCGAGTGGTCCGAAACCTTTGCCCGCGTGCAGCGCGGGTTCTGAGGGACAGGCAAAGGGGGGCCAGCCCCCCTTTGATCCCCCCGGAGTATTTTCGGCAAGATGAAGAGGCGGTCGGGCTGGTCCTGGCGGCCTCGCAGCGAAAGGCGGAGCATGGGCGCGGTCAATCTGAACAATATCGTCAAGCGGTTCGGCACATTTACCGCCGTCGAACAGACATCCCTGAGCATCCCGGAGCGTAGCTTCACCACGCTTCTGGGGCCGTCAGGCTGCGGCAAGACGACGACGCTGCGCATGATTGCCGGGCTACTTGATCCGAGCGAGGGCGAGATCGTTATCGGTGGCAAGCGCGTCAATGATGTGCCGATCTACAAGCGCAATCTGGGGCTGGTGTTTCAGAACTACGCGCTTTTCCCGCATAAAAGCGTGGCCGACAATGTCGCCTTCGGGCTGCGCTATCGCGATGTGCCGCGTGCTGATATTGCGCGGCGGGTGCAGGAAGCGCTGGAACTGGTGCAACTGCCGCAACTGGGCGACCGCTATCCCAAGGCGCTTTCGGGCGGGCAGCAACAGCGCATCGCGTTGGCCCGCGCCATCGTGATCGAGCCGGATGTGCTGCTGCTCGATGAACCGCTCTCGGCGCTCGACGCCAATCTGCGCGAGGATATGCGGGTCGAGCTGAAGCGCATTCAGGAACGGATCGGGGTCACGACGGTATTCGTGACGCATGACCAGTCCGAAGCGCTGGCCATGTCCGATCAGATCGTGGTCATGTCCAACGGTCGGGTCGAACAGGTGGGCGCGCCGGAAGAGGTGTATAACACGCCCGCGAGCGAATTCGTGGCGAAGTTTCTGGGCGCCTCGAACATCCTCGACGGACAATGCCTGTCGCGCGGGCCCGAAGGCGCGATGCTCGAGGTGCCGGTCTTCGGCAAGGTCTCGGTGCCCAGTACCAAGGCCCCGCATCTGGCGGGCGAAGGGGCGGCAAAGCTGGTGGTCCGCGCCGAGAAGCTGCTGCTGCGCGACAGCCCCCCCGAGGGGGGTGCCTTTTCGGCACCGGCCAGCGTGGAAACGGTTGATTATCAGGGCCAGTCCGTGCGCTATTTCGTCCGCTCCGGTGACACGCAGTTGCAGGCCATCAACATGATCGACGAAAGCCCCTTTCCAGTCGGCGCGCAGGTGCATCTGACGCTCAGGCCGCAGGATTGCGCGGCCCTGCCGGGGTAACGCTCATGAGCCACCTTTTCTATCAGACCGGCCAGCGCCGCCCCCTGCTCGATCAGGCGCGCGGGGTGTATATGTGGGACATGGATGGCAAGCGCTATCTGGATGGGTCATCCGGCGCGATGGTGTGCAATATCGGCCATTCCAATGCGCATGTTCTGGACGCGATGCGCCGCCAGATGGAGAAATCCACCTTTGGCTACCGGCTGCATTTCGAGACCGAGGCATCCGAGGGGCTGGCCGCCAAGACGGCTGCGCTGTGCCCCGATGGCCTGAACAAGGTGTTCTTCGTCTCGGGCGGGTCCGAGGCTGTGGAATCGGCCATGAAGCTGGCGCGCCAGCACGCGCTTGCCGTGGGCCAGGGCAGCCGCTGGAAGGTCATCAGTCGCAGTCCGGGCTATCATGGCTGCACGCTGGGCGCGCTGGCGGTCACGGGCTATGCGCCGCTGACCGAGCCCTTCGCGCCGATGATGCGGCCCATGCCGAAAGTTCCCGCGCCGCGTGCCTATCTCGACGGGCTGGACCCGGCGGACCCCGCAACGGGCGCGCATTACGCTGCGATGCTGGAAGACGAGATCATCGCACAGGGCCCGGACTCTGTGCTGGCCTTCATTGTCGAGCCTGTGGGCGGCGCATCCACTGGTGCGCTGGTGCCGCCTGCGGGATACATGGCGCAGGTGCAGGAGATTTGCCGCCGCCATGGCGTGCTGCTGATTCTGGACGAGGTGATGACCGGCGCAGGGCGCACGGGCCGGTTTCTGGCGCTGGAGCATTGGGGGCTGTCGCCGGATATCGTGGTGCTGTCCAAGGGCTTTGCTGCCGGATATATGCCGCTGGGTGCGATTGCCGCGCGTGATACGCTGGTGCAGGCGGTGCTGGACAGTGGCGGTTTTCAGCATGGCTTTACCTATGCGGGCAATCCGCTGGCCTGCGCCGCGGGCGGCGCGGTGCTTGATGAGATCGCGCGGCTGGGGCTGGTGCAGAATGCGGACGCCATGGGCAATGCCCTGCGCAAGCGGCTGGAGAGGCTGGCAGAGCGACACCCGATCATCGGCGATGTGCGCGGGAGAGGGCTGCTCATGGCGTTTGAACTGATGGCCGACCGCGACAGCAAGGCCCCGCTGCCCGCCGGGATGAACGCCCATCAGCGGCTGGTCGATATCGCTTATGACATGGGGTTGATCGTCTATTCGCGCCGCACGCGCGACGGGATTGAGGGCGATCATATCATGGTCTGCCCACCCCTTATCGTGACCGAAGCCCACCTGGATGAGATTGTCGAGACGCTCGACGCCGCACTCACCCGGCTGGTCGGCGATCTGGCGCTGTCGGAAATGGTCTGAGCGCGGATGTCGGGTATCATCATCACCTGCGCGCTGACAGGCTCGATCCACACGCCGAGCATGTCGCCGCATCTGCCGGTCACCGGCGCGGATATCGCGCGGCAGGGGCTGGAGGCGGCCCAGGCGGGCGCGTCCATCCTGCATCTGCATGCGCGTGACCCGGATACCGGGCAACCTTCGGCGGCGCTGGACCATTTCAAGGGCTTCGTGCCCGATCTTGCCCGCGATACGGACGCCGTGCTGAATCTCTCGACTGGCGGTAGCGCGGTGATGTCGCTGGAGGACCGGCTGGCAGCCCCCCTGGCGATTGCGCCGGAAATGGCCTCGCTGAACATGGGCTCGATGAATTTCGCGCTTTACCCCATGCTGGGAAAGGATCGTGACTGGCGCCATGACTGGGAAAAGCCGTTTCTGGAGGGCACGGATGATCTGGTCTTCAAGAACACGCCGCGCGATATTGCCCGCATCCTGACCGCCCTGGGCCGCGAGCGCGGCGCGCGATTCGAGTTCGAGTGCTATGATCTCAGCCATCTCTACATGCTGCGCCATTTCGCGGATCGTGGTCTGATCCAGCCGCCCTATTTCATCCAGTTCGTGTTCGGCGTGCTGGGGGGCATGGGGCCGGACCCCGAAAACCTGACCCATATGCTGCGCATTGCCGACAAGCTGTTCGGCGGCGACTATCTGTTTTCGGTGCTGGCGGCGGGGCGCTTCCAGATGCCGCTGATCACGATGGCTGCAGCGATGGGCGGGCATGTGCGTGTGGGGCTGGAGGACAGCCTGACCATTGCCCGCGGTCAGCTTGCGCGCTCGAATGCCGAGCAGGTGGTGAAAATCCGAGAGATCGTGGAGCGGCTGGGACGGGTGGTGATGCGCCCTGATGAGGTGCGTGCCGCGCTTGGGTTGAAAGGGGCGGATCAGATCAATGCATGAGATGGCCATCACCTTTCGCCTTGTGCAGGACGAGGGCGATCTGGCGCGGCTGGATAGGGCGCTGCGCAGGCTCAGCGCCGATATTGCCGAAGATTACGCCACCCACACGCCAACGCTGACCCGTGCACTGTTGGGCGCGCAACCCGCGGCGCTGGGGCTGCTGGCATTGCGCGGTGACAATACGCTCGGCGCGGCGCTTTTCAGCCCCAACTTCTCGACCGTGCGCGGGGCGGCGGGGATCTATGTCTCGGATCTGTGGGTCAGCGCTGATGCGCGCGGGCGAGGGCTTGGCGCGCGACTGCTGGCGCAGATCGCGCGCGACGGTGCAGCGCGCTGGGGGGCGAACTGGCTGCGCCTTGCCGCCTATCACCACAGCCATGATGCACTGCGATTCTACGCCCGGCTGGGCTTTGCCCCGGCGAATGAACAGCAGGAATTGCGCCTTGGCGCAGAAGGATTCGCCAAATTGACCGAAGGGGCCGCATGAAAGCTGTATTCGACGACCGCCAGCGCCTGCATGACCCGCAGCATTTCATGGCCAATGGCAAGACATATCCCAGCCCCGAAGCGCCAGAGCGTATCACCCGGCTGATGACGGGCGCGCAGGCGGCGGGATGTCAGTTCCAGTCACCCAAGGATGCGGGGCTGGGGCCGATTGCGGCGATCCACAGCGCCGAATACCTGCACTTCCTGCGCACGATCTACCCGCGTTGGCAGCGCATCCCCGATGCGGGCCCCGAAGTGATCCCCAATATTCACCCGGCAGCACGGACCGACAACTACCCGAAATCCGCCATTGGGCAGGCGGGGTATCATCAGGCGGACACCGCCTGCCCGATTGGCGCGCAGACCTGGGAGGCCGCCTATTGGTCCGCGCAATCGGTGATCACGGGGGCTGATCTGGTGGCGGGGGGTGAACGTGCGGTCTATGTGCTCTCGCGCCCGCCGGGGCATCATGCCTTTGCCGATCTGGCGGGGGGGTTCTGCTTTCTGAACAATTCCGCCATTGCCGCTGAACGGCTGTGCGCCCGCGGGCTGCGCCCGGCGATCCTCGATGTCGATGTGCATCACGGCAATGGCACGCAGGGCATCTTCTATGGCAGCGACGATGTGCTGACTGTCTCGCTTCATGCTGACCCTGACCGCTTCTATCCGTTCTTCTGGGGGGCTGCGCAGGAACGGGGCGCGGGGCGCGGGATGGGCTGCAATCTCAACCTTCCGCTGCCGCGCGGCACCGATGATGCAGGCTATCTGAAGGCCCTCGATACCGCGCTTGCGCGGATCGATGCCTTCGGGGCGGATGCCGTGGTCGTGGCGCTGGGGCTGGATGCGCATATCGATGACCCGTTCAAGGGGCTGGCGGTCACAACCGCGGGGTTCGGGCACATTGCCAGGGCGATTTCCGGGCTGGGCCTGCCGCTGGTACTGGTGCAGGAAGGCGGCTATGTCAGCGACGCGCTGGCAGACAATCTGACAGCTTTTCTGGGTGGGATCTCATGAAGGTCAGCTTCCATGCGCTTTATCTGAAAAAGCGCTTTCCGCTGCGGATCTCGCGCGGCGAGATTTTGGGCGGTGAGAATCTGTTCGTCTCGGTCACGGATGGCGCGCTGACAGGCTGGGGCGAAATGGCCCCGAGTGCGAGCGAGGGTGCGGCCACTGTGGCCGAGGGTCGCGCGCAGCTGGAGGCGTTCTGCGCCGGCGGGTTGCAGGGTGCGATCCATGACATCTGGGCGCGCGCCCATGCGGGCGGGGTCGGCGCCTGCGCGCTCGCCGCGCTGGATATGGCGCTGTGGGACCTGCGCGCGAAACAGGCGGGGATGCCGCTCTACCGGCTGCTGGGGCTGGCGCGGCGGGGCGTGGTGTCGTCGCTTACGGTGGGGATCAACCCGCCCGACGTGGTGCGCGACCGTGTGCCCTTGCTGCTGGCGCGCGGGGCGCGGGCGCTCAAGATCAAGCTGGGCAGCACCGAGGGGATCGCGGCGGACAAGGCCATGTTCGCCGCCGTGCAGCAGGCCGCAGCGGGCCACGATGTCGCGCTGCGCGTCGATGCGAATGGCGGCTGGTCGCTGGCTGATGCGCGCCACATGATGACCTGGCTGGCCGCGCGCGGGGTCGAGTATGTCGAACAGCCACTGGTCGAGGGCGCGGAGCATCAATTGCCCGATCTGTTCCGCAACCGCGCCCTGCCGGTCTTCGTCGATGAATCCTGCAGGTTTGCGAGCGATATTCCGGGCTTTGCCCATTGCGTGGACGGGGTGAACCTGAAGCTGATGAAATGCGGTGGCATCACGGAAGCACTGCGCATTGTCGCGACCGCCCGCGCGCATGGGCTGAAAACGATGATCGGCTGCATGGGCGAAAGCTCTGTCGCCATTGCTGCCGGGGCCTCGCTCTCGGCGCTGTTCGACTATATCGACCTCGATTCTCACCTCAACCTCGACCCTGACCCGGCCCGCGGCGCGCCCTTTGCAGATGGCGTGACCCTGCCCGCCGACCGACCCGGACATGGAGGCCATCTCGATGCTTGACCCCGCCCAGCCCATCGCGCTGTTCACCGAAGGCACCATCGGCAAGATCAATGCCAAGATGGCCGAGGGCATCCTGCGCTATGGCCGCAACCCGGTCGTCGCAGTGATCGACAGCACACAGGCCGGAAAGCGCGTGCGTGACCTGACGCCCATTGCCAGCGACGTGCCCGTCGTCGCCACCCTGTCCGAGGCGCAGGGCCTGGGCGCCGAGGTGCTGGTGCTGGGCACGGCGCCGTCGGGCGGGCGTCTGCCGCCGGAATGGGTGACCGTGCTGGATCAGGCTATTGATGGTGGCATGTCGCTGGTCAACGGCATGCATGACCGGTTGCAACCGCGCTTTGCCGACCGGTTGCGCGCGGGCCAATGGGTCTGGGATCTGCGCGTGCCCCAGGGCGATGCGCCGCCCATCGCGATGGCCCGTGCAGCCGCACTGAACAACCGCCGCGTGCTGATGGTCGGCACCGATATGGCCATCGGCAAGATGACCGCCGGGCTGGAACTGACCCGCAGCCTGCGCGAACTGGGCCGCGATGCCGAGTTCCTTGCCACAGGCCAGACCGGTATCGCCATCACCGGGCGCGGCATCCCGCTGGATGCGATCCGCGTGGACCATGCGGGCGGCGCCGTGGAACGCATGGTGCTGGATGCCGCCGCGCATGAGATCGTGGTAATCGAGGGGCAAGGCTCGCTGTTGCATCCGGGCAGCACGGCAACCCTGCCCCTGATGCGCGGCAGTTGCGCGACGCATCTGATCCTGTGCCACCGCGCCGGGATGCAGACGCTGGATGAGCTGGAGCATGTGCGCATCCCCCCGCTGCGCGAGGTGATTGCCCTGAACGAGGCCGTGGCGCGCGCCGCAGGTGCGCTGACCGCGGCGAAAACCGTGGCCATCGCCCTGAACACGGCGCGCCTGTCCGCAGCACAGGCCGAAGCGGCAGTGAAGGCAGTCGAGGATGACACCGGCCTGCCTGCAACCGATCCGGTCCGATATGGTGCCGGAAAGCTTGCAAGCACCGTCACCGCCTAGCCGCGCCAGCGGCTGGCCTTTCGTGACATCTCGACCTCGCGATCCGGCCCGCCGCTTTCTTCGCGGCTCAGGCGAATGCCGACATCTGTACCCAGAGAAAACCGGCCCTGCCGCATGGAAACTCACCCGCCAATGTCCTATGCTTCGCGTACCATCATAGTGACGCAGTAAAGAAGAATGCCGCAGCCTGACCTTGCCGCCCTGCCAACCCCGTCGCTTGTTCTGGATGAGGCGCGGATGCTTCGGAATATCTGCCGCCTGTCGGAACGTGCGCGGGCCCTGAATGTCACCCTGCGCCCGCATCTGAAAACGGCGAAATCGCCAGAGGTTGCGCAGCGGCTTTCCGGGGCACCGCGGCTCAGGCGGCAGCGCGCCGGATCTGCCAGTGGGAACACAGTTGCGTATTCTGCCTAACCATGCCTGCGCCACGGCCGCGCAGCATGACCGCTATCATGTGCTGCCAGCATCAGGCGGCGCGTTGCAGACCTGGCCGCGTTTCGGCGGCTGGTGAGCGGTGCCCACCAGCCGTAGCGCCCCAGTCCCGATGCCCTGACGCCGCCAAAAGGCACCACCTCGTTGCTGAGAATGCCGGTATTCAGCCCAACCATCCCGAATTCCAGCCCCTCGCTGAGGCGGACGGCACGGGCCATGTCGGCAGTGTAGAAATAGGCGGCAAAGCCGAAGGGCGGTCCAGCCTGGACCTGACGCCCGCCGCGCCTGGTGGCGGTGACGGGCGCAGTGTGCAGCGCATCCGGCAGGCCCTGCTGCCCCGGAGCAACCAACAGCAACGAACTGCGCGCAGAGGCTTGCGGAAAAGCGGATGCCCAACTGATAGACGAAACTGCTGGCCCATGCCCCGCCTGCGACGACGATCATCTGCGGGGTCAACCCGGATGCAGGCCCGCCCGGCCCGCGCGTTTCCATGCGCGCGCGGTTCAGGGCGATCCTGCAGACAGGCGAGGTGATCGCGCTGTTCATGCTTGTATTGTGGCTGCCGCATCTTTGGTGAGCGTGGCAACGTCCGGCGCTGCTACAAGGAACGCAGATCAATTCATCCGGCGGCAACAGCGTGTGCCGTCGGTCCGTACCTGTTCTGTTGGGGGGCGCCTGCTGCAATGATCGTCCCGGAAAAATCAACAAACAGGGCAATTATTGTGATTATTCGCGACATCTTTCCTTGGTAACCTCTGCGTCACGAAGATGGGAGGAAACCATGACTGCAAGATATCATCACGCCCTCGGCCCTGCCGTGCTGGCAGCAGGGCTGGCATTTGGCCCCGGTGCAGCCGCCGGACCCGACGATGACACACTGCGCGCCGCGATGGCGGGCGAAATTCTGAACCTCGATTATCTCTACACCACGCGGCGCGAATACATCATCCTTGCCAAGATGACCGACGCGCGGCTGTTCACCATGAATCCCGAAACGCAGGAAGTGGAGCCATCAGTGGCGCTGTCCTATGAGTTCGTGGATGACATGACGATTGATGTCGAATTGCGTGATGACGTGCAGTTCCATGACGGCACGCCGCTGACCGCCGCAGATGTCGCCTATACCTATAACTGGATCATTGACGAAGGCTCGGAATCGCATGCCCAGTCGCTGATCAGCCGCTGGCTGGACCGGGCAGAGGTGACGGGGGATCATTCGGTGCGGTTTCATCTGCGCGCGATCAATCCGCTCATCATCCGCGACATGGCGCAACGCGTGCCACTGCGCAAGGATGGCACCTATCATCAGGGCGAAGCGCCTGACTTTGACGCCATGGCGACCGATCTGGTGGGCGTTGGTCCGTACCGGGTCGCCAGCTTCACCCCGGGTGTGGAACTGGTGCTGGAGCGCTTTGACGACTATTTCGGAACCCCGTCCGAGATCGGCAATATCGTAGTGCGCAACATCCCCGATATGGGTACGCAGCAGGCCGAGATCATGGCGGGCGGTATCAACTGGATGTTCAATGTCCCGCTCGATGTGGCACAGAATGTCGGCATGCGTCCGGATATCGACCATCTGGCCGGTCCTGATCTGCGGGTGTCCTTCATCGTGCTAGATGCAGCCGGGATCGTGGAAGAGGATGGCCCGCTGACCGATCTGCGTGTGCGCCGGGCCATGAACCATGCCATCAACCGCGATGAAATCGCCGAGTTCCTGATGGGCGGTGGCGCGTCCGAGGGGATCCACACGGCCTGTCACCCGGTGCAGTTCGGCTGCCTGCAGGACGTGATGCGCTATGAGTACGACCCTGAGCGCGCACGCGACTTGCTGGCCGAAGCGGGCTATCCCGATGGCTTTGACCTTGATCTCTGGGCCTATCGCGAGCGGCCCAAGGCGGAAGCTGTGATGTCCGATCTGGAAGCCATCGGCATCAATATCAATCTGCGTTATGTCCAGCTCGAGACATTGAACCAGGCACGGGCGGCGCAGGAAATTCCTGCCTATATCGGCACCTGGGGGTCCAGTGGTGTGGCTGATACGGCGCTGATTGCCCGGGTCCATTTTTCGGATACCAGCGACCGGCATCTGTCAGGCGATGCCGAGGTGGTCGAATGGGTGATGAATGCCGAAGAGACTGCTGATCAGGATGCGCGGGAAGAATACTACCGCAACGTCATCACCCGGATCGCGGAAGAAGCCTATTGGGTGCCGCTGGTCAGCTATTCGGCCAATTATCTGGTGACCTCTGATCTGGAGTTTCCGCTGGACAATGATGGTGTGCCGCGGCTTCAGAACGCGCGATGGCGCTAGGCGACGCGGGCCTATCGGATGATCCGGGGTCCGGCAGCATGGCCTGCCGGACCCTCTTGACGCCGTTGCGCAATCAGCGGCCAGAAGAGGACCCAGCGTGATGCTGAACTACATCGCACAACGTGCCGCACTGGCCATCGCCGTCGCGATCACGGTGTCACTTGCGGCTTTTGTCCTGCTGAACATCGCGACCGATCCTGCCTATGCCATCGCGGGCGAAGATGCTGATCCCGAGGTGGTGGAACAGATCCGCCAGCGCTTCGGCCTCGATCGTCCGGTCTGGGTGCGTTATGGCGAGTGGCTGCTGGGCGTGCTGCGCGGTGATTTCGGCGTCAGCTATTACTGGAACCGACCCGTCGCGAGCCTGGTTGCAGAACGCGTCGGCACGACCCTGACGCTGGCGTTTTCGGCGCTCTTCGTGACCATCGCCATCGCCATCCCGCTGGGCGCAATGGCAGCGCTGAACCGCAACACCTGGATCGACCGCTTCGCGCTGTGGGTTGCAGTTTCGGCGCAGGCAATCCCGAATTTCTGGCTTGGGCTGATCCTGATCATCCTGCTGGCCGTGATCTATCCGATCTTTCCTGTTTCAGGCGATCAGACATGGCGTCATTTCGTGCTGCCCGCTTTCGTGCTCGGGGCATCATCCGTCCCCCCGGTGATGCGGCTCATGCGGACCGGACTGATCGAGGTGATGGGCTCGGACTACATACGAACGGCGCGGTCCAAGGGGTTTCGCGGCCGGACGCTGCTGACCCGCCACGCGTTGCGCAATGCGCTTTTGCCCGTGGTGTCGGTGCTGGCTGTGCAGCTTGGCCACAAGGTCGGCGGATCGGTCATTACCGAAAGCGTCTTTGCCATCAACGGTCTGGGGCGGCTGGCGCTGCAATCCATTCTCGGTGCCGATATCCCCACCGTGCAGATACTGATCTTCATTTTTGCGCTGGTCTTTGTGGCCATGAACCTTCTGGCCGACATCCTGAACGCAGCGCTTGACCCCAGGATACGGATCGGATGAGCGAGACAACGACACATATGGCGCCCCCTGCCCCCGAGAGCGCGGCACAGGACCTGCCGCCAAGCCCCGGGCAACTGGCGCGCGCCCGCGCATGGACGCATCGGGGCTTTCAGGTGGGTGCAGCGATCCTTGTCATGCTGATCCTGGTGGCGATCTTTGCCCCGTTTCTGGCCCCGCATGATCCGTTCCAGCAATCGCTGCCCAACCGCCTGTTGCCGCCCGTCTGGGTCGAGGGGGGCAACTGGACCTACCCGTTGGGAACCGATCAGGTCGGGCGCGACTATCTCAGCCGTCTGATCCATGGTACCCGTGTGTCGATCACCATCGGTCTGGGGGCCGCAACGGTCGGGCTGATCATCGGGGTGACCCTGGGGGTTCTGGCGGGGTATTTCGGTGGCTGGATCGACCATGCTGCCAGCTTCGTGCTGACCGCGCAACTGGCGCTGCCGGGGCTGTTGCTGGCAATGGCGCTCGTGTTCTTCATCGGGCCGTCGTTGTTCGTGGTCATCGGCATTATCGGTGTGTTGGGCTGGACCTATTTCATGGTCGTCACAAGGTCCGCGACCCAGCACATCA
>REDZ01000024.1 GCA_007695345.1 Paracoccaceae bacterium | reverse complement strand
AGGGCATCCCGCATGACATGTTCGATGGCCGCCCGGTCATCGCGATCCTGAACACCTGGTCGGAGCTGACGCCCTGCAATGCCCATCTGGCCGATCTGGCGCAGCGCGTGCGCGCCGGCATCTACGAGGCCGGGGGCCTGCCGGTCGAGGTGCCTGCCTTTTCGGCATCAGAATCCGGATTCCGGCCCACGGCGATGATGTTCCGCAACCTTGCCGCCATGTCCATCGAAGAACAGATGCGCGGCCTGCCGATGGATGGCTGCGTGCTGCTGGCGGGCTGCGACAAGACCACGCCCAGCCTCTTGATGGCGGCGGCCTCGACCGATCTGCCGTCCATCGTGGTCAGTGGCGGGCCGATGCTGAACGGCTATTTTCGGGGCGAGCGTGTGGGCTCGGGCACGCATCTGTGGAAGTTTTCCGAAGCGGTCAAGGCCGGCGGGATGACGCCCGAAGACTTTGTGGAAGCCGAAGCCTCGATGTCGCGCTCACCGGGGTCATGCAACACGATGGGCACGGCCTCGACCATGGCGTCGATGGCAGAGGCACTGGGCATGGCGCTTTCGGGCAATGCCGCGATCCCGGCGGTGGATTCGCGCCGCCGCGTGATGGCGCAGATCTCGGGGCGGCGGATCGTCCAGATGGTGCGCGATGATCTCAAACCCTCGGACGTGCTGACCAGGCAGGCGTTCGAGAATGCGATCCGCACCAACGCCGCGATTGGCGGGTCCACCAATGCCGTGATCCACCTGCTGGCACTGGCGGGGCGTGTGGGCATCGACGTGACGCTGGATGACTGGGATCGCTGCGGGCGCGGTGTGCCGACCATCGTCAATCTGATGCCCTCGGGCACATACCTGATGGAAGAATTCTTCTATGCAGGCGGGCTGCCCGTTGTGCTGGCGCGGCTGGCCGAAGCGGGGATGCTGCACACGGACGCGCTGACCGTCTCTGGCGGCCCGATAGGAGCCGAGCTTTGCGATGTGGTCAATCACAACCCCGATGTGATCCTGCCGGTCGAGAGCGCCCTGACGACCGAAGGCGGCATCGCCGTGCTGCGCGGCAATCTTGCGCCCAGGGGGGCCGTGCTGAAACCCTCTGCCGCATCGCCCCATCTGCTGACCCATCGCGGGCGCGCTGTGGTGTTCGAGGATATCGACCATTACAAGGTGCGCATCACCGACCCCGATCTGGATGTGGATGAAAGCTGCGTGCTGGTTCTGAAGAATTGCGGCCCGCGCGGCTATCCCGGCATGGCCGAGGTCGGCAATCTGGGCCTGCCGCCCAAGCTGCTGAAACAGGGTGTGACCGATATGGTGCGGATCTCGGATGCGCGCATGTCTGGCACGGCCTATGGCACTGTGGTGCTGCATGCCGCGCCCGAGGCGGCCGTGGGCGGGCCGCTCGCGGTGGTGCGCGATGGCGACATGATCGAGATGGATGTGCCCAACCGCCGCCTGCATCTGGATATCACCGAGGCCGAGTTGTCCGAGCGGCTGGCACAATGGCACCCTGCCCCTGATGTCCCGGACTCCGGCTATGCCTGGCTGCATGCACACCATGTCGGCGGGGCCGATACCGGCGCCGATCTGGACTTTCTGCGCGGGTGTCGCGGTGCCCCGGTCGGACGGGAGAGCCACTGATGAAGATAGCCCTGGTCGGAATAGGAAAGATCGCGCGTGACCAGCATGTGCCTGCCCTGGCCGCCTCGACGGACTGGGAGCTTGCCGCCACTGTGTCACGCAACGGGCAGGTCGAAGGCGTCGAGCATTGGCACGATCTCGGCGAGATGCTGCAGGCCCGGCGCGATATTCGTGTCGTGTCCTTCTGCCTGCCGCCGGTGCCCCGCTTTGATGCCGCGCTTGCCGCGCTGGAGGCCGGGCGCTTCGTCATGCTGGAAAAGCCCCCCGGCGCAACGCTTGCCGAATGTCACCGGCTGGCCGATGCCGCGCGCCGCCTGAGGCTTGGCGTCTTTGCCACCTGGCACGCGCGCGCGGCGGCGATGGTCGCCCCGGCCCGCGCATGGCTGGCCGACAAGACCGTGAAGGGCGGGCATATCACCTGGCGCGAGGATGTGCGCAAATGGCACCCCGGACAGGACTGGGTGTTCGACCCCGGCGGCATGGGCGTGTTCGATCCCGGCATCAACGCGCTCTCGATCCTGACGGAAATCCTGCCCGTGCCGGTCCATCTGCGCAGCGCTGTGCTGGAGACGCCAGAAAACCGGCAGGCCCCGATCGCGGCACAGTTTGCCCTGTCGCATGACATCACCGCCGATTTCGACTGGCGCCAGCAAGGCCCCCAGACATGAGATATCGAAATCGCAACCGATGCAGGCACGCTGCGCCTGCGCGACGGGGGCGCGCGCATGCAGATCGACGGGGCCGATGTCGCGCCCGCGCAATCGGCGCTGTCGGGCGAATATCCGCGCCTCTACCAGCGCATGGCCGAACTGGTGCGCGATGGGCAATCCGACATGGACCTG
This sequence comes from Paracoccaceae bacterium, assembly GCA_007695345.1. Classification (GTDB taxonomy): domain Bacteria; phylum Pseudomonadota; class Alphaproteobacteria; order Rhodobacterales; family Rhodobacteraceae; genus Roseinatronobacter. The sequence goes on along the minus strand of REDZ01000024.1, from coordinate 11,050 downwards.
CGCCCCATGACCCTTGTCGCGGACGCCTTTTTGCTTGGCACGCGCAAGATCACCGACCCGTTCCATTTCTGAGGTATCCGCATGACACCCCCCTTGACCGGCATCCTGCCCGTCGCACCCACCCCGTTTCTGGATGATGGCCGTCTGGACGAAGATGGCATTGCCCGCGTGATCGACTGCATGATCGATCAGGGTGTCGATGCGATCTGCATTCTGGCGAATTATTCGGAACAATTCGTACTCTCGGACGAAGAGCGCCAGCGCGTGATGCGCCTGTCGCTGAAGCACGCCGCCGGGCGGGTGCCGATGATCGTGACGATCAGCCATTTCTCGACCGCCATCGTGGTGGACCGCGCACGCGCCGCGCAGGCCCTGGGGGCGGATATGGTGATGATGATGCCGCCCTATCATGGTGTCGGTCTTGTGCCGTCCGAGGCTGTGGTGTTCGAGCATTTCGCCGCCGTGTCGCAGGCCATCACCATCCCGATCATGGTGCAGGATGCCCCGCTCTCGGGCTGTCAGCTTTCGGTGCCAACTCTCGCCCGCATGGCGCGCGAGATCGAGAATGTCGCCTATTTCAAGCTGGAAATGCCCTTTGCCGCCGACAAGCTGGCCGCGCTGATTGCCGAAGGCGGTGACGACATTCTGGGCCCCTTCGATGGCGAGGAAGCGATCACCCTGCTGGCCGATCTGGATGCGGGCGCGACGGGCACGATGTCCTCGGCGCTGGCGCCCGAACATATCCGGCCCATCGTGATCGACCATCGCGCCGGGCGGATCGATCAGGCGCTGGCAGGCTGGCAACGCTGCCTGCCCCTGATCAACCATGAAAACCGCCAATGCGGGTTGCGCGCGACCAAGGTTGTGATGAAAGAAGGGGGCGTGATCCGGTCGGACCATGTGCGCCACCCGCTCAAGCCGATATCGGCGCGCACGCGCGAACGGCTGTTGCATTTCGCCTCGGAACTCGATCTCATCGCCCTGCGTTGGGGCCTTTGACATCTGAACAGGAAAGACACGCATGACACTGAAACTGCACGGCAATCATCTGATCGCAGGCGCGCGCGTCGCGCATGAGGACACGGTCCTGTCCACCCCGTCCAGCGGCGCAGGCCATGCCGTGTCGCAAGGCACCGGCGCCCATGTCGATCAGGCCTGCCGCGCCGCCGAGGACGCCTTTGTCAGTTTCGGCTACAGCAGCCGCGACACCCGCGCGCGCCTGCTGGACGCGATTGCCGACGCGATAGAGGCGCGCGCCGCGCCATTGACCGAGATTGCGATGCGCGAAAGCGGGCTGCCGCAGGCCCGGCTGGATGGTGAGCGCGGGCGCACCACCGGACAGTTGCGCTATTTCGCAGAACTGATCCGCAAGACAGACTATCTGGACATGCGCCATGACCCCGCCCTGCCCGACCGCGCGCCCCTGCCCCGCCCCGAATTGCGGATGATGCAGCGGCCCATCGGGCCTGTCGCGGTGTTTGGCGCATCGAACTTTCCGCTGGCCTTTTCGGTGGCAGGGGGTGATACCGCGTCCGCTCTGGCGGCGGGCTGCCCCGTGGTGGTCAAGGGCCACCCCGCCCATCCCGGCACCTGCGAGATCGTGGCCGAGGCGATCACTCAGGCCATTGCCGATGCGGGCCTGCCTGCGGGCATATTCTCCATGATCCATGGCGCAGGGGTCGAGGCCGGGTCCGCCCTTGTCCAGCACCCGCTGATCCGCGCCGTGGGCTTTACCGGCAGTCTGCGCGGCGGGCGCGCCCTGTTCGATCTGTGCGCCGCGCGGCCCGAACCGATCCCGTTTTTCGGCGAATTGGGCAGCATCAACCCCGTGTTCCTGCTGCCCGCCGCGTTGAAGGCGCGCGCAGCCGATCTGGGCACGGGCTGGGCAGGCAGCCTGACCATGGGCGCGGGGCAGTTCTGCACCAACCCCGGCGTGGTGATCCTGCCCAGGGGCGCCGAGGGGGCCGAGGGTTTCATCGCTGCCGCCATTGCCGCACTCGAACAGGCCCCCGCGCAGACCATGCTGACCGATGCCATCGCATCTGCCTATCGCGACAGCGCAGCAGAACTCGCGCCGCTGGGCGATCCGCTGGTCCAGACCGGGGCCGAGGGGCGCAATGCCCGCGCCAATGTCCTGCGTGTCAGCAGTGCCGAATTCCGCGATCAGCCTGCCCTGCAGCATGAGGTCTTCGGCCCCTTCGGCCTGATCGTCGAGGCAGAGGGCGACGCGGATATGCTGGCCCTTGCAGCCGAGCTGGACGGGCAGTTGACCACCACGCTGCAGATGGATGCGGGCGACACCGACCTTGCCCGCCGGTTCGTGCCGGTGCTGGAACGCAAATGCGGGCGTATTCTGGCCAATGGCTGGCCCACCGGGGTCGAGGTGGCCGATGCCATGGTCCATGGCGGGCCCTACCCGGCCTCGACCAATTTCGGTGCAACCAGTGTGGGCGGCATGGCGATCCGGCGCTTTCTGCGGCCTGTCTGCTACCAGAACCTGCCCGCCGACCTGTTGCCGCAGGACTTGCAACAGCCGGGCTGAGCCTGCCAGACTGGGGCGCGATGCAAGGGGGGGCGCAAATGACGCCGATCAGTGATGTGCGATGCGAGCTTGGCGAGGGGGCCTTCTGGCACCCTGAGCGCGGCGAATTCCTGTGGGTCGATATTCTGGGCAAGACCCTGCATTCGGCGCAGAAAAGCTGGCAGTTCGGGGAAATGATCTCGGCCATGGGCTGGGTCGATTCCGCGCGCCTGCTTGTCGCGTCCGAGACGCGGCTTTTCACCTTTGATCTGGACAGCGGGCAGTCGGACACGCTTTGCCCGCTGGAAGATGACAATACGCAGACCCGGTCCAATGACGGGCGCGCAGACCCGCAGGGCGGGTTCTGGATCGGAACGATGGGCAAATCGGCCCAGACCGGCGCAGGTGCGATCTGGCGCTGGCATGGCGGAGAGCTGCGCCAGCTCTATCCCGGCCTCTCGATCCCCAATGCGATCAGCTTTGCGCCTGATGGCAAAAGCGCATGTTTCACCGACACGCCCACACGGCGCGTCATGCGCGTGGCGCTGGATGCCGATGGCTGGCCGCAGGGCATGCCCGAATGCTGGCTGGACCTGAATGAGGCAGGGCTGAATCCCGATGGCGCGGTGTTCGATTCGGACGGAAATTTCTGGCTGGCGCTCTGGGGGGCGGGCTGTGTCGCGGCCTATACGAGTTCAGGCGCGCGGCTGAGCCAGATCGACCTGCCCGCGCCGCACACCACCTGCCCGGCCTTTGGTGGTGCAGGGCTGGATACATTATATTGCACCTCCGCGCGCGAGGGGCGCACGCGCCCCACGGATATGGATGGCGCGACATTTGCGGGACCTGCAAGCGCGCGCGGTCAGACGGAACACCGGGTCAGGCTGTAGCAAGGCGCAGTGGATCACGCCTGACGCGCGGGGGCCACCCACCAGCGCGCCACGCGCACACACAGGGCCGCACAGATCAGCACCGTGATCAGCATCAGCACCACCCAGATCACAGCACCCCGATGCACGCCTTCGGACAGCAGCAGAATAACGCTGAACACGGCCCAGAGCGCGGCACTCAGCCCCAGAACCGGCCGCATTGGCACCGTGCCTGCGCGCCGGTCCCCCATGGCCGCGCCAAGGCCGATCACAAGCGCGGGCAGCAGCCCGAACAGATAGGCGAACGGGATCGAGAAGAGCGGCAGCACCACGACGCTGGCCAGAAGATATCCGATAATATCCACTGTCCACAGGCTGGCGGATTCGGTCACCGCCGCCACGATTCCCAGCCCCAGCGCGGCGACCAGTGCCGCGAACAGAGGGCCAAGCAGCACAAAGATCAGCACGATCCGGATGAACCTGCGATGGGGCGTCATGACCTGCGCAACAGGGGTAGTGTCAGCTTCCATGTTCATAGTCTTGCAGAAAAATTCGCCCGCTGCACCCCCTTGGCCACCCGAACCCGTTGAACGCGCCAAATCTTGCCGGGTTGGCGCGCGCCCTGATCAGTGCTGCACCCCCAGCATGGCACGGATCTGGCCCAGATCGGTTTCGCCGCCCGCGAAATCATCAAACGCCTTTTCCGTCACCTCGATCAGATGATCGGCAATGAATCTGGCCCCTTCGGCGGCCCCCTGTTCGGGCGATTTCAGGCAGCATTCCCATTCCAGCACGGCCCAGCTGTCATAATCATATTGCGCCAGCCTGGAAAAGATTGCGCCGAAATCCACCTGCCCGTCGCCCAGCGACCGGAATCGCCCCGCCCGGTTCAGCCAGGGCTGATAGCCTGAATAGACCCCCTGCCGCCCATCGGGGTTGAATTCGGCATCCTTGACGTGAAAGGCGCAGATCCGGTCATGATAGAGATCGATGAAGGCCAGATAATCCATCTGTTGCAGCAGGAAATGCGACGGGTCGTAATTGATCTGCGCACGGGGATGTTCGTCCAGCGCATCCAGAAACATCTCCCATGTTGCGCCGTCGAACACATCTTCGCCCGGATGGATTTCATACCCGATATCGACGCCTTGCGCGTCATAGGCATCGAGGATCGGCTTCCAGCGCCGGGCCAGTTCGGCAAATGCCTCTTCGATCAGCCCGGCCGGGCGCTGCGGCCAGGGGTAGAGATAGGGAAAGGCCAGCGACCCGGTAAAGCTGACCGAGGTGTCCAGCCCAAGATTGCGGCTGGCAATCGCGGCCTTGCGCACCTGATCGACCGCCCATTCCTGCCGTGCGGCGGGCTTGCCATGCAGATGCGCGGGCGCAAACGCGTCAAAGGCCATGTCATAAGCGGGGTTCACGGCGACAAGCTGGCCCTGCAGATGGGTGGACAGTTCCGTGATCGCGACGCCCGCCTCCGCGCAGATGCCCGCGACCTCGTCACAGTAATCGCGGCTCTCGGCGGCGCGGTCCAGATCGAACAGGCGCGGGTCGAATGTAGGGATCTGCACGCCCTTGTAGCCCAGCGACGCGGCCCAACGGGTGATGCCTTGCAGCGTGTTGAACGGGGCGTCATCGCCTGCGAATTGTGCCAGGAACAGTGCCGGGCCTTTGATATTTGTGGGCATGGTATCCTCTTGTTCTTGCAGCGAGCGGTCAATCGGGGTCGGGCAGATAGTCGAAGCTTGCGAAATCCGCGCTCTGCCCGCGCCCCGTGATGTCAAAGGCCAGCATCCCGACAAAGGCGCCGGTGAATGAGCCATGCTCGCCCCGCCCCCCTTCATCCGAGATGACGGCGGCATCAAGCACCGGGCCAAGCGGGGTCCAGTCATCGCCCTGCCGCCAGTAGAACTGTTGCACTGCGCCGCGGCAGTCCACGGCCAGCCAGACAGGCCCGTCATCCAGCGGCACCGGATCGCATGGCCAGGTCATCGCGCCGTCCGGCCAGTCACCGGGGCAGGACATGATGGTCAGGCAACGGCCCTGCGCCTCGTCCCAGGTCACAGCGGCGAAATGGAACTTGTGGCGGTTGTAATAGGTCGTCAGACCGGCGGCCTGCTGATAGGTGTCCGGCGTAAAGGCGGCGAGTTCGGTCTGGGCGCGGTAGTGCAGATGCTCTTGCCGCCGCGCGACCAGCGCCTGTTCGAACCAGCTTCCGACACTTTCGCGCCCGTGCAGGCGCAGGGCCGATCCGGTCAGCGTGAACAGCCGCGCCGGGTCGGGGCTGCGCAGCCACTGGAACTCGGCGGGCAACTCCGGCGTATCAAAGACCCGGCGCACAGGCTGCGCCCTGCGCGGGCTGGCAACCACAGGCGCGGGCACTTCGACTGCCGGGACCGGGCCGCCATGGTCCAGATACAGCCAGTCATCCGCGCCCCAGACGCATTTCTGGATCGCGGTTTCACGCCCCAGCGGCGAAAACCGTCCCGGCAGCGGGCGCGAGCACAGGTGCGTGTGATAGACCTCTCCGGTCGGGGTTTCGACAATCTGGCCATGGCCCGCGCGTTGCAGCGCCGCATCCGGGTGGTCCTTGGACGTGATCAGATGCGTGTTCGGGTGCAACTCATAGGGGCCATCAATGCTGCGCGCGCGCGCCATGGTCACGGCATGGGTGTAGCCGGTCCCGCCCTCGGCGGTGGTCAGGTAATACCAGCCATTGCGCTTGAACAGATGCGGCCCCTCGACCAGCCCGAGGGGCGAGCCGGGAAAGATGTTGCGCACAGGGCCGGTCAGCCCGCGCTCGGGGTGCCATTCCTGCAGCAGGATACCATCAAAGGCCGGGCTTTTGGGCTGCCCGCCCAGCGAATGGCCGCGATGGTTCCATTGCATGTTCAGGACCCATTTGCGCCCGTCCTCATCATGAAACAGCGACGGGTCGAACCCCGAGGAATTGACATGGATCGGGTCGGACCACGGCCCCTCGATCGCGGGGGCCGTGACGATGTAGTTATGCGCATCCTTGAAATTGCCGTCATAGCGTTTGACATCGGTATAGACCAACCAGAACAGTCCGTCCGCATGGGACAGGCAGGGCGCCCAGATGCCGCAGCTATCGGGATTCCCGCGCATGTCCAACTGGCTGGCGCGGTCCAGCGGACGGCAGGCCAGATCCCAGTTCACCAGATCGTCCGAGCGGTGAATCTGTACGCCCGGAAACCATTCGAAGGTCGAGGTTGCGATGAAATAGCTCTCACCCACCCGGCAGATCGACGGGTCGGGGTTGAAACCCGGCAGGATGGGGTTGCGGATCATGTGTGATCCTCTTCCTGGGTGGACCGCGCCCAGAGGTTGATATCCTCTTCCGACGCGCAGCGGTCGATGGCGGCCAGTTCCTCGGGCGTGAAATCGAGATTGCCGATGGCGCCCGCACAATCCACCACCTGTTCGGGCCGCGATGCGCCGATCAGCGCGCTGGTGATCCCGCCATCACGCAGCACCCAGGCCAGCGCCATCTGCGCCAATGTCTGTCCGCGCGCTTCGGCAATCTCGGTCAACGCGCGGATGCTTTCGATCGCGCGGGGGGTGATCATGTTCTGCGACAGGGATTTGCCTTGCGTCGCGCGGCTGCCTTCGGGGATGCCGTTCAGGTATTTGCGCGTCAGCATGCCCTGCGCGAGCGGCGTAAAGGCGATGGAGCCGATGCCCAGTTCCTGCAACGTGTCCTTCAGCCCGTCGCGTTCCACCCAGCGGTTCAGGATGTTGTAGCTGGGCTGGTGGATCACGCAGGGCGTGCCCAGATCGCGCAGGATCGCCGCCGCCTCGCGCGTGCGGGCGGAATTGTAGCTGGAAATACCGGCATAGAGCGCGCGGCCAGAGCGCACGATGAAATCCAGCGCGCCCATCGTCTCTTCCAGCGGGGTGTCGGGGTCGAACCGGTGCGAATAGAAGATATCGACATAATCCAGCCCCATCCGCTTTAGCGAGGCATCGCAGGACGCGACCAGATATTTCCGGCTGCCCCATTCGCCGTAAGGTCCCGGCCACATCAGATAGCCCGCCTTGGACGAGATCAGCAATTCATCGCGATAGGGCGCGAAATCGCTGCGCAGGATCTCTCCGAACGCGGCTTCCGCCGCGCCCGGTTCGGGGCCGTAGTTATTGGCCAGATCGAAATGCGTGATGCCATGATCAAAGGCCGTGGTGCAGATGCTGCGCTTGACCGCATGGGGCGTGTCATCGCCGAAATTATGCCACAGCCCCAGCGATATCGCAGGCAGTTTCAGGCCCGAGGCCCCGCATCTGCGATAGATCATACGCGCATACCGGTCCTCTGCGGCGCGATAGACACTCATGCCAGCAACTCCTGCGCATCCGCAGGCGACAGCGGGTCGGGGCGCGTGCAGCTTGTGCTCAATTCCAGCACCTGCCCGGTGTCGCCCGCGCGCAGGATGGCGGTCATGACATCGACCACATGCAGCGCGAATTCGGCGCCGCAGCGATGCGGGCGCCCCTGGGTGATCGCCAGCGCCATATCGGCCAGACCGGCGGCGCGGTAATTCGCGTTCGTCCCTTCATTGGCGCGCGCGAAGGGGTGGTCCCAGGCCACGCCTGCCGATGTGAAGGCCGCTTTTGCCGTCATCCGCACCTCGCCTCCGAAGAAATTGGGGTCGGGCACATGCAGCGTGCCATCCGTGCCATACAACTCCATCGGCGCGTGCCCGTGCTGCCAGACATCCCAGCTTGCGCAATAGGTTACCTGCGCGCCCGAGTGGAATTGCAGGATCGCGTGGATGGTCGTGGGCGTCTCGACCGGGATCTTCTCGCCGTAGCGGGGGGCCGAGGTGATGGTGCGTTCGGACTGGGCGCTGCTGCTCATGGCAGTCACGCGCGCAACCGGCCCCAAAAGCTGCACCAGGTTCGAGATATAGTAAGGCCCCAGATCAAGGATCGGCCCGCCACCAGGCTGAAAGAAGAAATCGGGGTTGGGGTGCCACATCTCCATGCCGGGGCTTTGCACGAAACAGGTGCCCGAACTGATCTTGCCCAGACGGCCCGTATCGACCAGATGGCGCGCAAGCTGATGCGCGCCGCCCATGAAAGTGTCAGGTGCCGATCCGACCCGCAGCCCCTTTTCACGGGCTGTGGCGGCAAGCTGCTGCCCTTCCTCCAGCGTCAGGACAAAGGGCTTTTCGGAATAGACATGCTTGCCTGCATCAAGGATCTGCCGCGAGACTGCGAAATGCGCCGCAGGCACCGTCAGGTTCACGACAATGTCGATATCATCGGCGGCCAGCATCCCCTCGACCGTGTCGGCGCGCAGGTTGAATTCCTCTGCCCGCGCCTTGGCGGCTGCGGGGTTCATATCGGCGCAGGCCCGCATCTCGATCCCGCGAAACAGCGGCGCAAGGCGCATATAGGCCGCCGAGATATTGCCACAGCCCAGAACGCCGATCCCAAGTGTCTTGCTCATGATCTGCCTCTCAGTATTGGCGGAAATTGGTGATCGAGCGGCGCGCGAAACGGCCCAGATCGCTGGGATTGTCATGTTCTATCACAAAAAGCGTGACACCCGCCTTGCGCAAGGCGCCCATGATCGCGGGCCAGTCCATCACCCCCTCGCCCACATCGGCCCAGCCATCTTCATCGGCGGCCGCGCCCTCGGGGGCGATATCCTTGACATGCGCTGCCGTGATCCGGTCTGCGTTATCCGCGATCCATGCCAGCGGGTCGGCCCCGCCGCGTGTGATCCATGCGATATCGGCCTCCCATTCCATCGTGGGCGCGCCGTCCAGCAATAGCTGCATCGGCACCTGGCCCCCCGGCAGCGGCATGAATTCCCAGTGGTGGTTGTGCCAGCCAAAGCGCAGGCCCGCATCCTGCACGCGTTTGGCGGCCGTATCCAGCCGCGCGGCCAGCGCGCGCCACGCATCGGCATCGGCCCCCTCGCGATAGGCATCATCGGGGGCAGGGCAATAAAGCTGCGCGATCCCAAGTGTCTTTGCAGTGGCGATGGTCTTGTCGAATTCCTCCTCGAAACTGGCGAGCGGAAAGAAATGGCCCGACGGCATGGACAGACCGCGCGCATCAAGTGCGGCGCGCAGCGCGCCCGCATCCTGATAGACCCCGCCAAACCCTTCGACCTGGCGGTAGCCCAACGCGGCCAGTTGGTCGAATACCCCGTCCCACGGGGCGAAATTGCGTGCGGAATAAAGCTGGAACGAGACGTCCATCTGAGTGACCTTTCTGAGTTGAGTGTCTGGCCCTAGAGCCGAATTTCGGTCGATTTGTCGAAAAGCGACAGGCGCGCCGGGTCGAAGCCGATGGGCACCCGGTCGCCCATATCCACCTTTTCCTGTCCGTCCATGCGAAAGCGCATCTCCTGCCCGTCCACCCTGGCCCAGACCTGCGTGTCCGATCCCATCGGCTCGACCATGTCCACCAGCGCCTCGCGCTGGACGGGCTGACCCTCGGCCCATTTCCCCGCCTGCACATGTTCAGGCCGCAGCCCCAGCCAGACCGGGCCAGAGGTGGGCGCACTGCCGAACTCATAGCCGTTGACGGAAAGGGACAGCCCCCCCGCGCTGGCGAATTCACTGCTTCCCGCGTCAAGCTGCCCTTCCATGAAGTTCATGGCAGGCGACCCGATAAACCCTGCAACATACTTGTTCACGGGCCGGTTATAGACCTCCGAGGGCGGCGCAAGCTGCATGATCTGCCCGTTCTTCATGATCGCGATACGGTCAGCGAGTGTCATCGCCTCGACCTGATCATGGGTCACATAGATCATGGTGTTCTTCAATGTCTGGTGCAGGCGCTTGATTTCTACCCGCAGATCGGCGCGCAGTTTGGCATCCAGATTGGACAGCGGTTCGTCAAACAGGAACACATCGACATCACGCACCAGCGCCCGGCCAATGGCCACCCGCTGGCGCTGCCCGCCCGACAGTGCGGCAGGCTTGCGTTTCAGCAGCGGTTCGATCTGCAGGATCTCGGACGCACGCTTTATGCGCTTGGCGATCTCGGGCTTTGGCATGCGCGCATTTTTCAGGCCAAAGGCCAGATTCCCCTCGACCGTCATCTGCGGATAAAGCGCATAGGACTGGAACACCATGCCGATGCCGCGTTTCGACGGTTCTTCCCAGGTGACGTTATGGCCCTGGATATGGATTTCACCATCCGTGATATCCAGCAGCCCCGCGATGCAGTTCAGCAATGTGGATTTCCCGCACCCGGACGAGCCGAGCAGCACCAGAAACTCCCCTTGCCCGACTTGCAGATTCAGGTCCTCCAGCACGGTCACAGCGCCAAAAGACAGCTTCAGTTCCTTGATTTCGATGGAATATGTCATGTTCTCAGCCCTTGACTGCACCGGCAGCAATCCCGCGCACGAACAGCCTGCCAGAGAAGAAATACACCACCAGCGGCACCAGCCCGGTCAAGAGCGTGGCGGCCATGTTGACGTTGTATTCCTGCACGCCCTGCACGGAATTGACGATGTTGTTCAGTTGCACGGTCATCGGGTAGTTTTCGGGGCGGGTATAGACGACCCCGAACAGGAAATCGTTCCAGATACCCGTGACCTGAATGATGCCCGACACCACGAATATCGGCAGCGACATCGGGATCACGATGCGAAAGAAGATGCCCCAGAACCCGGCGC
>REDZ01000007.1 GCA_007695345.1 Paracoccaceae bacterium | reverse complement strand
GCCACAATACGCCGCCTTTCAATTCATGCCATCACCCAAATTCCCGCATAGCTCGCTGTTGGGGGCGACATAGCAGCTCAAAGCGCTACTCTGATCAATTCAGCGATCTGTCTTGCCAGAAACGGCGGCACAGCATTGCCGACTTGCACGTATTGCTGCGTCCGGTTGCCGAGAAACAGGTAATCGTCGGGGAAAGTCTGCAGCCTTGCCGCCTCACGTACTGTCAGACTGCGGCACTGGAGCGGGTCCGGATGGATGAAATAGTGGCCGTCTTTTGAGATGTGACTGGTCACAGTGGTGGCCGATCCGGCAGCCAGCTGGACCCGGAACCTGTCATTGAAAACGCCACTATGCCAGTTGCGATGGTCCGGGCTGAGCGAGAGCGGAAAATCCGCCGCCTTCGGGCTGTATCCATGTACTGACCCGAAGACCGCTGCGAACAGGTAGCGCCCGAGGTCCGACGCCATGTGTCCACGTGTCTCGTGCTGGGCAATGCCGCGCAGGCCAACACGTTCGATCCAGCTCAGAAGCTCGTCATTCGAAGTGCCGTAGGCGTCAGGCAAGCATGAAGCCGCGCGATTGACTGGTGCCTGTTTCTTCAGTTTCGTTGCAACATCGCGGAACGCGTTCTCAAGCGGCCTGTCACCGACCGTCTTGAAGGTTTTCGTCAGCTGCTTCGCCGCGTCGATGACTTCACGACGCCACGCGGCTCCATCATCATGGCTGCGGCTGAGTCCACTGCGCAAGGGTGGCAGGTTCCCGATCATATCCTCGACCGTCCTCGGCAGGCCAGGAACATCGATTGATGTGCCGATGGCCTGCGCAGAAAGGTCAGAACGGATACCGATAATGATCACGCGATGCCGTCTTTGCGGGGCGCCGAATTCCTCTGCCCGCACGATGAAATCCGAAGGTTTTTCAGCTTCCTGCAGGCTGGCCTTGCCATCTGCGATTCGAATCGCGCGCAGCTCGTAGTGATGCGCCTGACCGGTGCCAAGCGAGGACAGGTCTTCCATCAGCATCTCAAAGACCAGCCGACTCTCCACAGAAGAGGAAAGCATGCCCTTCACATTCTCCATGACGAAGACGGCAGGACGCAAGCGATCGAGCACGCGGATATATTCGCGGAAGAGATAGTGGCGCTCATCCTCTTCGGGTATGTAGCCCACCTTGCCTTTCGCCCTCGCGCGGCCGACGAGCGAATAAGCCTGGCAGGGTGGACCGCCAATCAGGATCGTGTCGTCGAACTTGCGGCGCAGGATGTCGATTGACTGATCGATAGCCTGCGCGGCCTCATCCGCACCCAGTTCAAGACAGCGTGCTTCATGTGTTGCGTGTTTCCATGCTTGCGCGTCCACATCTGCCCAGTCTGGCTCGACGGTCAGTCCCGCGTGAAAATCGACAAAGGCCTGTGGCAGTCTGCCGTGTCGCGCTTGATAATCGCGCAGAAATGCACGCAGGGTCAGCGTTCGGTGAGCCGAGCTTTCCTTTTCCACCGAGATGCCGATGTGAAACGGAACATGACCATCATGCTCAAGGGATGCGAAGCCCTCGCCAAGCCCGCCCGGACCGGCAAACAGGTCGACAATGCCAAATGTGGGTGGCAAATCAGGGCCCTCTCGCATTTCAATGGGTGCTGTATACCAGGTTCGACACGCGATACCAGGATGTAGATGGCAGATATCGTCGACAGCCAGACGCGATCCCGCATGATGTCCGGGATCAGGGGCAAGGATACACGGCCCGAGCTGGCGTTGCGCCGCGCCCTGTATGCGCGTGGTTTCCGGTATCGACTGCATGCGAGGGGCATCGCTGGGCGGCCCGATCTCGTTCTGAAGAAATACCGTGCAATTATCTTCGTGCATGGCTGCTTCTGGCATCGGCACGAGGGGTGTCGCCTTGCCACGACACCTGCGACCCGCCCTGAATTCTGGGCTGACAAGTTCGCAGCCAATGTTACGCGGGACCGTTTTGTTCAGGAGTGTCTGCTCGCAGAGGGATGGCGCGTCGCCACAATATGGGAATGCGCATTGCGCAAGCCGCAGATGGTCGATGCAGCGGCAGAGTTTGTCAGCGACTGGCTTTTCTCGGGGGGCAATCGACTCGAAATCGGTGAGGCTGATCTGGAGTGACCCGCTGCAGCGTTTCAGTTTTCTGGTCGGATTTGCTGTTTTGTGGCAGACCATTCAATAGGTATTCAGTCTCGAGGCAAGGAATTAAGGGATGAAGAATAAAGCTGATAACGAGGTGTTTGCGGGTCAGCTGGTTGCGCAAGGCATGCTGATCCAGATACTCATGGGACAGATTGTAGCAACTGCACAGGATCGAGGCGCTGGCATCCGCGGAGCGCTAATTCAGGGCAATGCCGCGATCATGTCGAACCCGAACATGACCGAAGCCGAGAAGTTGGGTGCGACCCGGACGCTGGAGGATGCGATCGACACGCTCGAGCGGATCGCTTCAGGTTTCCGGGGGAACTGATCGATGGCTTTCCGCTTCTGGCGTCGGGTGCGCCTTGCCCCGGGTGTCACTTTGAATCTGTCAAAATCGAATGCATCGCTGTCCTTCGGGCCACGCGGCGCGAAATACACCATCAGCCCGCGCGGCAATCGCGCGACAGCGGGTCTGCCGGGGACGGGGCTGTTCTATACGGTCCATGACCGAAAACGCGCCGGGCGCGGTGGGGCTGCCCCTGCGCCATCCGTGCCGCAGCGCGACCGGCTGAAACTGGGGTTCTTCCAGCGACTGATGACCCCGGCGGAGGAAAAGCGCTTCATCGACG
>REDZ01000066.1 GCA_007695345.1 Paracoccaceae bacterium | reverse complement strand
GGGCGGGGGGCTGTCTGCCCCCCGCACCCCCCGAGGATATTTGGACAAAGATGAATTGGAAAGGGTCTGGTCGCAGATGCCGCATGGACAGTGGCGCGTGCAATGCCATAACTGGGCCATGGAACATGATGTTGATATCCTGATTGTGGGTGGCGGGCTGAATGGCGGCGCGCTGGCGCTGGCATTGGCGCAGGGGGGGATGCAGGTGGGCATTGTCGACGCCCTGCCGCGCGAGACCCGGCTGGGCGCTGATTTTGACGGGCGCGCCTATGCGCTGGCGCTGGGATCGGTCCGGGTGCTGGATGCGCTTGGAGTGTGGGATCGCATTCGCGCCGACGCGCAGCCGATCCTGCAGATAAAGGCCAGCGACGGGCGCGCGGGCGAAGGCGCGGCGCCGTTTTTCCTGCATTTCGATCATGCCGAGATCGAGGAAGGCCCGATGGGCCATATGATCGAGGATCGGTTCCTGCGCCATGCGCTGCTGGACGCGATGGATGCGTCACCGGCGATCACGCAGTTTTCCGGGGTGAAGGTTGTCGCGCAGGAGATGCAAGAGACAGGCGTGATCGCGCGGCTGGAAGATGGGCGCAGCCTGTCGGCGCGGGTTCTGGTCGGGTGCGACGGGCGCGCGAGTGCCACCGCCACGCGGGCAGGGATCGGGCGCGTCGGACATGACTACGGGCAGACGGCGCTGGTCTGTGCCATCGCGCATGAAAAGCCCCATCACGGCTGTGCGCATCAGTTCTTCATGCCGCCGGGGCCGCTGGCGATCCTGCCCTTGCCGGGCAACCGGTCCTCGATCGTGTGGAGCGAGGCGCATGAGACGGCAGCCGCGATCCATGCCATGGATGATGCCGCTTATCTGGAGGTATTGCGCCCGCGCTTTGGCGCGTTTCTGGGCGAGATTTCACTTGTGGGCGCGCGCCATGCCTATCCGCTGCGGCTGACAATCGCGACGCGGTTCATTGCCGAGCGGCTGGCGCTGGTGGGCGATGCCGCGCATGGCATCCATCCGATTGCCGGGCAGGGGCTGAATCTGGGCCTGCGCGACATCGCCGCGCTGGCCGAGGTGGTGACACTGGCCGCGCGACGGGGTGAGGATATCGCAAGCCCGCTGGTGCTGGAACGCTATCAGCAATGGCGGCGCTTTGACACGATGATGATGGCCGCTGGCACCGATGCCGTGAACCGTCTGTTTTCCAATGACAATGCAGTGCTGCGCGGTCTGCGCGATCTGGGCATGGGGGCGGTCAGCGCGATGCCCGCGCTGCGCCGCGCTTTCATACGCGAGGCGGCGGGGCTGAGCGGGGATCTGCCGCGCCTGATGCAGGGCCGCCCCGTCTGACCCCACCTATCGGGCCAGCGCCAGCAGGCCCTGCACATCCAGCCGCGCATTGACCATGGCCAGATTGCCCGCCGTGTCGCGCGGCCAGTCGGCACGCGGGCGGTCGCGATACAGCTCCACCCCGTTGCCGTCGGGGTCGCGCAGATACACCGCCTCGGAGACACCATGATCGGCGGCCCCGTCCAGCACGGCGCCCACCTTCAGCACGCGCGCAAGGGCTTGTGCGGGCGCCGCGCGGTCAGGATAGAGCACCGCCAGGTGATACAGCCCCGCATGTCCGGGCGGCGCAGGCGGCGCGCCCGCACTGTCCCATGTGTTCAGGCCGATATGATGGTGATACCCGTCCGCACCCGGAAAGGTGGCCTGTGTGCCGATGCGCTGTGTCAGATCGAAGCCCAGCATCTGGTAGAAATGGATGGCGCGGTCCAGATCGGCGACCTTCAGATGGACATGACCGATCACAGGTCCGGCGGGGTTTTCGGGGGGCATGGCAGGGTCCTTTCACATCCGGGGCAGATATAGCACTGCGCGCGCTTGCGCTCTATTCCGCCCAATTGCGCAGGGCCTCCTCATCTCAAGACTTTGTGATCGCATTCATGCAACACCTGCGCGCAAGGCGGCGTAAATGAAGGGGACGCAACGAAAGGATATCACCATGCTGCGGCTTATCTTGCTCTCGATCCCGGTCATGCTTGCCTCGCTTGCACCGGCCGCTGCCCAGAACATGCAGACCGCCGTGGTCGCGGGCGGGTGTTTCTGGTGTGTCGAATCCGATTTCCGGCGCGTGGAGGGGGTGACCGATGTTCGCGTGGGATTTTCCGGCGGCCAGACCCCCGATCCGGTCTATGACGATGTGGTGCGCGGGCGCACCAGCCATCTGGAAGCGGCAAAGATCACCTTTGACGCGGATCAGATCAGCTATGACCAGATCCTGCACCTGTTCCTGCGCTCGATCGATGTGCTGGATGATGGCGGGCAGTTCTGCGACAGGGGCGACCACTACACCACGGCGATTTTCGCGACGCCTGAGCAGACCGTCAGCGCGGAGGCCGCGATTGCCGAGGCCGAGGCCGAGCTGGGCCAGAGCATCGTGACCCCCGTGCGCGAGGCGATGCCCTTCTACGAGGCCGATGAATTCCACCAGAACTACGCCTATTCGACCGAGCGCACCCTGACCCGCTTTGGCTGGATCGAACGGCGCGAGGCCTATGCGCGCTATCGCGAAGGCTGTGGCCGCGACCAGCGGGTGCGCGAGCTGTGGGGCGATGCAGCGCCCTTTGCCGGATCATAACGCGCGGGCAGCACCATGATCCGCGACAGCAAGGCAATGATCGCGGGTCTGACGCCGCTGCCCGATCCCGCGACCTATATGTTCTGCACAGTGAGCACCGCTGCGCTGACACCGGACATGACCAGCCTTGCCCGCGCCATGCTGCGCGAGGAGGAAGGGGTCAGCCTGATCCTCAGCGTCGAGGACGCCGCGGAACTCGGGCTTGCATCCGCAGCGCCCCCGATGGCCCGCATCACGCTGGGCGTGCACTCCGCACTTGACGGAATCGGTCTGACCGCGACGGTGGCGACGGTGCTGGCCGACCACGCGATTCCCTGCAACATGGTGGCCGGCTACCACCATGACCATGTCTTCGTGCCGCTCGATCAGGCCGACGCCGCGCTGCAGGTGCTGCGCGAGCTGCAGCTGCGCGGCGCACCGTAAACCGCGGGCCGATCAAGGCTGGCTGGACAGCGCGGCCTCGATCTCGGCCCGCGTCGGCATGGCCCCGGCGGCGCCGGGGCGGGTGACCTGCAGGCTGGCGGCAGCGGCGGCAAAGCGCATCGCCTCTTCGGGGTAGTTGCCCGCATCCAGCGCTGCGGCCAGTGCGCCGGTGAAACAATCGCCCGCGCCGGTCGTATCCACGACCGCGCCCTTGTGCGCGGGGACATGGATGTCCTGCATGCCGCGTGAATGCCAGCTTGCCCCGTCTGCCCCGCGCGTGATGACCAGCGTTTCGACCGGCAATTCGTCCAGCCCCACGCCCAGCGCGGCCTGCATCTGCTCGGCCTCGACCGCGTTCATCACCATCATGTTCACAAAAGGCAGCACTGCCTGCACGGCGTCAATGTCAAAGGGGGCGGCGGAATAGACCACTTCCATGCCCAGACCCATCGCGGCCTCTGCCACAAGGGCCTGATGCGCGGTTTCGTTCTGCATCAGGAGCATGTCGCTGATGCCCGCCCCTTTCAGCGCCGCCAGCACCCTGTCGGCATCCATCGCTTGGTTGGCACCGGGATGGATGATGATGCTGTTTTCGCCCGCCGCATCGACCAAGATGATGGCATGGCCGGTCGCACAATCCACCTGTTGAACCATGTCGCAGCCCACGCCCAGATCCGCCAGCCGGTCCAGCGCCGCGCGCCCATCTGTGCCCACCGCCCCCAGCAGGCGCAGGTCACCGCCCGCACGCGCGCAGGCGACGGCCTGATTGGCCCCCTTGCCGCCCAGCTCGATCCGGTAGCTGCCTGCGGCCAGCGTTTCCCCCGGGGCGGGCAGATGGCCCAGCGCATAGACATGGTCGATATTGATCGACCCGAAACACCAGACAGTCACCCGCAACTCCTCTCAGACAATCTCGCACGCGGCCATCACGGCCATGTTCACAATGTCACTGGCGGTCGAGCCTGTCGAGCAGATCTGGATGGGCTTGGGCACCCCTGAAAGGATCGGACCGATCACGGTCGCCCCCGCCATTTCCTGCATCAGCTTGACCGAGATCGAGGCCGAATGCCGCGCAGGCACCACAAGGATGTTTGCCGGCCCCGTCAGGCGCGAGAACGGGTAATGCGCGGCTGCGGCGGGGTTCAGCGCCACATCGACGGTCATCTCGCCCTCATATTCGAAATCCGCCCCGCGCGCATCCAGCACGCGCGGCGCGTGATGCATCTTTTCGGCGCGCTCGGACACCGGGTAGCCGAAGGTCGAGAAACTGACAAAGGCCACGCGCGGCTCCAGCCCCAGATGACGGGCGACCGAGGCCGCGCGCGTGGCGATATCGGCCAGATCGGTCTCGGACGGCCATTCATGCACCAGCGTATCGGCAATCAGGATGATCCGCCCCTTGTGCAACAGCGCGGTCACGCCCACAGCCCCATCCTGCGCGCGCGCATCGAACACATGGTTGATCAGTCCCAGCACATGCGCCGATTTGCGCGTGGCCCCTGTGACCAGCGCATCGCCATGCCCATGCGCCAGCATCAGCGCGGCAAAGACATGGCGGTTGCGCGCGGCCAGCCGATGCACGTCCTTCAGGTCATGCCCCTTGCGCTGCAACCGGGAATACAGGAATTCCTTGTAGCCCTCCAGATGCCGGGTATTGCTGGCATTCACCACGGTCAATTCGCGCACGGCATCGCCCAGACCCGCGGCCTCCAGCTTTGCGCGCACATCATCGTCGCGCCCCACGACCAGCGCCTGCCCGTAACCGCCGCGCTGATAGGCCACGGCGGCGCGCAGCACGCGTTCGTCATCACCCTCGGCAAAGATCATGCGCGACTGGGTCTGCCGCGCGCGGGCATGGATGGATTGCAATATGCTCGCGGTCGGGTCCATCCGCGCCTTCAGGGACTGGACGTAGCCCGCCATATCCACAATGGGCCGGCGCGCGACACCCGTATCCATCCCCGCCTGCGCCACGGCAGGCGGCACGGTATAGATCAGACGCGGGTCGAACGGTGTGGGGATGATGTAATCGCGCCCGAATGTCAGCTTGCGCCCATAGGCCATGGCGACCTCATCGGGCACATCCTCGCGCGCCAGTTCGGCCAGCGCACGCGCGCAGGCAATCTTCATCTCGTCATTGATGGCGCGCGCGTTGATATCCAGCGCACCGCGAAACAAATACGGAAATCCCAGCACATTGTTTACCTGATTGGGATAATCCGACCGGCCCGTCGCCACGATCGCATCGGCACGCACCTCATGCGCCTCTTCCGGGGTGATCTCGGGGTCGGGGTTGGCCATGGCAAAGATCACCGGATTATCGGCCATGCCCGCTACCATCTCGGGCGTGACCGCGCCCTTGGCGGACACGCCCAGGAACACATCGGCCCCGCGCATCGCCTCTTCCAGCGTGCGGGCCTCGGTCCGCGCGGCATGGGCCGATTTCCACTGGTTCATCCCCTCGGTCCGGCCCTGCCAGATCACGCCCTTGGTGTCGCACATGATGCAATTGTCATGCCCCGCGCCCATGGCCTTCAGCAGCTCCAGACAGGCAATCCCGGCGGCCCCTGCCCCGTTCAGCACGATCCGGCACTCCTCGATCCGCTTGCCCGATATCTCCAGCGCATTGATCAGCCCCGCCGCACAGATCACCGCCGTTCCGTGCTGGTCATCATGAAAGACGGGGATATCCATGATCTCTTTCAGGCGGCTCTCGATGATGAAACATTCGGGCGCCTTGATATCCTCGAGGTTGATGCCCCCGAAGGTCGGCCCCATCAGCCGCACCGCCTGAATGATCTCGTCAGGGTCCTGACTGTCCAGCAGGATGTCGATGGCATTCACATCGGCAAAGCGCTTGAACAGCACGGCCTTGCCCTCCATCACCGGCTTGGACGCAAGCGCGCCCAGATTGCCCATCCCCAGAATGGCCGAGCCGTTGGACACGACCGCCACCATGTTCCCCTTGGCCGTATAATCATAAGCCGCTTGCGGATCATCCGCGATGGCCTGCACTGGCACCGCCACACCGGGGCTATAGGCCAGCGACAGATCCGCCTGCGTCGCCATCGGCTTGGAGGCCACGACCTCGAACTTCCCCGGCTGCGGCAGATGGTGATAGGCCAGCGCCTCTTCCTTGGTGAACTTGCTGCGCGACATGGGCGGGCCTCCTCCTGCTTGTCGCCCGTCATAGCCGCCCCTGCGCGCGGCCACAACAAAGCGACCCTGCTGTTACCGCTACCACCCGCGCTTTCATCTTTGTCCAAATATCCTCAGGGGGTGAATACGCCAAAGGCGTAGAGGGGGCGCGCCCCCCCCCTTTCCCCCGCCAGCGCCATTCGCTACGCTCCGCGCGACGGCGCAACCCGAGGGACCCCCGCGTGAACACCACCACCCCCATGATGGCCCAGTATCTCGAGGTCAAGGCAGAGGCCCCCGATGCGCTGCTCTTCTACCGGATGGGCGATTTCTACGAATTGTTCTTTGATGACGC
The DNA here is from genome assembly GCA_007695345.1 of Paracoccaceae bacterium. GTDB lineage: Bacteria > Pseudomonadota > Alphaproteobacteria > Rhodobacterales > Rhodobacteraceae > Roseinatronobacter. Next base: position 7,180 of record REDZ01000066.1, on the reverse strand, counting down.
CGTCGCCGCTGCGCAGGCGCTCGATATCGCGCTGACCAAACGCGGCCAGCATCAGGGCGCGGACATCCCCATGTGTGGCGTGCCCCACCACTCGGCCGAGGGCTATCTGCTGACCCTCATCCGCAAGGGGTTTCGCGTGGCCATTGCCGAGCAGATGGAAACCCCCGAACAGGCAAAGAAACGCGGCCATAAATCCGTGGTGCGCCGCGAGATCACACGCCTTGTCACCCCCGGCACCCTGACCGAAGACTCACTTCTGGACGCACGGCGCCACAATTTCCTCGCCGCCTATACAGAGATCCGCGACAGCGCCGCGCTCGCCTGGGCCGATATCTCGACCGGGCAGATCCGCGTCACCGAACTGACCCGCGCCCGCCTTGGCCCCGAACTCGCGCGCCTTGCCCCGCGCGAACTGCTGGTCAACGATCAGCACGCCACGGATATCCGCCCCATCGCCGAGGATATGGGCGCCGCGCTGACCGGCCTTGCCCCCGCCAGCTTCGACTCCACCAGCGCCGAGGCCCGGCTCTGCGCGCTCTACAAGGTCCAGACACTGGACGGTTTCGCCAGTTTCACCCGCGCCGAGCGCGCGGCTCTGGGTGCGCTGGTCGACTATCTGGACCTGACGCAGCGCGGCAAGCTGCCGCTTCTGCAACCGCCCATCCGCGACAGCGCCGATGGCAACGTCCAGATCGACGCAGCCACCCGCCGCAATCTGGAACTGACCCAATCGCTGTCCGGCACGCGCGACGGCACGCTCCTGAACGCCATCGACCAGACCGTGACAGCCGCCGGCGCGCGGCTTCTGGAACGCCGCCTCTCCGCCCCCGCGCGCCAGTTGGACAGGATCCGCCCGCGTCACGCCGCCGTGGGCTTCTTGCGTGACGCCCCGCGCCTGCGCGCCGATCTGCGCGCCGCGCTCAAACAGGTGCCCGATCTCGACCGCGCGCTCTCGCGGCTCGCGCTCGACCGGGCGGGGCCGCGCGACATGGCCGCCATCCGCAATGCGGCCACAAGCGCCATCGAAATCGCGCAGCTTCTGGCCGAACAGGACTGCCCGGCCCTGATCGCCGAAGCCGCCACTGATCTGACCGGCCATGATGATCTGCTCGACCTGCTGGACTCGGCGCTGATCGCCGAACCCCCGCTTCTGGCGCGTGATGGCGGCTTCATCGCACCCGGCCATGACCCGGAGCTGGATGAGGCCCGCCAGCTTCGGGATGAGGGGCGTTCGGTCATCGCGGGCCTGCAAACGGACTATGCGCAGGACACCGGCATCCAGTCCCTGAAAATCAAGCATAACAATGTGCTCGGCTATTTCATCGAAGTCACCGCCACCCATGCCCAGCGCATGCAGGCCCTGTCGGAACGCTATATCCACCGCCAGACCACCGCGAACCAGTTGCGCTTCACCACAGTCGAACTGTCCGAACTGGAAACCCGCATCCTGAATGCAGGCGGTCAGGCGCTCGCCATCGAAAAACAACTGTTCGATCATCTGCGCAGCACCATCCTCGCCTCTGCCGCCACCCTCAGCCAGACCGCCCGTGCGCTGGCCGAAATCGATCTGGCCGCCGCATTGGCAGAGCTGGCACAGGCGCGCGACTGGGTCGCCCCCACGCTCGACACATCACGCGCCTTCGCGATCACGGGCGGGCGCCACCCGGTCGTGGAACAGGCGCTCACGCGCAGCGGTCAGCCCTTCATCGCCAATGATTGCGACCTGAGCGCCGAGGATGGCGCCGCAATCTGGCTGCTGACCGGGCCGAACATGGCCGGCAAATCCACATTCCTGCGCCAGAACGCCCTGATTGCCATTCTCGCGCAGATGGGCAGCTTCGTGCCTGCGCAAGCGGCCCATATCGGGCTTGTCAGCCAGATCTTCAGCCGCGTTGGCGCCTCGGACGATCTGGCGCGCGGGCGCTCGACCTTCATGGTCGAAATGGTCGAAACGGCAGCCATCCTCAATCAGGCCGATGACCGCGCGCTGGTCATCCTGGATGAAATCGGCCGCGGCACAGCGACCTATGACGGGCTGTCCATCGCCTGGGCCACCCTCGAACACCTGCATGACGTCAATCGCACCCGCGCCCTCTTCGCCACCCATTACCACGAAATGACATCGCTCGCAGGCCGCCTGCCGGGCGTCGAGAATGCGACCGTCACGGTCAAGGAATGGGACGGCGAGGTCATCTTCCTGCATGAGGTCCGGCGCGGCGCGGCAGATCGCAGCTACGGGGTGCAGGTGGCGCGCCTTGCAGGGCTGCCCGACCCGGTCGTCGCCCGCGCCCGCGAAATCCTGTCCGCACTGGAACAGGGCACCGATAGCGGCCCCAAGGCGATCATCGATGACCTGCCGCTTTTCGCCGCCAGCCCCCCGCCCGCAGCTGCGCCACAGCAAACCAGCCCTGCCATGGAAAAACTCGCCCGGATCACCCCGGACGAGCTGACGCCGAAACAGGCGCTCGATCTTCTCTATGACCTCAAGGCGCTCAGCACATCCTGAGCTTCATCTTGCCAAAAATACTCAATTCGACGCTGGCGTTGATGACACCCCGACCTGCGCGGGGCGCAGCAACTGGTCATGTAGCTGGAACCCTTCGGCCATGACCTGAATGATCTGGCCAGCCCGCGTGTCGGGCACCGGCGCCTCGAACATCGCCTGATGCAGATGCGGGTCGAACATATCCCCCACCTCGGGCGAAACACGCTCAACCCCATGCTTTGACAGGATATTCGTCAGCTCGCGCAGGGTCAGTTCAACCCCTTCGACCAGCCCGGCAGCCGCCTGTCGCGTTTCTTCATTCGCAGCACTCAGCGCACGCGACAGATTGTCATAGACCGGCAGCATGTCACGCGCGATCCGCGATCCGCCATAAAGCTGGGCATCGCGGCGGTCCTTCTCGGCGCGCTTGCGGCTGTTCTCGGCATCGGCCAGGGCGCGCATCATGCGGTCATGCATCTCGTCCCGCTCGGCCTGCAGATTGGCCAGTTCCTGTTCCATCAGCCCCAGCGGGTCCGATGCCCCGCTGGCCTCTGGCTCGGGTGTTGCTTCTTCTGCGCCCGGCGCGTCCTCGCGGGCCTCTTCCTGGGTGTCCTGTGCGTTCGGCTTTGCTTCGGCCATGCGTATTCCTTCAACCCTCAATCCGCGCGCCGGTCAGACAGCATCCGCCCGACCAGCTGCGCCGTGTAATCCACAATCGGCACGATGCGCCCGTAATTCAGACGCGTGGGCCCGATCACCCCCACCGCCCCGATAATCTGGCGATCCTCGTTCATATAAGGAGAAACCACCAGAGTTGAACCCGTCAGCGAGAAAAGCCGGTTCTCGGCACCGATAAAGATCCGCACCCCTTCGCCCTGTTCGGTCAGTTCCAGAAACTCGGCGATATCGCGCTTGCGTTCCAGATCGTCGAACAGGGTGCGGATACGCTCGATATCTTCGGCCCCCGCCCCATCGTCAAGCAGATTCGACCGCCCCCGCACGATCAGCCGCTCCTGCGGCTCGCCCTCATTCTCCCAGATCGCCAGCCCCTGTTCGACCAGCAATGTCGCCAGCGAATCGATCTCTCGGCGGTTGCGCCTGATCTCGTCGCGAAACCGCGCCAGCAGGGTGGACACTGTCATGCCCTCGATCATCGAATTCAGGTAGTTCGCCGCCTCGCGCATGGCCGAAGGGGTCATCCCACGCGGGGGCGTGAACAGCCGGTTCTCGACATGGCCATCGGCAAAGACCAGCACCACCAGCGCACGATCGGGGCCCAGGCTGACAAATTCGATATGCTTGATCGCGGCCTCATGCTTGGGCGACAGGACCAGTGACGCGCCCTGCGTCACCCCGCTCAGGGCGCCGCCCACCTGTTCCAGCAGGGACGAGACATCCCGCTCATTGCTGCCCAGCGTCGAATCCAGCTTCTGGCGGTCACTGACTTCCAGCGGCGACACTTCCAGCAGCGAATCGACAAACAGCCGCAGCCCCAGATTGGTCGGCACCCGCCCGGCCGATACATGCGGGCTGTCCAGAAGCCCCAGATACTCCAGGTCCTGCATCACATTGCGGATCGTCGCGGCGGACACCTTTTCGCTCATGTCGCGGGTCAGAGAGCGCGAGCCCACAGGCGCGCCGTTGCCCAGATACCCCTCGACCACACGGCGAAACACCTCGCGCGAGCGGGCATTCATCTCTTCCAGCAATTTGCGGCTGTCGGGTATCTCGCCCATTGCATCCCCTGAATGGCTGCCCCCAGACCAACGGAAAACCACGCCGGTTTCAAGGGGGAACGCACCACCTGCGGGCTTGCATCCCGCCCTGATGGTTGAGTATCGATGCGCAGACCCATGAAAGGACCCTGCATGCGCCCCTCTGGCCGGAATCTAGACACGCTTCGCGCAATTTCAATCGAACCCCACGCCACCAAACATGCCGAAGGGGCGTGTCTGATCGCTCTGGGTGACACGCGCGTGCTGTGCACCGCCTCGCTCGAGGATCGCACACCACCGTTTCTGCGCAATACCGGGCTGGGCTGGGTGACCGCCGAATACGGGATGCTGCCGCGCGCAACCAACACCCGCATCCGGCGCGAGGCGGCGGCAGGCAAGCAACAGGGCCGCACCATCGAGATCCAGCGCCTGATCGGACGGTCCCTGCGCGCATGTGTCGATCGGTCCGCCCTGGGCGAGCGGCAGATCACAATCGATTGCGATGTGTTGCAGGCCGATGGCGGCACCCGCTGCGCGGCGATCACGGGGGGCTGGGTCGCGCTGCGGCTCGCCGTGAACAGACTGCTCAAGGCGGGTGATGTCACATCTGACCCGATCACCGATCACCTGGCGGCTGTGTCCTGCGGGATCTATGCCGGCCAGCCCGTGCTCGATCTGGACTATGCCGAGGATTCGACCGCCGGCGTTGACGGCAATTTCGTGCTGCTGGGCTCTGGCCGCATGGTCGAACTGCAGATGAGCGCCGAGGGCGCCACATTCTCGCGCGGGGAAATGGACCAGCTCCTCAACCTTGCCGAAAAGGGCGTATCCGAACTGATCACGGCCCAGAAAGCTGCCATCGCATGAGGCGCTTTGACGGCACCCGTCTGCTGATCGCCACGCATAATGCAGGCAAGCTGGACGAATTTCGCCAGATCATGACACCGCTGGGCATCACCGTCACCTCTGCGGCCGATCACAACCTGCCCGAACCCCCGGAAACCGGCACCACATTCATCGAGAATGCGCGCATCAAGGCCCATGCCGCCGCCCAGGCGACCGGGCTGCCGGCCCTCGCCGATGATTCCGGGCTGGAGGTTGCGGCGCTGAACGGCGCGCCGGGCGTCTATACCGCCGACTGGGCCGAAACCCCCACAGGGCGCGATTTCGTGGCCGCTATGGAAAAGACCCATGCGGCACTGATCGCGCGGGGTGCCCCTCAGCCCTGGCAGGCGCGGTTCTGCTGCACCCTCGTCCTGGCCTGGCCCGACGGGCATGATGAGGTGTTCGCGGGCCATGCCGCAGGCACGCTCGTCTGGCCCCGGCGCGGGCAGGACGGGCATGGCTATGACCCGATGTTTCAGCCCGAGGGTGAGACGCGGACCTTCGCCGAAATGCGGGCAGAAGAGAAAAACGCCCTCTCCCATCGCGGCGCCGCAATCGCGCGGCTGATGCAGGGCTGTTTCTCATGACCCTGCTTTCATCTTGCCAAAAATACTCAAAAAGGCGGGGTGCATAAGGGTGGAGGACTGGCAGAACGCAGGCTTCGGGCTGTATGTCCACTGGCCCTTTTGCCAGTCGAAATGCCCCTATTGCGATTTCAACAGCCATGTCTGGGGCCAGATCGATCAGCGCGAATGGGCCCGCGCCTATCTGTCGGAAATCGACCGTATCGCCACTGAAACCGAAGGTCGCGTTCTCAATACTGTGTTTTTCGGCGGCGGCACCCCGTCCCTGATGGACCCGGATCTTGTTGCAACGCTGATCGAGCGGATCACCGCGCGCTGGACCCCGGCCAATGATCTGGAAATCACGCTCGAGGCCAATCCAGGCTCGGTCGAGGCCGGGCGCTTCCGCGCCTATTCGAATGCGGGCGTGAACCGGGTGTCGATGGGCATTCAGGCGCTGAATGACGACGATCTGCGCCGTCTGGGGCGGCTGCATTCCGTGTCCGATGCCCGCGCGGCCTTTGATATCGCGCGCGACGCCTTTGCCCGTGTCAGTTTTGACCTGATCTATGCGCGGCAGCACCAGACCCCGGCGGAATGGGAACGCGAATTGCGCATGGCGCTGAATATGGCGGTCGATCACCTGTCGCTCTATCAACTGACGATCGAACCGGGAACCGCCTTTGGCGCGCGCGCGGCCAAGGGCGGGTTGCACGGGCTGCCGGATGATGATGTCTCTGCCGATATGTATCTGATGACACAGGATATTTGTGAAGCCCACGGCATGCCCGCCTATGAAGTGTCCAACCATGCCGGGCCAGAGGCCGCATCACGTCACAACCTGATCTACTGGCGCGGCGGCGATTATGCGGGCATCGGCCCTGGCGCGCATGGGCGGCTGACACTGGGCGGCACGCGATTGGCGACCCAGACCCCGCGCGACCCGCAGCGCTGGCTGGATCAGGTGGCGCAGTCTGGCAATGGGGAATTGCCGCGCGAAAGCGTACCGCGCGATGAGCAGGCGCTGGAATACCTCATGATGTGTCTGCGCCTGTCAGAAGGCATAGATATGGGGCGCTACACGGCGCTGGCCGGCAAATCCCTGCCAGAACAACGCATCCGTGACCTGCAGGATCACGGGCTGATCGCCAGCGATGGCACGCATCTGCGCGCCACGCGACAGGGGCGCCCGGTGCTTAACGGTCTGCTCCGATATCTCGTTGACTGACCGGCGTGCCCAGAATGCTGCACAAGCGGTCAAGCTGTTCGATTGATCGGTAGCTGACCGTCAATGTGCCCTTGCCGCCGCCCGAATAATCAATGCTGACCTTCATCCCCAGAACGGCAGACAGGTCATCCTCCAGCCCCTTGGTGTCGGAATCCTTGCTGCGGCTGCGGGGTTTGGGCGCGGATTGCGGCGCTTTCAGCAGTGCCTCTGTCTGACGAACCGACAGCCCGTCCTGCACGACCTTGCGCGCCAGTGGCGACGGATCGGCAGCAGTGATCAGCGCGCGGGCATGCCCGGCGGTCAA
>REDZ01000036.1 GCA_007695345.1 Paracoccaceae bacterium | reverse complement strand
TCCGCGCCCTGGGTGCCGCGCTTCTGGTGGGGACGCTGGCTTTCGCGCTGCGGGGCTAGCATTTCAGTCCGTCAGGTGGCTACCAGATGACGGATGAATCGATGCTTCGGAACAGAGTTTCAGCGCGCCCCGTCATGAGCGCGCACTGGCATTGCCATGCACAGGAAAGGGGCCGCAACGTACGGGGCGTGCCATCAAGGAATCCGGCCCCAAAAAACAATTTTTACTTGTTTCGTGATTGGTGTGCTATTGCGGAATCTGCCGATCGAGGACCCTCAATTGCCGAGGCAGAGTATTCCGATGCCAAGCTCCGCGCTGCCTGCTTTCCATTCTACGACGATCAAAGATGCCCTTATGCGTCTGTTCCCTTTTGGAACCCGCACGATTCAGGGGCAGATCGATAAATTTCCGCTGATTCCCAGTGATCTTTTCGCGGGTGCCGCCTTTTTGATCGAACATGGCGACCTCTATCGCCGGATCGCGCCCGAGGGTCCGCAATCAAACGCCACGGGGGTTCGGTTTTCCTTGACACCGGAAGAGCGCCAAAGCTGCGAAACCATCGGGGAAGAATGGATCAAGACGTTTCGTGAGGAAAATTTCAAGCTGTTAAACGCACAGGCGATACAGGCCTATTGGGATGTCCTGATCAGGCATCAGGCTGAACCGCTTCGCCCGGGCGAGAAGCTGTCTGACGCAAGTGTCGAGATATGTCATGCGGCGATGGCCCTTCTCGTGATTTCCGACCGTGCCTGCCATGAAATCGGATTTCGTTCGCGCGAGCCGGACTGGTTCTCGCTATTCACGCGCGGTGAAACCCTGAACCATCAAAGCACCATTGAAGACGAGATCAACAACGACCGCTGGCACGTCCGCAACCGAGCCTTTAACGATACCATCTGTATCGTGGCGGATCAGCAGGTAGCCCGGGTGCTCCCCAAATCGCGGACGCCTGCCGTGGGCTGTACCATGCGGACACTGACCGAGAACCTCGCACTGCTCCCGCCGAGCGGCGGCGTCAATATGCACTGGTTCCATCCCGTCGGCGACCCGAAGCACGATGGCAATGCCCTCAATGTGCTTGCGATACCGTACCCGTATCGGATTGCCGCCTCCGACTTCAGGCCGGGCAACCGCAATATCGCCGAGCCGGACGGGTCATGGAACTGGTTTGCGCTGACGCAAAGCTGGCTTCCCACTAACAAGAAGGCCGTCGCACAATTCGTTCTGGAGTTGATCCGGGAAGCTGAAAAGGATTGCGGCACCGTCCACGGGGTCGTTTTCCCCGAATATGCGCTGAACTGGGAAACCTACTCGGAACTTGTGCAACATGTCCGGACCGATGCCCCAGGCGTCGAATTCATCGTTGCCGGCTCATCCGGCGATGAGGAGGGAGCAAAAGGCAACTTTGTCCTGACGACCACCTTCGAGGAAGCGAAGCAGGAACGCAAGGCGCTGACTTATTCACGGGCGAAGCATCACCGCTGGCGCCTGGACAAGGCACAGATCAGGGAATACGGCCTTGCTTCAGCACTCGACCCGCATGTTCTCTGGTGGGAGGATATTGCCATCGAACCACGCAAGGTCGGGCTCACGGCCTTCCGGAAGCGTTCGATCTTCAGCACGTTGATCTGTGAGGATCTCGCCCGCAGCGAGCCATGCCACAGCGCGGTGCGTTCAGTGGGCCCCAATCTGGTCTTCGTGCTTCTGATGGACGGGCCGCAGATTGCCAATCGCTGGTCTGCCCGCTACGCCACGTCGCTCGCCGATGATCCTGGCTGCGCAGTGCTGACCCTCACCTGCAAGGGGCTGATCCAACGGGTCAACACAATGGGGCGGCGTCCGCAGAACAATGCCGTAGCGTTGTGGAAGGACGACGTGAACAGTGTCAGTTCCCTCGACCTTCCGAACGGTGCTGCGGCCCTGCTTCTCACCCTATCGGCAGAAAGCACGCGGGAAGCGACGCTCGACGGTCGGAAGACAGCGGCAGCCGCCGCGTGGCGGTATCACAGTCACGTTCCGATATTTCCGAATGAAAAAGCGAAACAAGCTCTGTCGGGGAATGCGCCCTGAGCGCAATCCTGAAAGCCTGGTTAAACGACAGCCTTGGCTTCCCTCTGCCCAGGTTCAATGCGAGCCGGACTGTGACGAGGCCTGCGTCCCATCCCCGGCGTTTCGGCTGTGGCCATTGTCCGTTTCAAACGCGGCATGGGTCCGCTCGACCTGTGCGCGCGCAAAACTCCTGTAAACGTCCGGGTCAATGCCGATAGCGCGAAACAGCTCATCGGCTCTACGGCGCTCCTCGTCCGAGAAACGATCCCGTTCAACCTCTGATACCCAGTTCCGTTTGTCCTGCGTCATGGACTGTTACTCCCCTGATAATGTTATTTGAAATGTCATTTAAAACCGCTTCTGCAAAAACGCGTCGCTCATTGCGAATCACTTTCGCCCGTTTAGACCGAACTTGTCACGCAATTTCAACGCACATTCTCGCGATAGCGCGACGCCAGCATACCATCATCACGTTCCAGCCCCTTAACACCGGGTTAATCAGCGTCTTTGTGGAGGCGCATTGTGCCGTTCCCACGATCGTCACTCACCCTGTTTCAACGCCGCAGCCGCCGCGATGGTTGCAATCAGGCCGCTGATCAGGGTGATCGCCATCAGGATCAGGAAGGGCGTCGTGAAAGGCACGGTGCCGCCGCGGGCGGCGTTGGCGGCGGAGACGCCGAAGATCAGGGTGGGGATCATCAGGGGCAGGACAAGGATCGACAGGATCAGCCCGCCGCGCCGGATCGTCGCGGTCAGCGCCGCACCGA
>REDZ01000008.1 GCA_007695345.1 Paracoccaceae bacterium | reverse complement strand
ACCCTCGTCGTCAGCTTGGGAAGCTGCTGCTCTACCATTGAGCTACACCCGCGACTTCGATCCCCCTACAGCGCACCCGCGCACAGGTCAAGCGGGTCAGAACGGGATTTCGTCATCCATATCGGCTGGTCCCGACGGTGCCGAGGAGCGCCCGCCGCCATAGCTGTCATCCTGTCCACGGTCATAGCCGCCACCGCCGCCGCCACTGCCGCCACCGGATTCGCCGCGCCCGTCCAGCATGGTCAGCGTGCCGCCCATCCCGGCCACGACGACATCGGTCGAATAGCGGTCCTGGCCTGACTGGTCCTGCCATTTGCGGGTCTGCAGCGTGCCCTCGATATAGACCTTGGACCCCTTGCGCAGATATTGTTCGGCCACGCGCACCAGCCCGTCCCCGCGCAGCACGACATTGTGCCATTCCGTGCGTTCGCGCTGTTCGCCCGAATTGCGGTCGCGCCAGCGTTCCGAGGTGGCGATGCGCAGGTTGCACAGCTTGCCGCCATCGGGAAAGCTGCGCACTTCCGGGTCGCGGCCCAGATTGCCGATGAGGATGACCTTGTTGACTGACCCTGCCATGATGCGCTCCCTGTTTGCGGCCCCAGCGGGACGACTGACTCGCCCTATCGCTTATTGCGCCATCATCGTAAAGAAGGAATGAACAGGCGCAACCCGGTCTGCAGGGGCATGCCGGGCAGAGGGGCGCTGCGGGCTGGAAATCGGCGGCCCGAACGGGTATGCTGGCATCACAACCAGGGACGGGACAGGACATGCGCAGGCTGATCGGGCTGGGTTTGGCGTGCTCGCTGCAACTGGCGGCGGCACCGGGTGTGGCGCAGGGGCTGGCACTGTCGGGCGGCGGCGATGAGGCGCGGCTGGACACGGTGCGCGCGGCGGCGCGGCTGATGGACGGGCGCATGTCGCAGCAATATTCACGCTCGGCGCGGCTATTGCCCAAGACCGAAGAGACGACCGCCGTTCCGCGCTACAATGGCAGCTATGACGGCGCCTATCTGGAGCTTGCGCGCAATGCCGCGCGCGCCCACCGCATCCCCGAGGATCTGTTCCTGCGCCTTGTGCATCAGGAAAGCCGCTGGAACCCCAATGCCGTGTCGCACAAGGGCGCAATCGGGTTGGCGCAGTTGATGCCGGGGACCGCGCAGATGCTGCGGGTGGACCCGAATGACCCGCAGCAGAACCTGGAGGGCGGTGCGCGCTATCTGCGGATGATGTATGACCGTTTCGGCGACTGGCGGCTGGCGCTGGCTGCCTATAACGCCGGCCCCGAGGCTGTGACGCGCCATGGTGGCATCCCGCCCTATGCTGAGACGCAGGATTACGTTGTCGTCATTCTGGGCGCAGGCTGAGGCTTGCGCAGCCGCGCGCAACCGGGCAGGGTGCGCGCAAATTGCCATACCGGATGGGACCGAATGACGCCTGCCCTCGATCTTGACTTTGTGCGCGACCACTTCCCCGCGTTCCGTGAACCTGAGCTCACGGGACAGGCGTTTTTCGAGAATGCGGGCGGGTCCTATACGTGCCAGCCAGTGATTGACCGTCTGATGCGGTTCTACCATACGCGCAAGGTCCAGCCTTATGGCGCCTATCCGGCGTCACAGGCGGGCGGGGCAGAGATGGATGAGGCGCGCGACCGTCTGGCTGCGATGATGGGGGTCGCGGGGGATGAACTGAGCTTCGGCCCCTCGACCACCGGCAATACCTATGTGCTGGCGCAGGCCTTCGGCGAGATGCTGGGCGAGGGGGATGCCATCATCGTCACCGATCAGGACCATGAGGCCAATTCCGGCCCCTGGCGGCGGCTGGCCGCACGTGGGATCGAGATCCGCGAATGGACGATTGACCCGGTCACCGGGCATCTGGACCCTGCAAGCCTGTGGGCGCTGGTCGATGACAAGGTGCGGCTGGTGTGTTTCCCGCATTGCTCGAATGTTGTGGGAGAGATCAATCCGGTGGCCGAGATCTGCGCGCGGCTGCGTGCAGAGGGGATTTATTCCTGCGTCGATGGGGTGTCCTATGCGCCGCACGGGCTGCCGGATGTGGGCGCGCTGGGGGCGGATATCTACCTGTTTTCCGCCTACAAGACCTATGGGCCGCATCAGGGGCTCATGGTGATCCGCCGCGCGCTGGGGATGGCCTTGCCCAATCAGGCGCATTTCTTCAATGCCGATTGCCTCTACAAGCGCTTCACGCCCGCAGGGCCGGATCACGCGCAGATCGCGGCCTGCGCAGGCATGGCCGATTACATCGACGATCTGGCCGCGCATCATGGCGGGGGTGATCTGGCGCCGCGGGCGCGGGCGGGCCTTGTGCATGATCTGATGCGCGCGCATGAGACGCGGCTGCTGGCGCTCTTGCTGGAACGGCTGGGCGATATGGCGCGGGCGCGCAATGATCTGCGGCTCCTGGGGCCGGACCGGGCCGAGGCACGCGCGCCGACCGTGGCACTGGCCTGTGCCCGGCCGGGGTTTGAACTGGCGCAGGCGCTGGCGGCGGAGGGGATCATGGCGGGGGGTGGCTCGTTCTATGCCGACCGGGCGCTTTCGGCGCAGGGTGTGGCGCCGGCGCATGGCGTGTTGCGGCTGAGCTTCGTGCATTACACCAGCGCGGACGAGCTTGACCGGCTGATGCGGGCGCTAGATCGGTGGCTTTGAGCCGCGCGCGCACCCCGCCCGGGCCGCACGCCCCACCCGCCCACCCGCGCGCGCCCCGGACGGGCTGCGCGCGCGGCGCTTGAGAGGCCATCGATGCGCCCTCTGATCTTGTGGTTTCGCCGCGATCTGCGGCTGGATGACAACCCGATGCTGGCCG
>REDZ01000147.1 GCA_007695345.1 Paracoccaceae bacterium | reverse complement strand
CGCTCCCGCCTGCTCGACACCCTCATACGCACCGCCCTGTCGCCGGATGCGCAAATGCCAGAGGCTGCAGAATGACCAACAAGGACTCACCCGAAGCGCTTGCCTTTCTGACGGTGTTCAACCGATTGAAAGGGCTGGTTGATGATGACCCAGCTAACATTGTCCCCGATGCCGAGAAGGATGAAAGCATCCGGGATTTATGCGCAGACCTGTTCTTTACGGCGCATTTCGCAGACCCGCCTTCCGCACGCGGCCCGGACACCCTGACCGCTCCGGCTGATCCTGTTTTCATCCGCGCATGGCGTGAATATGAAGCTGATTACGCCGGCCCTGTGTTCACTGCTGTGTTCGGTGATCTTTCAGGATTGGTAGGCGAGGACCATCGCACCTTGCCTGACAGGCGCTGGGACGCTGCCGATGATGACGCGCGTGAAGCAAGCTCCGGCATTGAGCAGGCGATGAGCTTTGCTCAAGACAATATCGAGCAGGAGCACCGTCACTCTTCATTTCAAGAGGGTTTTGTCGAAGAGGTGACCGAAGGCCTGAAGGCATGGGACAAGCTGCACAGTGAAACGCGTTTTGATCTGCGGGGCATCTTCCGTCGCCGCGCGCTGATTCCGTTCGTGCTGATCCCGCGTTCGGTCGCAGCGAAATATGGGGATAAAGATCGCCAGTCCCTTCTGACCAACCTTCAACAGGCCCATGATGCCTTCGTGTTCGGGGTTCCGCATGCGTCGATCGCCATGATGCGATCCATCATGGAAGCGGTGTTGCGCGACCATTATCGCGCGAGTGGGGTCAACTTGAAGGCGATGATCAATGACCGGAGGTTTTCACCACCTAGGACAGCGAACAAGGCGGCACTTCACAGGCTTCGAATGCTCGCAAATTCTGTCCTTCACCTGGGAGACAAGCGGCTCAGTTCCGGCCTTCCGAACCTTGATGAGGAAGGGCTTGAGAAAGAGATCGTTCGGCTTCTGTTTGTGCTGCGCGCTTTGATTGAGGGGGCGAAGTGACTGAGCGATTTGACCGACGCTGAGATGGCGTTTGCTATGGCGCCGGGTGTTTCAAGATTCTCAAGGAAGCCATGATTGGGCGCCATAGTAGTCGATCGGTGTTAACATGGCGCGGATTGTGCCCTTATCCACTCTTCCATGCCTAACGCAGATACCCAGCATGGGAACAATCATGGGCCTGGATGGCTGAATTTCAAAATTTTCGATTGTAATTCAGATGTTTATAGAAATATTTTGGCGGAGAGAGCGGGATTCGAACCCGCGAGACGGTTTCCCGCCTACACGCTTTCCAGGCGTGCGCCTTCGACCACTCGGCCACCTCTCCGTAAGCGTCTCTTATCGTGAATGCGGACGAACACGCAAGCCATCTCCTGACGACGATTTGCGATTGCAGCGTATTGAGCAGGAGCATGAACCCCCAGACAAAAGATTGGCTGCGCGTCCGGAGGGGACACGCAGCCACAGTTAATACTGGAAGAACGGTTATTCCGGCATCAGCCGCATCAGCGGCACGTCCTCACCATCGGCCAGCACATAGATGTAGCCGTCATCGGGCCCGATAGTCACGTCGCGGATGCGATGCTCTTCCCCGTCGAGCAGGCGGCTCACTTCGGTCAGCCCGTCACCTTCCTCGGCCCACAGGCCGACATACTGGTGAAACAGATTGCCGATCAACACATGGCCCTGCCAGTCGGCAAAGGCGTCACCGGTATAGAACGTCATCCCCGACGGCGGGTTATGCGCCTCGCGCCCCGGTGGCCAGTGGTGGATCGGCGCGATGAAACCATCACCTTCCTGGTGCGGCTGGGCGAAGACCTCGCCATCGCTGTAGGTCACACCGAAGGACGCGAGTGGCCAGCCGAAATTGCCCCCGCGTTCGACGATATTCACCTCATCGCCCCCGGCCTCGCCATGCTCGGCCAGCCAGATCGCTCCGGTATCAGGGTGCACGGTCATTGCCTGGATGTTGCGGTGACCGTAGGACCAGATCGCACCGGCGGCATCGTCATCTTCGACAAACGGGTTGTCCTCGGGGATCGCGCCATCCAGCGTCAGGCGGATCACGGCCCCGTTCTCGCTGCTCAGGTCCTGGCTGATGTGATCTTCCGAGAAATCCTTGCTGCCCCGGTCGCCGAAGCCCGCATACAGGAACCCGTCATGGAACACGATGCGAGAGCCGAAATGTGCGCCGCTGTCGATGCCGGGGCTGACCTGATGCAGGATCTCCAGATCGCTCAGCGCGCCCGCGTCGCGGTCCAGTTGCGCACGGCCCACATGGGTGGTGGTGCCCCCATCGACTGAATCGACCCATGTCATGTAGACAAAGCCTGTCTCATCAAAATCGGGACCGATGGCGACATCCAGCAGCCCGCCCTGGCCGTCGCTGACCACGTCGGGCGCGCCGTCCAGTTCCGTGATACCACTTTCTTCATCCCATAGCACGACACCGCCCCCGCGCAGGGTGATGATGACATCGCCATGGTCGGGCAGGAACGCCATGCCCCAAGGCCGGTCCAGCCCCTCGGCCACCGTTTCGACTTGATAGCCACTCGCTGTCGCGGGCAGCGCAAGTGCAAGCGCCGCCGCCGATGACAAAAGCAATGGTGTAATCCTCATGGCAACCTCCAGTTCTTGATTTGCGCCCGGTATCGGGCAGGCGTGTAGGGGCCAGCTGGGGCGTTCCTCAAATACCTCAACTCACAAAGCCGCCACACGTTCCATGGCCGCGCTTGACTCAGCATCCTCGCGGGCGTAACAGGGGTGCGTTATCCGGAAGTGTACCGCTTCCGGTCCCTGTGCATTTGCAGGGATCGTCACCCGCCAGCGCGTTGCGCCCGTGGGTGCAATTCGGGTTGTGGCCCAGCAGGTTGTGCTGTCGGTCTAGGAGTGCGCGCATGTTCGAGAACCTCTCTGAACGCTTGTCCGGGGTCTTTGACCGGCTGACGAAACAGGGTGCGCTATCGGAAGAAGATGTGCGTGCGGCACTGCGCGAAGTGCGTGTGGCCCTGCTGGAAGCCGATGTCTCGCTGCCCGTGACGCGCGATTTCGTCAAGCGTGTTCAGAAACAGGCAACGGGCGCCGCCGTCACCAAATCGGTGACGCCCGGTCAGCAAGTCGTCAAGATCGTCCATGACGAGCTGATCGCGATGCTGGAGGGCGAGGGCGATCCCGGCGCGCTGAAGATCGACAACCCGCCCGCGCCGGTGCTGATGGTCGGCCTGCAAGGCTCAGGCAAGACCACCACCACCGCGAAACTCGCCCGCCGCCTGACCGAGCGCGAGGGCAAGCGCGTGCTGATGGCCTCGCTTGACACCAATCGCCCGGCGGCAATGGAACAGCTTGCGATCCTCGGAACCCAGATCGGAGTGGACACGCTGCCCATCGTCAAGGGCCAGTCGGCGGTCGATATCGCCAAGCGCGCGAAACAGCAGGCCACACTCGGCGGCTATGATGTCTTCCTGCTCGACACGGCGGGGCGGCTGCATATCGACGACGTCCTGATGGACGAAGTGCAGGCTGTTCGCGATGTGGCCAACCCGCGCGAGACGCTGCTGGTTGTCGATGGCCTGACCGGGCAGGACGCCGTGAATGTCGCGGCCGAATTCGATGGCAAGGTGGGTGTCACCGGCGTTGTGCTGACGCGGATGGATGGCGACGGGCGTGGCGGTGCGGCGCTCTCGATGCGCGCGGTCACAGGCAAACCCATCCGCTTCGTGGGTCTGGGCGAAAAGACTGACGCGCTCGAGGCGTTCGACCCCAAGCGCGTCGCCGGCCGCATCCTTGGCATGGGCGATATCGTGGCCCTGGTCGAGAAGGCGCAGGAAGTGCTCGAGGTCGAACAGGCCGAACGCATGATGAAGCGCTTCAAGAAAGGTCAGTTCAACATGAACGACCTGAAGATGCAGCTTGAACAGATGATGAAGATGGGCGGCATGCAATCGGTCATGGGCATGATGCCGGGCATGGGCAAGATGTCGAAACAGGCCGAGGCTGCGGGTTTCGATGACAGCATGCTCAAGCGCCAGATCGCGCTGATCAATTCCATGACCAGGAAGGAACGCGCCAATCCCGCGATCCTGCAGGCCAGCCGCAAGAAACGCATCGCGAAGGGCGCGGGGCTGGAAGTGGCCGATCTCAACAAGCTGATCAAGCAGCACCGCCAGATGTCGGACATGATGAAGACAATGGGCAAGCGCGGCATGCTCAAGCAGGCAATGGCGGGGATGATGGGCAAGGGTGGGCCGGACCCCGCCACCATGTCGCCCGATCAGATGGCAGAACTGGGGCGCGGCATGGAACAGGGCATGAAGATGCCGGGCCTTGGCGCCCCGCCCATGGGTGGTGCGCGCCTGCCCGGTGGCCTCTCGGGGCTGATGAAGAAGAAATGAGCGCGCCCCTCGACATCCCGGTCATCAAGACCGAGCGCCTGATCCGGCGTGGTCCGCAAGAGCGCGATTTCCAGGCATTCGCTACCTTCGCCGCATCCGAGCGTACGGCGCTTGTCGGCGGCCCCCATTCGCGCTTTCGCAGCTGGGGTGCGTTTCTGGCCACCTTCGGCCATTGGGCAATGCGCGGCTTTGGCATATGGATGATGGAGCATCGCGCGACCGGCGCCACTGCGGGCCGGATCGGCATGATCCATCAGGACGGCTGGTCCGAGCCCGAACTCGGCTGGCATATCTATGAGGGCCATGAGGGGCAGGAGCTTGCCGATGAGGGGGCGCTCGCGGCACGCGCCCATGCCGCACGCCATCAGGGGCTTGATCGTGTGATTTCGCATATCGCGGCAGACAATTCCCGCTCACAGGCCCTCGCGCGGCGGCTGGGCGCACAGCGCGACCGGGACTCGGAAGCGCGCATCGCAACATGGGACCCGACACCTGTTACCGTCTGGCGCCATGCGCCACAACCGGGGGGACAGTCATGATCCTCTTCATCTTGCCCCAAATACTCTCGGGGGGGACCGGCCCGCAGGGCGGGTGGGGGGCAGACAGCCCCCCTTGCGACGCGGCCCCCATGCAGACCGGAGGCGCATATGCCTGACGATATCAGCCGCGCAGCCGAGGTACTGGCCAGCCATCGCGACAGCATCGATCGGCTGGACGCGATCCTTGTCTACACGCTGGGTGAGCGTTTCAAGCACACTCAGGCCGTGGGCAGGCTCAAGGCGCTGCACGATCTTCCCCCGTCCGACCCGGCGCGCGAGGCACGCCAGATCGAGCGGTTGGAATGGTTGGCCAAAGAGGCCGATCTTGACCCGGAATTCGCCAAGAAATTCCTGAACTTCATCATCTCCGAAGTGATCCGTCACCACGAGAAACTCAAACGCTAGTCCTTGCGGGCCAAGCCCGCTGCCGCCATCGATAAAGGAGAAACTGACATGGCAACCAAAATCCGTCTGGCCCGTGGTGGGTCCAAGAAACGCCCCCATTACGCGATTGTCGCCGCCGATACGCGCATGCCGCGCGATGGCCGCTTCCTCGAAAAGCTGGGCACCTACAACCCGCTCTTGCCCAAGGATGACGAGAACCGCGTGAAAATGGATGTCGAGCGCGTGCAGCACTGGCTGGCTCAGGGCGCACAGCCCACCGACCGGATCGCGCGCTTTCTGGAAGCGGCCGGTGTGCGCGAAAAGGCCGTACGCGCCAACATGAAGAAAGCGCAGCCCGGCAAGAAAGCGCAGGAGCGCGCCAAGGAAAAGGCCGACAAGGCCGAGGCCGCGGCTGCCGAGTAAGCGATGCAAAGGGGGGCGCTCGCGCCCCCCTCTTGGCCCTGTGGGCCAATTCACCCCCCTGAGAGTATTTTTGGCAAGATGAAAGCGGGATGAGCGGGTCACGGATCTGTGTCGGGGCCATTGCGGGGGCGTATGGTGTGCGCGGCGAGGTGCGGCTGAAAAGCTTTTGCGCCGAACCGCGCGCGCTGGGCGCGTATGGCCCGCTATGGACCGAGGACGGAAGGCGCAGCTTCGACGTGACGCTGGGCGCGCAGGTGGCGCAGGGATTCGCTGCGCGCCTGTCGGATGTGCGTACGCGCGAGGACGCCGAAGCCTTGCGCGGGGTGCGGCTGTTTGCGCCGCGCGAGAAGCTGCCCGCGCTGCCTGATGACGAATTCTATCATACCGATCTGATCGGGCTGGAGGTATTCGACACGGGCGGGGTGCCGCTGGGCCGGGTCAAGGCGGTGCTCAATCACGGGGCCTCGGACCTGTTGGAGCTGGTCACGCCCGGACAGGCGGGGGCGGTGCTGGTGCCGTTTACCCGCGCCATCGTGCCGACAGTCGATCTGAGTGCGCGGCGCATCATCGCGGACCCGCCCGAGGGGCTGATCGAATGAGCGCCCCGCGCCGGTCTGCCGGGCGGCTATCCATCGCGGCCTCGCTCGCCCCGCGCGATATCGAGGCGCCCAAGGCGTCCGCGCGGGCCTGGCAGGCGCGTGTCATCACGTTGGTGCCCGAGGCGTTTCCCGGTGTGCTTGGCCATTCGCTGACCGGTCGCGCGCTGAAGGACGGGCTATGGGGCCTGGAGGCGATTGACCTGCGCCCCTTCGGCATCGGCAAGCATCGCAATGTCGATGACACGCCCGCCGGCGGCGGCGCGGGCATGGTGCTGCGCGCCGATGTCCTGGGCCGCGCGATCAGCGTGGCGCAGCGCGGGGCAGGGGGCTGGCCGCTGGTCTGCCTCAGCCCGCGTGGCCGACCCTTTACGCAAGCAATGGCGCGTGACTGGGCGGCGGGCCCCGGTGTCGTGATGATCTGCGGGCGGTTCGAAGGAGTGGATCAGCGCGTGATCGACCATTTCGGACTGCAGGAGGTCAGCCTGGGCGATTTCGTCATGACAGGCGGCGAGATTGCCGCGCAGGCCATGATCGACGCGACAGTGCGCCTGTTGCCTGATGTTCTGGGCAACGCCGCCTCGGTCGAGGAGGAGAGCTTTTCGACCGGTCTGCTGGAACACCCGCAATACACGCGCCCCGCCGAATGGGAGGGCCAAGCGATCCCGCCGGTCCTGATGTCGGGCAATCATGCCGAAATCGCGCGCTGGCGGCAGGAACAGGCCGAGGAACTGACTCGCGCGCGCCGCCCGGATTTGTGGGCTGCGCGCCACGATAAGGCAGCAGACTGACGTTTCAGTCCTTCAGCTTTTCATCCTTGAGGCTCTTCATCAGCCGCGCATGAGCGCGCCCGATCATATGCGCGGCGATGGGGGCTGTCAGCAGCAGGAACAGGATGGTTGCGACAACCTTGCTGACAACCTCTCCAGACCCCTCGAACAGTGCCAGCCCCACCAGCACCAGCAACGCCCCCAGGGTGCCTGCCTTGGTCGAGGCATGCATCCGCGTCAGCAGATCGGGCAGGCGCACGATCCCGATGGCCGCGATCAGCACGAAGGCAGCACCTGCGATCAGGAACAGACCAACCAGAACATCACTCATGTGTCGTCTCCGCGTCCTTGGCCGTGTCATGATCTTCGCCTTCACGCTCCAGCCGCTTTTCGGCATAGCGGGCCAGCGCCACGGTCGCAAGAAAGCCTACCAGCGCCAGCACGATGGCCACATCGAGGAAAGAGGGCTCTTCCATGAAGACGGCATAGACCCCGCAGAACGAGATGATCGTGACCGTCATCATGTCGAGCGCCACGACCCGGTCGGCCAGCGAGGGCCCCTTCGCCAGCCGGATCAGGGCCACGGCCAGCCCTAACAGGATCAGCAACAACGAGACCTGCACGGCCCCGGCAAGAAAGCCAGCGGATGTCATTTCTCGAATACCCCCATGATCAGGCGCTCGAACCCGTCCTTGATGTCGCGGCGGATCGCCTCGGCGTCGTCGGCGAACATGGCGTGGACGATCAGCGTCTCGCGGTCCTCGGTCACATCGACACTCAGCGTGCCGGGCGTCAGCGAGATCAGATTGGTCAGCAGCAGGATCTCGAAATCCGATTTCACCGTCAGCGGAATCTCGATCAGCTCGGGTTTGTTCTGCGGCACGGGGCGGATGACATCCCAGGCCACGGCGATGGAGGACAGCAGCAATTCCCACAGGAAGAACAGCGCCAGATAGACCGCGCGGTAGAACCGTTTGAAATACAGCCCGTCAATGCCCGTCAGCGGCTGCGACAGCCAGAGCGCGAAGAACCCCAGCACAGCACCTGTTGCCAGCGAGGCAAAGCTGAAATCGCCCGTCATCGCGGCCCAGGCAAAGGCCAGCAGCAGGTTGATGACCAGTCCGTTCATGGCTGCACCCCCAGGACAGTGGTGACATAGTCGGTCGGGTCCAGCAACTGCGTCGCGGCCGTTTCAGCGAATTGCACGAAAGGTTCAGGGTAGAAGCCGATGATGATCGTCATCAGCGCGAGCCCAGCAATCGGCACGATCATCGCCCGCGTTACCTGCGGGGGCGCGCGGTCCGGGGTCGGGTCGATCCCGTCGGGATGCGGTTTCCAGAACGCCATGCCCCAGATCTTGGTCATGGAATAGATGGTCAGCAAGCCCACCAGCAGCGAAACAAAGGTCACGAACCACATGTTCAGTTCCAGCGCCGCCTTGACGATCAGGTATTTCGCCCAGAAGCCCGAGAGCGGCGGGAACCCGGCCAGTGAAAAGGCCGGGATGATGAACAGCGCGGCCAGCAGGGGCGCGGATTTGTAAAGCCCCCCGATGCGGTTCAGGTCGGTATGGCCCGCATATTGCTTGGCCAGGCCCGCCACGAAAAACAGGTTGGCCTTCACGATGATGTGGTGGACCAGGTAGAACACGCCCCCCATCAGCGCCAGCGGTGTAAACAGCGCCAGCCCCAGCGTCATGTAGCCGATCTGGCTGATGATGTGAAAGGACAGGATCTTGCGGAAATCGGTTTGTGCCGCCGCCCCGATGACGCCCGTGAACATGGTCAGCAGCGACACCCAGATCAGGATTTCATGGGTAAAGCCCACATCGCCCACGAAGACCAGCGTGAACATGCGCATCAGCGCATAGACGCCGACCTTGGTCAGCAGCCCGGCAAACACTGCCGAGATGGCGAAATAGGGCGTGTGGTAGCTGGCAGGTAGCCAGAAGAACAGCGGGAAGACCGCCGCCTTGACCCCGAAGCCGACCATGAACATCATCGCGAGGACGGTCACGAGGCCCTGGTTTTCGGCATTCGCCACAGCATCGCGCATATCGGCCATGTTGAGCGTGCCGGTGATGCCGTAAAGCAGCCCGATCCCCGACAGGAAGATCAGGGTCGAGACGAGGTTGAGCGCGACATATTTGATGCCTGCGTCCAGCCGCTCCTTGCCGCCGCCAATCACCAGCAGCGAGAAAGAGGCAATCAGCATCACTTCGAACCAGACATAGAGGTTGAAGAGGTCACCCGTCAGAAACGCGCCGGTGACGCCTGCGATCAGGGTCTGGAACAGGGCATAGAAACCAAGCGCCTCGGTCTCTTCGGGGATTTCGCCCAGCGCATAGATGGCTGTCGCAAGCCCGGTGATGGCCGTGATCACCACCATCACGGCGCTGAGGTAATCTGCCACCAGCGTAATGCCGAAGGGCGCATCCCAGTTCGACATCTGCGCGGCGATCACGCCTTCGTCGAGGACAGCGGCCATCAATACCGCCGAGGCGATCAGTGTCAGCACCGACCCTGCCAGCGAAATCCAGCGCCCTGCGGGGTAGCTGCGCGCAAGGAAGGCGACCACCGCCGTGAGGAAAGGCACGGCGATGGGCATTACCAGAACCCAACTCATTTCGTGGTATCCTCCTTGGGTTCTGCAAAGCGCATCTCGTCGGTATCGACCGATTTCATGCGGCGATACCCTTCAAAGGCCAGCGCCAGCGTAAAGGCCAGCAGGCCGAAGCCGATGACGATGGCGGTCAGCACCAGCGCCTGTGGCAGGGCGTTGCCGACAACGCCGAGCGGCGCATCCTCGCCATAAGGCACAAGCGCCGGGTGGCCTTTGGTCATACGGCCCGAGGCAAAGATCGTCAGGTTGGCAGCATTTGACAGCAGCACCAGCCCGAAGAGAAAGCGCATGAAATTGCGCGCAAGCATCAGATAGACCGAGGCCGCCGTCAGCCCGCCAATCACGATCGCGGTCAGGGCTTCCATGATCAGGTCTCCTCCTCGAATGCGTAGGCCAGCGACAGGATGCCCCCCAGCACGACCAGATACACGCCGATGTCAAAAACCAGCACTGTGTTGATCGAGAAGGCAGCGGTCTCATAGCTGTCGCCGCCGACCCAGTACCATTGGCCAGTGAACAGCGGATCGCCCATGAAGAACGCGAACATCCCGGCCAGAAGCGCGATGCCCAATCCCAGCATGGCAATGACCTCGGGGCTGACGCGCAACGCCTTGCGCGCCTCGGCCGGGCCGCAGGCCAGCGAATAGACGATGAAGGACACCGCCCCGATAAGCCCGCCGATAAAGCCCCCGCCCGGCAAATGGTGGCCGCGCAGCAGCATGAACAAGGAAAAGACGAACATCAGCGCGACCAGCAGCCGCGCGGCGGCGGTAAAGATGACGGAGTTCATTTCTCGCCTCCTTTCGTGTCACGCGCCCGCGCAAAGCCCTTTAGCAGCGCAAAGGCCCCAAGCGCGGCCACCGCGACGACGGCGATCTCGCCGAATGTGTCCAGCGTGCGGAAATCCACCAGGATCACATTGACGATGTTGCGGCCAAAGGCTTCGGTCCAGCTTGCGGCCTCGAAGAAATCGGTCAGGCGGCGGTCAAAGGGCTGATCGACGACCAGCAGCACCACAATCGTTGTCAGCACCCCGACCGTGACCGCCAGAACCGCGTTGGGAAAGCTGTGGGACTGGCTGCCCGACGGGTCGAGATTGGGCATTTTCAGGAAGGCCATCGCCAGCAGAACGACCACCAGCAATTCGACCAGAAGCTGCGTGATCGCCACATCCGGGGCCGAGAACATGATGAAGATCAGCGCAACACCGATCCCCACGACCCCCAGCGCAACCAGCCCCACGATCCGGGAAGAGGTCAGAACCACCAGGACCGTACCAGCAACAATGAGGAGCGCGACGCCCCATTCCATGAAGCTCAGCCCCGCGAATTGCAGCGCGATCCCGCCGACATCGCGCGCGATCAGCGTGACCAGAACGGTGGCCGCAAAGACGGCAAAGGTCGCGAACATGTACTGGCGCAAAACGCCGGTCTGGATCAGCCGTGTCTGGGCCTTGGTATAGGTCACGAAATGATCCAGCAGCCGGTCCCAGCCCGCATCCAGATCGGCGGCGCGCGCCTCGATCTGCGCCAGCCGCTCGCGCAAGGCAAGGTGGCGCTGATACAGCAGAAAGCCCAGACCAAAGGTGATCAGCGACAGCAAGAGCGGCAGGTTGAACCCGGCCCATAGCTTGACGCGCCCGCCAGTGTCAGGTTCGCCCATGACAGCGGCCACTGCCGGTTCGATCAGGTAATAGGCGCTGATCCCCGGCAACAAACCGAACAACAGCCCCAGCACGCCCAGCACCACAGGCCCCAGCAGCATGGGCCATGGGCCCTCGTGCGGCTCACGCGGCAATTGTCCTTGCGGGCCGTAGAAGGGTTTGTAGGCCACGATGCCCGCAACCGCGAACATCAGCGCGAATGCGATCAGCGACATCGGCACGACGAACAGCCACAGATGCATTTCCAGCGCGCCGGCATAGGCGACTTCCTTGGCGATAAAGCCCAGAAAAGGCGGAATGCCCGCCATCGCCAGCCCGGCGGCGGCGGCGGCCGCGGCAGTGATCGGCATGGACGCTTTCAGCCCGCCCAGCACATTCGCATCGCGCGTGCCCGTGCCGTGATCGACCACGCCGATCATCAGGAACAGCCCCGCCTTGTAGAGCGAATGCACCAGCAGGAAGGTCATTGCCGCCGTGATCGCATAGCCCGTGGACCCGGCCAGGAACATCGTCAGCGTGCCCAAGGCCATCAGCGTGGTATAGGCCAGTGTCTGTTTCAGGTCCGTCTGGCGCAGCGCCATGAAGCTGGCAAACACAGCCGTGACGGCACCAAAGATCGACAACGTCCAGACCCAGACATCACTGCCCGAGAGCGACGGGTGCATCCGCGCCAGCAGATAGACCCCTGCCTTGACCATCGTGGCCGAGTGCAGATAGGCGGAAACCGGGGTGGGCGCCGCCATTGCGTTGGGCAACCAGAAATGGAACGGCACCTGCGCGGATTTGGTAAAGGCGCCTGCCAGAACAAGAATCAGGATCAGCAGATAGAAGGGCTGATCCGCCAGGCTGCCTGCCGCGTTCAGTTCCGACAGCTCGAAGGTGCCTTGTGTAATCCCGATCAGGATAAAGCCCGCCAGCATCGCAAGCCCCCCCGTTGCCGTCAGCAACAGCGCCTGCAGCGCGTTGCGGCGCGATTTCGGGTCAAGATGCAGAAAGCCGATCAGCAGGTAGGAGGTAAAGGTCGTCAACTCCCAGAACACAAACAGCGCGATCAGGTTATCGGCCAGCACCAGCCCCAGCATCGACAGCATGAAGCTGAACAGATACAGCGCGAAGCGGTCATAATGGTGATGCCCGGCCAGATATTTCGCGGCATACAGCATGACCATCGCGCCGATGCCCGTGATCAGCAGCGCGAACATCAGGCTCAGCCCATCTATGTAGAAAGACAGGCTGACATCCAGACTGGGGATCCAGTCCCAGACAAAGCGCACTGGCTCGCCTGCCGCCACAGGGGCCAGAAATTGCAGGAAATACAGGAACAGCAAGGCCGTCAGGCCGGAGGTGCCCAGACCCGACAGGGTCTTCCAGGGGGCGTTGGGGTCCGAATTATCCGCCATTGTCGGGGTCGGGCTCCTTTTTCTGATACGACTGCCGTGGTCTGTTGACGCGCGGTCAAAAGTTCGGCGGCTTTTTCACATCTTGTGACAGGATACACAATTCGATTCGGCAGGTTTTGGGGTAAAATCGGCACATGCGTGTCGGCAGAGTTGCAAGAACGGGCATCGCGGCGCATAACATCAGGGTGTTTGACGGGCCTGCGTGCAACGCTCCGGCCCTGCGCATGCCTTGCCTGACAGGCGGGGGTGCACCAGTTTTCAGGATAGATGTGATGAGTGACAAGAGTGCAGAAAATGATGGCATGATCCCCGGTGCGTTGCTGGGGCCAGAGGCCGATAAACGTCTGGAACAGATGATCTCGCATGCAAGCGCAGTGATCTGCGACAATGCACAGCCCTTGGCAGACCTGCCGAAATCGCTTGCGCGCATTGCCCCCGAGGCCCCGGCGCTTGAGGTGACGCTGGCATTGGCCTCGGCGGCGAATGCGATCCAGTCGGTGCTGGGCACCGGCGGCGATAGCGGGCGGCGCGCGCAGGGTGTCTGGCGGCAGGCGGCGATGGTCGCGGTCGAGGTGCATTATCTGACCGTGACCGGCCTTGCCGAGCCTCGCGCGGCGGATTTGCTGCGTCACTGGGCACAGGATGGTGACGGGCCGGACCAGCCATGACCGCCCCCCGGCCCGGCCCGCGCAACCTGATCACCGATATCGCCGGGCTGCGCGTGGGCCATGCCCATGACGCGGAACTGCGCAGCGGTGTGTCGGTCCTGCTGGGCGCGGGGCCGTTGCGTGCGGGCGTGCATGTGATGGGTGGCGCGCCCGGCACGCGCGAGACGGATTTGCTGGCCCCTGACCGGCTGGTGCAAGAGGTGGACGCGCTGGTGCTGGCGGGCGGTTCGGCCTTCGGGCTGGATGCCGCATCGGGGGTGATGGCGGGGCTGCGCGCAATGGGGCGTGGCTTTGCCGTGGGTGGCACCCGCGTGCCCATCGTGCCCGCCGCGATCCTGTTCGATCTGGCCAATGGCGGCAACAAGGACTGGCGCGACAGCCCCTATCCCGCGATGGGGGGCGCCGCGCTGCGCGCGGCGGATGCGGATTTCGCGCTGGGCAGCCATGGCGCGGGCTATGGTGCG
>REDZ01000067.1 GCA_007695345.1 Paracoccaceae bacterium | reverse complement strand
CAAAGCCCGTGATGTGGTCGCCCGTGGAAAAAACCGCGCTGGCCGAGGCCGAGGTCGAGTATCACGAGCACCAGAGCCATACCATCTGGGTGGCATTTCCCGTGACGGAGTTCGGGGATGCAGCGCGGGATTTGAGTATTTTTGGCAAGATGAAGCCTGTGTCGGTTGTCATCTGGACGACGACGCCATGGACCATCCCGCAAAACCGCGCGGTCTGTTTCGGGCCGGATATTGCCTATGGCCTGTACGAGGTGAGCGCGGTTCTGGACGGGGGCAAGGGCGAGCCCGGTGCGCTGTTCATTCTGGCTGATGCCCTGGCGGACAGTGCAATGGACGCGGCCAAACTGCGCGCAGAACGCAAGCGGGATGTCACCGCCACCGAACTGGCGGCGCTGGTGTTGGCCCATCCGTTGCGCGGCGTCGAGAGCGCCGCGGGTGAATGGGATTTCGACGTTCCCCTACTGCCCGGCGACCATGTGACCGATGAGGCGGGCACGGGCTTTGTCCATACCGCCCCCAGCCATGGCGATGATGATTATCAGATTGGGCTGAAACACGGCCTGCCCATGACCTATAACGTGCTGGAAGATGGCAGCTACCGCCCCGATCTGCCGCTTTTCGGCGGCGAGGTCATCGTCAAGCCCGATGGCAAGGAAGGCGGCGCCAATGTCGCGGTCATCAAGCAACTGGCATACGCGGGCGCGCTCTTTGCCAAGGGCAAGTTGAAGCACAGCTACCCGCATAGCTGGCGCTCGAAAGCGCCGCTGATCTATCGCAACACCGCGCAATGGTTCGCGGCCATCGACAAGCCGCTCGATGATGGGATGGGCCAGCATGGCGACACGATCCGCGCGCGGGCGCTGGAATCGATCAACCGCCTTGTGACATGGACGCCGCAGACAGGGCGGAACCGGCTGCATTCCATGATCGAGTCGCGCCCCGACTGGGTGCTGTCACGCCAGCGCGCCTGGGGCGTGCCGCTGACCTGTTTCGTCAGGAAGGGTGCAAAACCGGGGGATGACGACTTCCTGCTGCGCGACGACCGGGTCAACCGCCGGATCGTCGAGGCATTTGAACAGGACGGGGCCGATGTATGGTATATGCAAGGTTTCAAGGAACGCATCCTTGAAAACCTTGTCGATCCCGACGCCTATGATCAGATTTTTGACATTCTTGATGTCTGGTTCGATTCCGGTTCGACCCATGCCTTCGTGCTGCGCGACCGCGCGGATGGACGCGCGGACGGGATCGCGGATCTGTATCTGGAAGGGACCGACCAGCATCGCGGCTGGTTCCATTCCTCCATGCTGCAGGCCTGCGCGACCAAGGGGCGCGCGCCGTATCACGGCGTGCTGACACATGGGTTCACGCTTGATGAAAAGGGCATGAAAATGTCCAAGAGCCTGGGCAACACCGTCGCCCCGCAAGAGGTGATCGACCAGTATGGCGCCGATATCCTGCGGCTCTGGGTGGCGCAGTCGGATTACACCGCCGATCTGCGCATCGGCAAGGAAATCCTGAAAGGCGTCGCCGACAGCTATCGCCGGTTGCGCAACACGATGCGCTTCATGCTGGGCAATCTGGCCGGTTTTGAAGAGGCCGAGCGCGTCGCCCCCGCCGAGATGCCGGAGCTGGAACAATGGGTGCTGCACCGTCTGGCCGAACTTGACGAGCAGGTCAGGACGGGCTTCGCGGCCTATGACTTTCAGGGCGTGTTCCAGAAGCTGTTCACCTTTGCGACATCGGACCTGTCGGCATTCTATTTCGATATCCGCAAGGACGCGCTCTATTGCGATCCGGCCGACAGCCTGCGCCGCCGCGCCGCGCGTACGGTTCTTGATCACCTGTTTCATCGGCTGACCACCTGGCTGGCCCCGATTCTGGTGTTCACGGCCGAAGATGTCTGGCTGTCGCGCTTTCCGGGTGACGAGTCCTCGGTCCATCTGCAGGACTTCCCCGACACCCCGGCTGAGTGGCGCAACCCTGCGCTGGCGCAGAAATGGGCGGGCATCCGCGCGGCGCGCCGCGTGGTCACCGCCGCGCTGGAAGTGCAGCGCCGCGACAAGGTGATCGGCGCCTCGCTCGAGGCAGCACCAGTCGTGCATGTGCGCGATGACACCATCCTCTCTGCGCTGCAATCAGTTGATTTTGCAGAAATCTGCATCACCTCCGACGTGGTGCTGACATCTTCGGAAACGCGGGATGAGGCGTTCAGCTTGCCTGAGATCGCGGATGTGGCCGTGGTCTTTGCCCGTGCCAAGGGCGAAAAATGCCAGCGCTGCTGGAAGATCAGCGCAGATGTGGGCAGCCATGCGCACCCTGCGACCTGCGCCCGCTGCAATGAGGCCCTGAGATGAAACTGCGCGTTGTCACTGGTCTGATCATGGGCACCCTGATGTCATTCCTGATGTCGGGGGCAATCACGGCGGTCAATACCGGGCTGGATGCTGGATTCATCGCGCGCTGGGCGCGGTCATGGGCTATTGCCTGGTGCCTCGCGACCCCGCTTGCGATCTTTCTCTCGCCGTTTGCACAGAAATGGGCCAGGGCATTGACGAACACGCAATAAGGCAGGCCGTGCTTGCCCTGGCTGCGGCCCGTGGCGACGGGCGCAGCTTTTGCCCGTCCGAGGTTGCTCGCGCGCTGTCCGACACATGGCGCCCGCTGATGCCCGAAATCCGGCGCGTTGCCGCCAACCTGCAGGCCGAAGGGCTGCTGGTGGCCACACAGCGCGGCGTGCCGGTGCAGATTGCGACCGCGCGCGGGCCGGTCCGGTTGGCGCAACCGACTGGACGGCGCGCGCCCGACCGCTAACTGCCCCTCGGAACAACGGAGGGCATATGGCACAGGCATTGGTGATCGGATCGTCGGGCGGGATCGGTAGCGCGCTTTGCGCGGCACTGGCAGAACAGGGCTGGCAGGTCACGGGCCTGTCGCGCAGCGAAGATGGGCTGGATGTGACGGATGAGGCGTCGGTCAAGCAGCATCTGGGCGCGCTGACGGGCCCCTTTCACCGCGTGATCATCGCGACCGGCGCGCTGGAGATCGATGGCTATACCCCTGAAAAGGCGCTGAAACATATAGAGGCGCGGGGCATGGCGGATCAATTCGCGCTCAACACAATCGGGCCTGCGCTGGTGATGAAACACGCGCTGCCGCTGCTGCCGCGCGATGAGGCGGCGGTCATGGCGGCGCTGTCGGCGCGCGTGGGCTCGATCGGGGACAACCGGGCCGGGGGGTGGCATTCCTACCGCGCGGCCAAGGCGGCGCTGAACCAGATTATCCGGGGCGTGGCCATCGAACTGGGGCGCAGCCACAAGCAGGCGGTCTGCGTGGCCCTGCATCCGGGCACTGTGACGACGGAGTTCACGCGGAAATACCTGGGCCGCCACCCATCCGTCCCGCCATCAGAGGCCGCGGCAAATCTGCTGCGTGTGATCGATACATTAACGCCCGCCCAATCCGGGCGCTTTTTCGACTGGGCGGGCAAGGAGGTCGCGTGGTGACGCTGGTTCTTGTGCTGGGGGACCAGTTGTCAGACGGGTTGAGCGCCTTGCAAGCTGCTGATCCCGTGCAGGATATCATCGTGATGGCCGAGGTCGCGGCCGAAGCCTCTTATGTCCCGCATCACCCCAAGAAGATCGCCTTTACCTTTGCCGCCATGCGCAAATTCGCGGCCCATCTGCGCGACAAGGGATGGCGCGTGGCCTATACGATGCTGGACGATCCGCAAAATGCGGGTAGCATTCCGGGTGAATTGCTGCGCCGCACAGCGGAGTTCGGCACCAGCACGGTGATCGCGACCCAGCCGGGCGAATGGCGTCTGATCTCTGCGCTGGAGGAGATGCCGCTCGATGTCTCGATCCTGCCCGATGACCGGTTCCTGTGTTCGCACAAAGAGTTCGCCGACTGGGCCGAGGGGCGCAAGGTCTTGCGGATGGAGTATTTTTATCGCGAGATGCGCCGCAAGACCGGTCTGTTGATGGACGGGGACAAGCCCGCGGGCGGCAAGTGGAATTACGACCATGACAACCGCAAACCGGCATCGGCGGACCTGTTTCGCAAGGGGCCACCCCAGGCGCGCGGGGATGAGGTGGTCGAGTCGGTGCTGGACCTGGTCGAGGACCGGTTTGGCGATAATTTCGGGGTGCTGCGCCCCTTTTACTTCCAGACGGATCGTGCCGGGGCGCTGCGCGCGCTCGATCATTTCATCGAACACGCCCTGCCGGATTTCGGCGCCTATCAGGATGCCATGCTGGAAGGGGACCCGTATCTCTACCACGCCGTGATCGGGCTGTATCTGAATGCGGGGCTGCTGGGCCCGCTGGAGGTCTGCGAGAGGGCTGAAAAAGCCTATCACGACGGTCACGCGCCGCTGAACTCGGTCGAGGGGTTCATCCGGCAGATCATCGGCTGGCGCGAATATATCCGCGGCATCTATTTCCGCGAAGGGCCGGATTATCCGCGCCGCAACGCGCTGAACCATCAGCGCAAGCTGCCCGCCTTGTACTGGGGGGCAGAAACGCGCATGAACTGCGTGGCGCAAGCCATTGGGCAGACACGCGATCTTGCCTATGCCCATCACATCCAGCGGCTGATGGTGACGGGCAATTTCGCGCTTCTGGCCGGGATCAACCCCGCGCATGTGCATGAATGGTATCTGGCAGTCTATGCCGATGCCTATGAATGGGTCGAGGCGCCCAACACCATCGGCATGTCGCAATTCGCCGATGGCGGGATCGTGGCGTCGAAACCCTATGTCAGTTCGGGCGCCTATATCGACCGGATGTCGGATTACTGCGGCAATTGCCATTACAAGGTGCGCGACAAGACAGGTGACCAGGCTTGCCCGTTCAACCTGCTCTACTGGCATTTCCTGATCCGCCATCGTGACCGGTTTCAGGGAAATCCGCGCATGGCGCAGATGTATCGCACCTTCGACCGGATGGATGCGGCGCGGCGCGACCAGGTCCTTGCCGATGCCGAGGATTTTCTGCAGCGGATGTCCAGGGGCGATCTGGTCTGACGCGTGGGGCTTGCCCCTTCGGGACCACTCGCCTATCGAAGGGGTATGACTGCACCGCGCTACACTGATCTGGTGGTCTCACTGCCCGCAACCGTGCCCTTTGTCGGGCCCGAAGCGCTGACCCGCGAGAGGGGGCGCCCCTTTCGGGCGCGGCTGGGCGCAAATGAAAGCGGGTTTGGTCCCGCGCCAAGCGCGATTGCCGCAATGCAGGATGCGGCCGGTGACGCCTGGATGTATGGCGATTCCGAATGTTTCGAGCTGCGCAGGGCGCTCGCCGCGCATCACGGGGTCGCGGCCGAGAATATTCTGGTGGGTGAGGGGATTGACGGGCTGCTGGGCAATCTGGTGCGCGTGATGGTCGCGCCGGGCGATGCGGTGGTCACATCGGACGGGGCCTATCCGACCTTCAACTACCATGTGGCCGGGTTTGGGGGCGTGTTGCACAAGGTGCCCTACCGCGATGATCACGAGGACCCTTCCGCCCTGCTGACCCGCGCTGAGGACCTGAGCGCGAAGCTTCTCTATTTCTGCAATCCCGACAATCCGATGGGCAGTTGGCATTCCGCGCGGATCGTGCAGCGGATGATCGATGCGGTGCCCGATGGCACGCTGATGGTGCTGGACGAAGCCTATGCCGATGCCGCGCCCGACGGCACAGCCCCCCCGATTGATCCGGGCGACACACGCGTGATCCGGATGCGGACCTTTTCCAAACTGTATGGTCTGGCCGGGCTGCGGGTGGGCTATGCCATCGGCGCGGCCCCCCTGATCGCGATGTTCGACCGGGTGCGCAATCATTTCGGGGTGGGGCGGCTGGTGCAGACCGGGGCGCTGGCGGCGCTGCGCGATCAGGCGTGGTTGCGCCATGTTCAGGCAGAGGTTGCCGCCGCGCGGGACGGACTGCGCGAGATTGCGGCCGGGCATGGGCTGCATGCGCTGCCCTCGGCCACCAATTTCGTGACCATCGATTGCGGGCGTGACGGCGATTTCGCGCGTGAACT
This sequence comes from Paracoccaceae bacterium, assembly GCA_007695345.1. Lineage (GTDB taxonomy): Bacteria > Pseudomonadota > Alphaproteobacteria > Rhodobacterales > Rhodobacteraceae > Roseinatronobacter. The sequence goes on along the minus strand of REDZ01000067.1, from coordinate 7,970 downwards.
GGTTGCCGCGCTGCGTGAACGCGATGTCTTTGTGCGTATGCCGGGGGTGGCGCCGATGGATCGCTGCATCCGTGTGTCGACCGGTCCGCAAGAGGAACTGGATATCTTTGACGACGCGCTGGGCGCGTGTTTGCGCGCGCTGGGCTGACGGGTGGGACCACGACTGCGCAGGCTCAACGCCGCATGTTTTGCAGTAATGTCAGCGCCGTCGCGGCGCCGGTCATGGCGGATTGAGAGGCTTTCAGATCGCTCATGATCAGGAAGCGGCGGGTGACCTCTTCCAGTTTTCCGGGCTCTGCCAGATCTTCGATCTCTGATGTACCGAACTGGCGCTGGGCGGCGGCGCGCATGCGTTTGACCTGCTCATCGACATCCAGCGCGCCGAATTCGCGGGGCAGACCAAGGGCCGTTTCCAGCACCTCGCGCAGCGGCGGGTTGCCCAGCGCACCCAGCCAGCGCGCTGTGGCGCCTTGATATTGCGACAGCAATTGCGGCAATTCGCGGTCCAGTGTCATGGCAAGCCGCATTGTCTGGTCCTGTTCGCCCACGGCCACCTCGAACGAACGGGTCTTGAACTGCTGCACGATGCGGTCGGCCAGATCATCCGGGGCAGACCCGGTCGCGCCAGGGGCCAGATGGGCAAAGGCTGTCGCAAAGGCCAGATAGCGCTTGTCCGTCAGCCGGTTGGCCAGTGCTGCGCGATCCTCGACCCCGTCCTCGAGAATGCGGCGGATGAAGGCGCGGCTGTCCAGATCATCCTGCAGCCCGAAAGCCCCCAGCGCGACCTGCAGCACCTGCCGGTCGCCGACCAGATCCTCGGCTGTCTCGATCTTGCCGATCCGGTCGGTGAAGGTCTGCGTCACGCGCGCGATGGACGGGCTTTGCGCGAAACTGTCCTCTTGCCGCTCGCGCGTGCGGTCGAGAAAGGCCCAACCGGCCAGCCCGGTCATGGGGATGACAGGCGCGAAGCTCATGCAGGTGTCGCGGCCATCAGCCGCGCCTCCCTCGGCAAAAGCAGCCGGAGTGATTTCAGCGCCTGATAATATTCGCCCTCCAGCACCTGCTGCGTTGCATCTGCCAGCAGGCTGCGGCTGTCCGGGTCGGCGAAAACCTGGCTGAGCTGTTCGATGGCGCGCATCAGCGGGGTGCGGATATCCTCTGGCGTGGCATCGCCGGCAAGGACGAGCTGGGCCATGTAGCAGGTGCGCTTGACCGGGGTGCGCGCCTCATCGGGGTGGATGGCATCGCGCAGGCGCAGCACATTGGCATTGGGCGTGCGGATCGACAGGCTGGCGCGGCGGTCGCCATTCTCGATGACGGCACCGTTCAGCAGGACACGCTCATGCGGGGCGAGGCGGATGACAAGCCCGGTCATTCCGCACCGGCCTTGCCTGACAGGCCGCGCAGCACGGCCGTGTTGATCTCGATCAGAACCTCGGCGCTGGCGGTGCCGTCCAGTACCTGATTGGTATGGGTCAGCGTGAATTGTGCGAGGTTCAGAAGCTGCAGGCGCAGCGCTTTGGGCAGCTTGTTTTCCGGATTGGCCAGATCAATCGCGAATTCGGTCCACAGGCGGCGGTTTTCATCCATCGCCTCGGCCAGTTCCGGGAAGGACATCTTTCCCCCGGCCAGCGCCTTGCGCAGGCGTGAGGTGATGCGGGCCATGACGTCATATTCCGCACTGCGCGCAGATTTGAGCGCCGTGGCCGGGTTGCCGTAACTGGCAAGGGCACGGGTATGGGCATTCATTTCGGTTTTCCCCTAAGTAAGCGGATCAGGTCAGGGCCGGGGGCCCGGATGGGGCCCCCGGAGTGACATGACTTAGCGGAACAGCGCGAGGATGTTCTGCGGCTGCTGGTTCGCAATCGAGAGCGATTGCGTGGCCAGCTGCTGCTGCACCTGCAGCGATTGCAGGCGTGCCGAGGCCTCTTCCATATCGGCATCGACAAGGCCGCCGATGCCTGTGGTCAGAGCGTCCATCATGTTCTGGTTGAACTCTGCCTGAATATCGATCCGTCGTTCGGTCGAACCAAAGGTGGCCGCAGCGTCAATTGCGACCTGATACTGGGCTTCAAACTCGTCCAGCGCATCCTGCGCATCCTCAGCATCCCCGATGGTCCAGTCAAACATGTCGTCCAGCTCACCCTTCAGGTCCAGATCACCGTCATCAATCGTGATCTCTGCACGCGCGAGCCCGCCCGCATCATCACGAATGATCGCCGACAGGAACTCCACGTCCTCAGCCTCGCCATCGACAAGGTTCAGCCCGTTGAACTGGGCAGAATCGAGAACACTTTCGATCTGGTTCTGCAGAACTTCGATATCGGCCTGAATTTTGTCGTGGTCGACGTTCTGGCCGGTCCCTGCGACCAGAAGCTCCTTCATCTCGTTCATCAACTCGACAGTCGTCTCTGCCGCGACCCGCGCAACCGACACGGTCGATTTCGCAAGTGAGAGACTGTCACCGATCGCCTTGAGGCCGGACACATCGCTGTCCATGGTTCTCGCGATGGCCCAGACCGCGGCATTGTCGCGGGCATTGCCGACAGATTTGCCCGTCGAGATTTCGTTCTGGGTTTTGTCGAGGTTCGTGTTGATGCCGCGCATGGTTTGCAGGGCGACCATTGCGCCGGTATTGGTCAGAATGCTGGACATGAGTATGCCTTTCGTTTCGTGCCTTTTGCACATGAGTAAGATGCATCCGGTCCGGATGCGCTGACTGCATTCTGCACTGTGGCGGTTCTTGGTCCGCCGTGCCGTGCGTTCTGTCCGGCACTGACAAATCTGGGGCACAGAGATTGACGAAATCTGAACACGAGCGCGATACCTGCCCAGAAAAACCGGTTTTGTTGCAGTTGGTTAACGGCGCTCACGCCTTGCGTTCGACCTTGTGGGGCGGCTGTTGGGGCTGTGCGGCACTGCCATCGGCGCGGTAGAAGGTGGTGCGCGCGGCCAGACGCCGCGCATCCAGCGCGCGCATCACGTCACCGATGCCGTCATGCGCGGCCTGCATCAGGGCGGCGTTGCGTTCGATAGCGCTGCGCAATGCGTCCAGCGTGGCGCTGTCGGGACGGGTGCGCGCGAGGTTCTCGGCGCAGTGCTGCTTGCGCTGCGCCAGATCGTCCAGCCCGTCCAGATTGCCCGCCAGCAGCGCGCGCCGCTCCTCCTCGAGCAGGGTGTGCAGATGTCGTGCGGCGCGGGTCATGCCGGGTCCTTTTCCGCGGGCGCATTATCGCGCATCAGGCTGGTCACGATCATCTCTGCCAGCCCCAGCCCGCCCTGCGCGGCCATTTCGCTGGCCTGTGCATCGACCAGAAGCGAGGCGAACTGCGCCTCGCCTATGCCGCCGCCGAAAGCACCGGCCGGTTCGCCGAATTTTGCCGCGCGCAGCATTTCGGCCAGAAAGCTGGCCTCGAACTCGCGGGCGGTGTCCTGCAGGCGCGCGCGCTGTGCCTGCGACTCGGCGGGGCCTGAATAGGCTGTCATGGTCATGATGTCGTGCATGTGGTGGCGCCTTTGCTGTGATCCGGGTGCTGGCAGAATGACGCGGGGCGGTAAATATTCGGTAAGCAATTCACGACTAGTGTGGGGAGAGAGTGATTCTGTATGGATGGATGGCCAACGATGCAGGGCATACCGCAGCACTACCCCGCGACGGATGCGCAGATGCGTGGTCCGGCGCGCGCGCCGCGTCAGGCGTCGGAGGATTTCGCGGCCATGCTGGCGGCGCTCGATCCGCCCCTGACCGAGGGCACAGGTAATGAGGATGCAGCGCTGGTGCCCGCTGCCGCCGTGGAAGTGTCCGGGGATGAGGCGGAGGCCGGCGGCGACGTGGCCGCACCGGATGCGACAGACGAGGGGGACGCCAACACACCGACAGGAACACCGGCAGTGCCCGAACCGCGCGAGGGGGGCACGGAACGTGTCGGCGATGTGCGGAACCCCCGCGGCAGCGACGCGATGGCAGAGACCGGGCGCGCGCATGCCCCAGCCCCGGTTGGACGCAGGGACCTATCAGACCTGGATGCGAAGACCGGGCAGGATGTCGCGCGCGCAGAAATGCGCGCAGACCATCGCGGTCAATCGATTGCTCTGGGCACGCGCGCGTGGGGCTCGGGCCCGCTTGCGGGCAGTATGGCATCGGGCCGCGACGGCCGGGATGGGCCGCCGCTTGCGCCGCGCGCTGAATTGCGCTCCGGAATGGGCGAGGGGTACTTGGGCGCGACCCAAACGCGGAACGGGCCGGTGAGCGCGGCAAGGGATATGGCGACACCAGCGGGCAAAGGGGTGAAAGCGCAACATGAAAGTGACGACAATGGGACGCGCGGGGGCACGCGCGCCAGGCCCCCGCGTCATATGACGCTTGCCACAAGTGCACAGACATCCGCCGGACGCACCGAGATGAAGACCCGTCCAGAGCGACGCGAAGGCGCGGCGCAGATGACGCATCCTGGTTCGCTCGGCGCAGCGCGAATGTCCGGGATGGCGGATACCGCACGCGCCGAAAGCCTGCTGCCGATCGAGAAAGAGGGTGCAAATCCGGCGATGCGGGACAGTGATGTGTTCTGGCGCAGTCCGACATCCGATATGCGCGCACCAGCGTTCTCCCGTCCCGCGGTTGCCGCGCCCGCCCCTTGTGCAACGCCGGCGGTCTGGGTGCCAGACAGCGCGCGTCGGGGCACAGACGCCCTGCAGATGGAGCGCGATTTGAATGCGGTTGCGCAAATCCAAAGCACTGCGTCACGCAGTGATTCGTCGGTTCCGGCGCCATCAGTTACGCCCGGCGGAACACCGCTCGCGCCTGCATGCCTGCAGATCATCGAGGCAGTAAGGCAGGCAGATCAGCGCATCGTGCATCTCCAACTTGCACCGGCGGAGCTGGGTCGCGTTCGCATCATGCTGTCGGCCACAGAGAGCGGATTGCAGATTGTCGTGACCGGCGAGCGAGCTGAGACGATGGAGTTGCTGCGGCGCAATTCAGGCGCGTTGATGCGCGAGCTTTCCGATCTGGGATTTGATGGGCTGGATCTGCGATTCGGGGAGGATCGAGGCGCGGCACATGATGAAAGGGACGAAGAGCGGTTACACTCAGCCGATGCCTCCCCTGCATCCGCGCCAGGCAGGGAACTGCCGGCGGCGCCGCACAATAGATCCTCAAATGCGAGGCTGGACCTGCGGTGTTAGGCTCGCGGTTGAATACTGATCGCAGGCGTTCATTACCTGCTGGCACAGGCGGGCAGAGAGGACATGTCCAGTTAGGTTCACGTCATTGCAGGGGGCGAGAGCTGTGGCCTTTTGAGATATCGCCTATCCTCGTGCGTGCTCATCGACTAGGGCCAGGTTGTTCCCACGTCGCCTTACCCCTTCCGATTTTCAGGGGGCGTGGGCGGGTCCAGCGCGGGATTGTGACAGAAAGGCGAGGTCGAAGGGTATTGAAAGCCGGCCGTGTGATGACAGGATGCGTGGCGAATATGGCTACAGGACAAGGCGCGCTTTACTCTGATCAGGTCCGCCCGGCCTTGCTCGAGAGTCACAATACAGTACAGGCCGAGACTAGGGTGGGTTCACACCCACCTTACGACAATTTTGCGCCTCGAGCGGCACCGGATGTGGCAGAGTTGTGCGTGACGGCATCGCTGCGTCCGATCTGGCCCGGAAGACAAGATCTGATCTCCTGGCAGGGCGTGGGCTGTTGGCAGTTAGCGATCCGCGACATCCATGTGCAACACGGTCGCACGGCGCCACATACTGTGCCATGCGCGGCGCCCCACAAACTTCCGTTGCCTTTGTACCAGCAACCTTCAAAAGCGGCCTGTCCCGGCAGACCGATCGCCGCTCACCCGTTTTTCGACGCCATCGAGAGGACACGATATGAATATTGACCCCAACCTAGCGATTGATGCGTCGCGTGCATCGATCACCCCGCAAGTTTCTTCTGGCGCCGCGGGCGCCATCTCGTCGGATTTCCAAACATTTCTGCGCATGTTGACTGTGCAGATGCAGAACCAGAACCCGCTGGAGCCGATAGAGGCATCCGATTACGCCGTGCAACTTGCCACCTTCTCCGGGGTTGAACAGCAGGTCATGACCAATGAACTGCTCGCGCAACTCGGCAGCCGGATGGGCATGGCCGAGATGGCGACCTGGGTCGGGCGCGAGGTGTTGAGCACAGCACCCGTCTATCTTGACGGCACCGAGCGCCGCCTGATCCCGCCTGAAATGCCCGAGGCCGACACAGCAGAACTGATCGTGCGCGATGAGGACGGGCGGGAAGTACAACGTCGCCCTGTCGATCCGCAGGCCACCGAGATCAAGTTCGGTCTGCCCATACATGTGGAGGACCAATTGCCCAACGGACACTACACTATCGACGTCGAGGGATTTCGAGGCGGTAAGTCATTGGGGGCGCATCCGGTGCTGGCCTATTCCAGGGTCGAGGAAGCACGCAGCGACGCTGGTGAAATGCTGCTGGTGCTGCAGGGTGGGTATTTGATCAACAGCACACAGGTGAAAGGTCTGCGTGCGGGCGCGGACTGAACGCTTGGCACCGGTTGCGGAGGCCTTAAAGGGTTTCTGAAAAACCCCGTCTCGACAACGATTTGAGAACATGATTCACCCTTGAAACGGCAATATCGGGGATGGTGAATGCAAGATATTCTGCAATCAGTGGCCGAACCACCCGGCATGCGGGCCACGCCCTGTCCCAGATGCACCGGAAGAAGATCGAAGACGCCCTTGGCAGGGCGAAAACCGTCCGCGGCACGGCTCAGACCATGTATCGCGACGTCGAGCGCGTCCGGTCGCGGTTCATCCTGACAATGGCCGCCAATAGCCTTGTCAGATTGTCCCGGTTGATTGCCGCATGAAGTGGAGAAACGGCCCCCGGCGCATACACCGAACACGCCAAAAGGCAGCGTGATCACGCAACCTCGCCCAGATGATACAACGGCGTTTGTGCTGAGGGACTATTTCAGCGACGTGCTCGGGGTGTGACGACCGGCAACAATAACTCGCGGTAGGAGCCGGGCCGGGACCGGGCCATACTTGCCCCGGATCGCCCGCCTTCGAAACCTACCCCGGAGCCGGGGGCGGGTTGATCTGCTCCTTGTGTTGAACGACCCATGACCCCCGGCTTCGCATGGCGCGGCCGGGGGTTTTTCTTTGCGTGCCCGATCCTGACCGACTACTGTTTGGGCAAGTTGCTGGGAGAACATTGATGAGAAAAACAATTGTTGCCGCGTTCGCCTTGCTTGTGTCTGCGTCGCTTGCGACAGCCGAGGCGGACGATGCGCAGGCAGTAGAATGCCTTCGCGCAAACATTCCTGTGTCTGCAATCGACTTCGGACCAGCGGTAGTTGATGACCGGGAAATAGCTGTTCGAGTCGCCAATGAAACACAATTGACACTTGGAGGCGTCTGGATTTCCTACGCCATCTGGGCAGATGATAGGCCGCAGCCCCTCTACAGCGCCTCCATCCGGCCAGCCGCGACCATCGGTGGTGGCCTATTACCGGGCGAAACAATGGTGGCGCGCGACTTCCATTTCATGTCCGACCGAGAAAAGGAAATCGCGCGCGAAGCCCAAACGCTGCGGCTAACCTTGGAAGTCGAAAATGCTGCCGACACGCAGATGAACGGCTTCCTTCTGCATCCCAGAATGGGAAGTTGGACAGACCAGACGACAGAAGCGCAGTGCGCAGCCAGAGAGCCGTGATTCTGAACGCAGCGCGCCTATCCGCTTGATGACCATGCTGACGACAAAGCCCCAGCGTTCGATGGCAGCGTCGGGGCTTGCTGATTCTGGGCGCAGACGCCGCCACAACCCCCTGAACGAACCAGTGCGAACCCTTACGTTACCCTTGCGTCGCGTAAGGGTGGCGCTTACCACTCTCCGCTAAGGATCTGTTATCTTTGAGATTTTTGGCTCCGGCGGTAGGGATCGAACCTACGACCAATTGATTAACAGTCAA
>REDZ01000025.1 GCA_007695345.1 Paracoccaceae bacterium | reverse complement strand
GCGGGTGCCATGTCTCCATCATCCGGTGGCCGGGGCGTTCGCTGGCGATGGTCAGCCCGTAAAGCTGGCGCGACAGTCCCACGGCGAAATCGCAGATATCGATCATCTCCTGCACTTCGCCCAGACCCTCGGAGGTGATCTTGCCCGCTTCCAGCGTGACCACCCCGCCCAGCGCGTCCTTGCCCGCGCGCAGCTCTTCGCCCAGCAGGCGCACCAGCTCGCCCCGACGGGGGGCGGGCACCTGCCGCCAGGCCTGAAACGCGTCGGTCGCGCGATCGAGGATCTTGGGCAGTTCATCCGTGCGGGTCTGGACAACGCGGGCAATCTCGGACCCGTCAATGGGGCTGTGTACCGCCAGATCGCCGCCGGTGATCTGCGCCTTGCTCAACCCGGCACTGCTCAGCATGTCATGATGTGTCATCGGATACTCCTGTTCTCTGGGCCAGACCCAATCACGAATGCGCCCGGACGCCAAGACCCGGCCTGCCAGAATCGCACCGGCACGAAAAAACCCGGCCACAAGGGGCCGGGTCGGATCGTGGGGCAGAGTGTTGGACCCTACTGATCGACTGTGGACGCAGCCTCGTCATAGGCGGCGGTAAAGCCCATCAGCGACATGGTCAGATCGACTGTCTGATCGGGTGCCGCAACCGGCACCAGTGTCCAGACCGCTTCGGCGCCGCCGCGAAAGGCGTCAATCTCTTCTTGCGTAAAGCCCACGCGCGCGATGCAGCCGATGGCTGTGCAGAACGTAAAGGGGTAGCGCCGGGCTGAACCACCATCCACGGACATGACCAGTTGCGCGGTCAGCAGCGTTTCCAGCGGGGTCAGGACTGTTGCGCCTGCCACGGCATCCTGCCCGGCCGGCAGCGGAAAGATCGAGATTTCGGCCGTGGGGTTGCCCTCGGCGTCGCGCAGAAGCTGATACATCTGACAGGGATCTTCCTCATCCTCGACGCGGACGCAGATCATTTCCCAATCCTGATGGGTGTTGCCGACATAGCTATCGTCTTCGCCCTCACCCCCGACGACCTCTCCGGTCGAAAATTCCGATAGCGGGGATTCGATATCCTCTGCCGCCTCTTCGGTCTGGGCCTGTGCGGCCAACCCGAAAATGGCAAAGGCCCCGGCCAGGGCGGTTAGTCTGACGGCAGTTTTCCTGTTGTCTTGCATGCCCGTTCCTCTGATATGCGCGGATTGCAAGGGCGGTGTTAGCATGGGCGTCCGGGGCTGTCAGGTAAAAATCCGGACATGGAGAGGTGCCAGGCAACAGTGTCTGCGCGTGCGCGGCAACATCCCGCGCACGTCCCGTATGAATAACGGGGGGCAGGTGGCCATGGTCATGTGTGGGGGTGCGCGATGGGTCCAATCGGGGACACAAGAAAATAAGGGCCACAAGGACCCTTATTTTGCTGATTTTTGTTATCTCCCTGTCGGACCCGCCGACGAATTGGGGGAACCGTAGGCAGAAATCCGCTATCCGTCAACAGTAAATCTTTCCTTATTTTGTGGCCTCTTGACGATGCACGCGATGGTTGCACGCGCGCGACAGGCGGTCGTTGTCTGGCCCTCGCGGTGAAAAAAGCTGCGCCCGAGGGCGCAGCGAGTCTGACAGGGAGGAACGCGCCGCACATCGAGGGATGCACGCGCCTGAACAGTATTGCGCGAAAAGGTTAACAGAGGCTTTCGGCTGGTCTGCGCATCTGGCGTCGGCGCGTCCTTTGCGCTAAAGCCACGCCCGAGCGAGCTGTTATCCGGAGTGTGCGCGTATGAAATTCCTCGATCTGGCCAGGGTCCAAATCCGTTCGGGCGGCGGCGGGTCGGGATGCGTGTCGTTCCGGCGCGAGAAATTCGTTGAATATGGCGGCCCCGATGGCGGCGATGGCGGGCGCGGTGGTGATGTCTGGGCCGAGGTCGTGGACGGGCTGAACACGCTGATCGATTTCCGTTATCAGCAGCATTTCTTTGCCAAATCCGGCCAGCCCGGCATGGGCAAGGGGCGCACGGGCAAGGATGGGGCTGCGATCACGCTGCGCGTGCCGGTGGGCACCGAGATTCTGGACGAGGATCAGGAAACCGTCATCGCGGATCTGACCGAGGTCGGGCAAAAGGTGTTGCTGGCCAGGGGCGGCAATGGTGGCTGGGGCAATCTGCATTTCAAATCCGCCACCAATCAGGCCCCGCGCCGCGCCAATTCCGGCCAGCCGGGGGTCGAGCGTGACATCTGGCTGCGGCTGAAGCTGATCGCCGATGCCGGGCTGGCGGGCCTGCCCAATGCGGGCAAATCCACCTTTCTGGCCGCCACCTCCAATGCGCGGCCCAAGATCGCGGATTACCCCTTTACCACGCTGCATCCCAATCTGGGGGTCGTGGGCGTGGACGGGCGCGAATTCGTCATGGCCGATATTCCCGGCCTGATCGAAGGCGCCTCTGAGGGGCGGGGGCTGGGCGATCAGTTCCTGGGCCATGTGGAGCGCTGCGCTGTGCTGCTGCAACTGGTCGATGGCACGTCAGAGGATGTGGCCGAGGACTGGCGCATCATCGATCACGAACTGTCGGCCTACTCAATGGATGTCTCGCGCAAGCCGCGCATTGTGGCCCTGAACAAGATCGACGCGCTGGACGAGGAAGAGCGCGCCGAGAAGCAGGCCGCGTTGCAGGCCGCAAGCGGGCGCGAGGTGCATCTGATCTCTGCCGTGTCAGGCGAGGGGATGCAGACTGTGCTGCGCACCCTGCTGGCACGGATCGACGCGGCCAAACCCCGTCCCGAGGAAGATCCATGGGCGCCGTAAGTCCGGCTGCCGTGCTGGGCCGCGCAAAGCGCGTGGTCATCAAGATCGGATCGGCCCTGCTGGTCGAGCAGGGACAGTTGCGCACCGACTGGTTACAGGCGCTGGCGCAGGATGTGGCCGGGCTGCGCGCGCAGGGGCGCGATGTGGTGATCGTGTCCTCGGGCTCCATCGCGCTGGGGCGCGGGGTGCTGGGGCTACCGCCGGGACCGCTGGCACTGGAACAAAGTCAGGCCGCGGCCTCCGTTGGCCAGATCCGGCTGGCCCGCGCCTATGAGGAAGTGCTGGCCCCCCATGGGATCACCACCGGGCAGGTGCTGCTGACCCTAGATGACACGCAGGACCGGCGTCGTTATCTGAATTCGCGCACCACTCTGGGCACCTTGCTGGGTCTGGGGGTCGTGCCCATCGTGAACGAGAATGACACCATCGCGACCGATGAAATCCGTTATGGCGATAATGACCGCCTTGCGGCCTCGGTCGCAGTGACGATGGGGGCGGATCTGCTGGTGCTGTTGTCGGATGTGGACGGGCTGTATACCGGCAACCCGCAAGACGACCCGCAGGCGCGCCATATCCCGCATGTGGACCGGATCACCCCCGAGATCGAGGCCGTGGCGGGTGAGCCTGTGTCGGGCCTGTCGCGCGGGGGGATGAAGACCAAGGTGATGGCCGCGAAAACCGCCGTCAGCGCAGGCTGCGCCATGATCATCACGGCAGGCGCGGACCCGCACCCGCTGGCGCGCCTGCGTGATGGGGCGCGCGCCACGCTGTTTGCCCCGCAAGGCGATCCGCGTTCGGCCCGCAAACGCTGGATCGCGGCGATGAAGCCGCGCGGCGTGGTGCATGTGGATGCCGGTGCCGTGCGCGCGCTGGGGCAGGGGCGGTCGCTGCTGCCGGCAGGCGTATTGCGCATCGAGGGGGATTTCCAGCGCGGCGATCCGGTCACCATTGCCGGGCCGGAGGGGGCGCTGGGGCAGGGTCTGGCGGGCTATTCCAGCCATGATGCGCAGGCCATTGCAGGCCACCATTCGACCGAGATAGAAGCGATCCTGAACTATCCGGGCCGCGTGGCCCTGATTCACCGAGACGAGATGGCATTATGACCGAGATCAGCCCCGAGATGCTGGAGATGGGCGCGCGCGCCCGCGCCGCTGCGCAGATACTGGCGACGGCCCGGCCAGAGGCAAAGACCGCCGCGCTGGAACATGCTGCCGATGCCATTCTGGCGCAAAGCGCGGATATCCTGGCCGCGAATGCCCGCGACATGGAAGCTGCGCGCGCAAAGGGTCTGTCGGGCGCGATGCTGGATCGGCTGGCGCTGGATGAGGGGCGGCTGAACGCGGTCGCCGGGGCGCTGCGCGCGGTCGCTGCCCAGCCTGACCCGGTGGGTGCGATCATCAGCGCATGGGACCAGCCCACGGGGCTGCATATCGAACGGGTGCGCACGCCCCTGGGTGTGGTGGGGGTGATCTATGAATCGCGGCCCAATGTAACGGCGGATGCGGGCGCGCTGTGCCTCAAGGCCGGGAATGCCGTGATCCTGCGCGGCGGGTCCGAGAGCTTTCATTCCTCGCGCGCGATCCATGCCGCACTTGTTGCGGGGCTGCGTGCCGCCGACCTGCCCGAAGAGGCAATCCAGCTTGTGCAGACCACGGATCGCGCCGCCGTGTCGGACATGCTGCGCATGGTCGAGCATATCGACGTGATCGTGCCGCGTGGGGGCAAGGGGCTGGTGGGTCTGGTGCAACGCGAGGCGCGCGTGCCGGTCTTTGCCCATCTGGAAGGGATCTGCCATGTCTATATCGACGCCTCGGCCCATGCCGACAAGGCGCGGCGCGTGGTGCTGAACGCCAAGACGCGGCGGACGGGCATTTGCGGGGCCGCCGAATGCCTGCTGATCCATCGCGATCTGGTGGATGGCCTGGGCGCGCAGATCATCGCCGATCTGGTTGCCGCCGGGGTCGAGATGCGGGGTGATTCCGCGCTGGCCCATCTGCCCGGTGTGCAGCCTGCCGCACCCGAAGATTTCGGGCGCGAATATCTGGATATGGTGATGGCGGCGGCCGTGGTCGAGGATGTCGAAGGTGCAATGGCGCATATCCGCGCCTATGGCTCGCAGCACACGGATGCCGTGGTGGCCGAGGATGAGGGGGTGGTTGCGCGCTTCTTTGCCGGGCTCGATTCCGCGATCCTGATGCATAATGCCTCGACCCAGTTCGCGGATGGGGGCGAATTCGGGCTGGGCGCGGAAATCGGCATCGCGACGGGCAAGATGCATGCACGCGGGCCAGTGGGGGCCGAGCAACTGACCAGCTTCAAATATCTGGTGCGGGGCGACGGGACCGTGCGCGCCTGAGCAAGGGTTAACGCGCGCTTAGGCATTAACCCTTTGTTTACCTTTGGGGTTATGCAGCGCGGATCGTGACGTATGACAAACACATCCTGATGGGTGTGAGGGATATGTCATGTCATCTGTGCTGCGCTCCGCGTTCTTTGCGCTGGTCCTTTTTGTTATCTCTGCCAGCCCGCCGCGGGCGGATGCGCCGGATCGCTGGCAGGGCAGTTTTCTGGCCTTTGGCGGGGTCGCAAACCGCGCCGAGATGCACACGAACGCCAATGGCGCACGCCTGCCGCAGGCCAGCGGGCAGGGGCAAAGCCTGATCCTGGGCCATGACTGGCAACGCGGCGCGCAGGTCTTTGGCGCCGAGGTCGCGATGAGCTGGGGCAATGCCAAAGGCAACGGCACCTGCGGCACGCCCGCGCAAAGCTGTTCGCTCAGCGATAATCGCTATGCCTCGGTCCGTGGTCGGGTGGGGCTGGCGCAGGGGCGGGTGCTGGGCTTTGCCACATTCGGGGTCACGCGGAACCGCTGGTGGCACGGGATGAACGGGGCTTACGCGCTGACCCATGATCGCGGGGTGGTCATTGGGCTGGGCGCGGAATTTGCGTTGCGTCCGCGCCTGTCGCTGCGGGTGGACGGCGAACATATGCGGCTGGGGCGCAGCGCGCGTGTGGATGGGGCGCGGGGGCGCTTTGCCATGAACACGGTGCGGCTGTCGCTGGTTGCACGGCGTTGATCAGTCGCTGCTGCTGCGCTCCCACGGAATGGTGAATTGCGACAGAACCTCGTGCAGGCCCGTGTCGGACACCTGCGCGCTGGCATCGACCTGCGCGACCAGCCCGCGTCTGGAATCCTCGATCACCTGGGCGACATGCGCATCCTGCCCGGCTGTCGCCAGTGCGGCGTCGAACACGCGCGCAATCGCGCGGCGGCGCAGGTCGGGCTTGAACACCTTGCCCACGGCGGTCTTGGGCAGTTCGGGCAAGACCTCGATATGTGCCGGGATCGCTGCGCGTTCTGATATCCGTTCGCGGGCATGGACCATCAGGTCCTTGGCGGTCACGGACCCGGCCTCGACCAGTTCGACATAGGCGCAGGGCAATTCGCCCGCGCGCGCGTCCGGCTGACCGATGGCGCCCGCGAAACTGACCTGCGGATGCGAAAGAAGCGCCTCTTCAATCTCTGCGGGGTCGATATTGTGCCCGCCCCGGATGATCAGGTCCTTCTGCCGACCCGTGATCCACAGATAGCCGTCATGGTCCAGCCGCCCCAGATCGCCCGTGCGCAGAAAGCCATCCACATACAGATCGTGGTTCTTGGCATCCTCGGTATAGGTGGGGGGTGTGACACCGGGGTTCTCGATGCAGATCTCGCCCACCTCATCGGTGGCGCAATCAATGGGTGTGCCATTGTCGAAACGCAGGATGCGCACTTTTGTATAGGGCAGGGGCAGGCCGACCGAGCCCACCTTTTTCTCGCCCTCGACCGGGTTGCAGGAGACAAGGCAGGTGGCCTCGGTCAGGCCATACCCTTCGGCGATCTGCACGCCGGTGGCGGCCTCGAAGCGTTTATAGAGCTCACGCGGCAGCGCGGCAGAGCCGGAAATGCCCGTGCGCAGGCTGCTGATATCGGCATCGACCTTGCGGCTCATCAATGCCGAAAGCGCGGTGGGCACGGTGATCATGAAGGTCACGCCCCAGCGTTCGATCAGCTTCCAGAAATTGTCGAACACCCCGTCGCCGCGATAACCCTGCGGCGTGGGAAAGACGACATGCGCGCCCGACATGATGCAGCACATCAGGATCGGATAGGCGGCAAAGACATGAAACAGCGGCAGCGGGCACAAAAGCACATCGCGTTCGTTGAACAGAAGCTCCGCGCCCAGCCAGCCGTTATAGAGCATCCCGCTATAGCGGTGCTGCGCCATCTTGGGCATGCCGGTGGTCCCGCCGGTGTGGAAATAGGCAGCGACCCGGTCCGTTGCCGTGGGCGTGAAATCCAGACCCTCGCTGCGCTGCCCGGCCAGCGCGCTGTGGAAATCGAGGATGCGCGCGCTGTGCCGGGCCGGGTTGCGTGGGCGCAGGAACGGGACGATCCAGCTTCTGGGGGGCGAGAGATGGGGCAGCAGGTCAATTTCCAGCACCGTTTTCACGCTCGGCGCGTGGCGCAATGCCTCGGCCACTTTCTGCGCGACATCGGTCCTGGGGAAGGGGCGCAGGGTGACGACCACTTTCGCGTTCGTCTCGCGCAAGAGCGCCGCGATCTTGGCGGGTTCCAGCAAGGGGTTGATCGGGCTGACCCGCCCGGCGGTCATCGCGCCCAGAAGCGTGATGGCGGTTTCGTTCAGCGTGGGCAGGATATAGGCCACGGTGTCATCCTCGGTCACGCCGAGGCTGTGGAACAGATTGGCCGCTTGCGTGACGCGGGCGTGCAACTCGGCCCATGTCAGCGTCTGGGCCTTTGCGCCGGGGGTCGCGAACATCTGAAAGCTGGTGGCAGGGCGGTCGCCATGCCGCGCGGCCGTGCGCGCGAGGGCGTCATGGACCGTCAAGGGGATGTCGCGTTCGGCCCAGGGGCTGGCCTGTTCCAGCGCGCGCAGATCGGCATTGGTCCGGAATACGGTCATGCGGTCCTCCCATCCTCTACCACAGGGATGATCTGAGCATTGATCCCCCCGTCCTGCAAGGGCGCAGGCCTAGAAGGCGCGGAAGGTCATGGTGGTCAGCGTGCGCGAGATGCCGGGAATGTCGAACAGCCGGTCGCTGAGGTAATGGCCCACATCCTCGCCATCCGGGATATAGACCTTGGCGATCAGGTCGAAATCGCCCGAGGTGGAGTAAAGCTCGGACACGACCTCGCGATCATAGATGGCCTCGGCCACCTTGTAGGTCTGGCCGGGGGTGCAGCGGAACTGGACAAAGACGCAGCGCATGGTGGCTCCTTTGGCGTTGGGCCGGGGGCAGGTGGGGTGTGGGGGCGTTGCCCCCGTCGCGCGATGCGCGACTCCCCCAGGATATTTGGACAAAGATGAAAGACAAGAGCGTGTCAGTCGGCGCCGTCAAGCTGCAAGGGTGCCGGGGGGGCGGCCAGATCCTCGGTGCTGAGCGGGGTTCGGGGCCGGGCGAGACGGTTGCGGATGACCCAGTGCAGGCGATGCTCGGCGCGGGTGATGGCGACATAGGCGAGGCGCTTCCACAGCGGGATGTCGGCCTCGCTGCGGCCAGAGCGGGCGGCGGCGAACAGATCGGGGGCGAAGACCTGCACATCGGGCCATTGCGAGCCCTGCGCCTTGTGGATGGTGCAGGCCGCGCCATGCACGAAAGCCGCGCCCATCGTGGCGGCATAGGGGATGAAGGGTTCCGCATCCGGGTCGGTTTCGATCTTGATGATCGAGGCGACCGAGATCTGCGGTTCATCCGCGCCAAAGATATGCAGCCGCGAGAAGCCGGGTTTGCGGCCGGGCCCCAGATAGACGACCTGCGCCCCCTTGATCAGACCGCGCGCTTCCAGATCGATGCGTTTCTTGCGGTGTTTCAGCGGCAGTTCCAACCCGTCGCAGATCAGCGGCTCGCCCGGAAGAAGGGCGGTTTCGGGGGCCTGATGGGCCGCGCGAAAGGCCGCGATCAGGCGCAGGCGGGTGGCGTTGCGCCAGACCAGCACGGGCGAGCGGGCCATCAGGTCGCTGTTGACCCGTTCGGCCAGCACCACACGGTCATCGCTGCGCGCGGCCTGCGCGACCTGTTCCTCGAACTCCTCGAAGCCCAGCGCGGGATCGGCCAGCGCATGGGCCAGATCGAGGATGGGGTTGCCTTCGGCCTGGCGGTGGATGCGCGAGAGGGTCAGCCGCGCAGGCGCGGGCAGGCGGTCAAAGACCATCTCGCCCGACTGGCCCACTGGCGCAAGCTGTGCGGGGTCGCCGAACAGGACCAGCGTTGTGAAGAGTTCCTTGAGATCGTCGAGCTGGCGGGCATCGAGCATCGAGCTTTCATCGACAAAGCCGATATCGAGCGGGTCCTCGCGCCGTTTCCAGCCGGTGATGAAATCCGACCCGCGCAGGCCTGCAGCCGCCAGTGCGCCAGGGATGGATTTGACCTGTTCATAAAAGGCATGCGCGCGGTCGAGCGCGGTATCGGTCAGCCCTTCGATCGTGGGGCGGGGGATATTGCCGCTGAGCCATTCGGCGATGCGTTCATATTCGGGGTCATAGACCGGCGTGTAGAGGATGCGGTGGATCGTGGTCGCAGGCACGCCGCGCGTGCGCAGGACCGAGGCCGCCTTGTTCGTCGGGGCCAGCACGGCGAGGCTGCGCCGCTCGCGCCGTCTGCGCCCCTCATACTCGCCCGAGACAATCTCGACCCCGGCCTCGCGCAGGGCGTTGGTCAGGCGCGCGAGCAGCATTGTCTTGCCAGAGCCCGCCTTGCCCATGATCGCGCGGGTGGTCTGGCCCGTGTCCGGGGCGGGCAGACACTGCCCCTCGGTCAGGTCCACCCCGGCGGCGCCCAGAACGTCGGCAAGGGCATCCCAGGCCACGGCCTGATCGTCGGAAAAGGGCAGAACATGCAGCGTCATGGGCGCGACACTAAAGCATCCTTGCGCGGAGTGGCAGGGCAATTACGGGCGGCTGGCACTGAAAGATCACGCGTGCCGGTCAGCGCGAGGCATCGGGGCGGCCAGCAGGCGGCGCGCTCCAGTCCTTGCTGGCGATTTCGGTCATGGCAAGGTGCACGGCCTCGTCCAGATGTTCGGCCAGTGCGGGCAGGTCCTTTTCGGCGGCGTGGTCGCGCAATCTGATCAGCGATTCGATCAGGGAACAGGATTGCACGAGGGACACTCCATAACATGGCGACGCAGACAGACAACGCAACGGCGTTCGGGACAGCATACCCTGTTCCAGATTAGGAAAACATTGACACGCGCACAGGAAAAAGGGCCGCTCGGCGAAAAGCCGCGCGGCCCGGTGTGTTCAGACAGGGTGGTGGATTAGCGGCGGCCTGCTTCCAGCGCGTCCTCGAAGGTGCGCAGGCCAGTGCGCGGGGCCTGCACCAGCACCGACATGTTGCCGGGCTTGTGCTGGTTGCGATACATCTTCATATGCGCGGCCGGGATGTCATCCCAGGGAAAGACCTCGGACATGCAGGGGTCCAGCCGACGTTCGACCATCAGCTTGTTGGCCGCCGAGGCCTGTGCCAGATGGGCGAAATGCGACCCTTGCAGGCGTTTCTGGTGCATCCACATGTAGCGCACGTCAAATGTGCAGTTGAACCCCGAGGTTCCGGCGCAGATCACGACCATGCCGCCCTTCTTGCACACGAGCGCCGAGACGGGGAAGGTTGCCTCGCCCGGATGTTCGAACACCATGTCGACATTGACGCCTTTGCCGGTGATGTCCCAGATCGCCTTGCCGAATTTGCGGGCCTCTTTCAGCCATTCGTTGTATTCGGGCGTGTTGACGGTCGGCAATTGCCCCCAGCACTTGAATTCCTTGCGGTTGATGACGCCCTTTGCGCCCTGATCCAGCACGAATTGCCGCTTGCTTTCATCCGAGATAACGCCGATCGCATTGGCGCCCGCCGTATTGGCCAACTGGATCGCATAGGAGCCCAGCCCCCCTGACGCGCCCCAGACCAGCACGTTCTGGCCGGGCTTCAGGTCATGGGGTTCATGGCCGAACAGCATCCGGTAGGCGGTGGCCAGTGTCAGCGTGTAGCAGGCCGATTCCTCCCATGTCAGGTGCCTGGGGCGCGGCATGAGCTGCTGGGCCTGCACATTGGTGAATTGCGCAAAGCTGCCATCGGGGGTTTCATAGCCCCAGATACGCTGCGTGGGCGAATACATCGGGTCGCCGCCATTGCAATGTTCGTCATCGCCATCATCCTGATTGCAGTGGATCACGACCTCATCGCCGACCTTCCAGCGCTTGACCGCCGATCCCACGGCCCAGACGATGCCCGAGGCATCCGAGCCTGCGATATGGAAGGGCGCCTTGTGCACGTCAAAGGGCGAGATCGGCTGGCCCAGCCCGGCCCAGATGCCATTGTAATTGACGCCCGCAGCCATCACCAGAACCAGCACTTCATGACTGTCGAGTTTCGGGACATCCACGACCTCGATCTGCATGGCCTGATCGGGTTCGCCATGGCGCTCGCGCCGGATGGCCCAGGCATACATCTGCTTGGGCACATAGCCGAGGGGGGGCATCTCGCCGACCTCATACAGGTCCTTTTCGGGGGCGTCGTAGGGTGCAATTCCGTCTTGGGTGTCCAGAGCCATGTCAGCCTCCATTCCTGATCGCGTGCCGGGTGCAGGGCATTGCTGCATTGCAGCGCCTCATGCAGCACTTGCAGCATGGATAGATATGGGTGCGCAACAATGCAACCCAAAAAGAGATGATATTGTAATTTTATGTCTCTAGCCGCGCTGAGTGTCAGGATGATCCAGCATCAGGCGCGCATCCGGCGCGATTCCGTCGCCCGAATCGCAGCGCTGCAGGGTGGAGGCCGCATAATAGCCCAGCACATCATCCTCGCCCGGCGCAGTGCGGATATGGTCCTGCGTGATCTCAACCACACCGCGCAGGGCCAGCCCGGCCAGCCCGGCATCGACAGCGGCGGCAACATCCTCGGCATCCAGATGCACCCATGCGTGGCGGTCCTGCAGCGTGGCAAGGATATCTGCGGCCTGTGCGTGCAAATCGGCGCGTCTGGCATCGCCCGCGCAGCGCACAAGCGCGGCGGCGGCCAGCGGCACGGGCAGGATCGGGACAGCGGCGCGGATGCGGTCCATCAGCGCTTCGGCCAGCGATTCTGTGCTGGCATCGGGGCACTGGGTCAGAAAGTCGCGCAGCGACAGGGGCGCGCCATAGCATACGGCGGCATTGCCGAAGCGGGTAAAGCGCCCGCGCACCTTGCGCCACAGGATGCGCAGCGTGAATCCCAGCACCACGCGCACGCGCACCGGAAAGCGGCGGATGCCCTGCATCCCGGCGCTGATCAGCACGCGATCTTCCAGCACCCGGTCATAATTCAGCGCGACCGGCACAAAGACGACATCGGGCCCCGCATGCAGGTTGAAGCCGCGCACGATGTAATGCAGCAGCCCCTTGCGCGGGGGGCCGACTGCGCCTGTCAGGCTGAGCCCGCCTTCGGGAAAGATGGCCTGCGTGGTGCCCTGCTGGATCGACATCTGCACATAGCGCGCCAGAACTGCGCGATAGAGTGTGTTGGAATAGCGCCGCCGGATGAAATAGGCCCCCATCGCCCGGATCAGCGCCTTGAGCGGCCAGACCCGCGCCCATTCACCCACGGCATAGCTGAGCGCCGAATGCTGCGAGGCCAGCCATGTGATCAGCACATAATCCATGTTCGAGCGGTGATTCATCACGAACACGACCGAGGCATCGCTGTCGAGCCTGGCCAGCGCCGGGTTGTCCTCTCCCCCCAGCCGCACCTTGTAAAGACCCTGGCTGAGTCGCTGCGCCAGTTTGATGGCAAAGCCGAAATAGGTCGCCGTGGAGAAGCCCGGCACGATTTCGCGCGCGTAGGACCGCGCCTTTTCGAATGCGACATTGGGCGGCACGCCTTCCTCGCGGGCATAGGCGCGCACGGCTTCCATCACCTGCGGGTCATAGATCAGCCGTGTCACCTGATCTTCGCGGCGCATGATCTTGAACGGCTCTATCGGGCGCTGCAGGCGGGTGTTCAGCCGGGCGACCGCGCGTTCCATGCGGCGGCGGAAGAACCAGCGCACCGAGGGGAACAGGAAATGCGAGGCGAAAGTGACCGCAGCAAAGCCGAGGATCAGCACCAAAGCCCAATACGGTAGCTCTACAGGTTCGAACATGCACGCACTCTTGCAGGAAACTCGGGGGCGGTAAATCCTGCTTGGGCAGTCTGTGCAAGCGCTTTGAGCCTGCACATTGTCGCGCCATGGCGGGTTTGATCGGGATCAACGACAGTGGCGCGATGATCGTCTATGCTGACCCCTTTCAAATGACCTTGTTCAGGAGCGTCCCATGCCCGATTCCGGCCCCGAGCCCCGCCATCTTTCCGCTGCCATCCCCGCCGGGGGGACATTACAGGGCAGGGATGGCGCGGCAGAGGCCCCGCCTGGCGCCCCGGCGGCCCCGCGACGTGCCCCACCCGATCCGACAACGCTGAGCGCTGAGGAGATCCAGCGCTATTTCGAATCCGATCGCTATCCCTATCGCAGCAAGATGGCGCGCAAGACCTATGAGCGCGAGAAAGCGCTGTTGCAGGCGGAACTGCTGAAGGTCCAGAAATGGGCCATCGAGACGGGCGAGCGTTTCGTGATCCTGTTCGAAGGGCGCGATGCGGCAGGAAAGGGCGGCACGATCAAGCGCTTCACCGAGCATCTTAACCCGCGTTTCGCCCGTGTCGTGGCGCTGAACAAACCGTCCGAGCGCGAGCGGGGCCAGTGGTATTTTCAGCGCTATGTCGAACATCTGCCCAGTTCGGGCGAAATGGTGTTCTATGACCGGTCGTGGTACAACCGCGCGGGTGTCGAGCGGGTGATGGGGTTCTGCAACCCGGCAGAGTATCTGGAATTCATGCGCCAGGCCCCGGAATTCGAGCGGATGCTGGTGCGCTCCGGTATCCGGCTGTTCAAGTTCTGGTTCTCGGTCACGCCGGTCGAACAGCGCCGCCGGTTTGCCGCGCGCGAGACCGATCCGCTCAAGCGCTGGAAGCTCTCGCCCATCGACAAGGCGAGCCTGGACAAATGGGATGATTATACCCAGGCGAAGGAGGCGATGTTCTTCTATACTGACACGGCCGATGCACCCTGGACGGTGATCAAGTCCAAGGACAAGAAGCGCGCGCGTCTGGAAAGCATGAAGCATTTCCTGTCGAGTCTCGACTATCCCGACAAGGACCCAGCCATCGCGCGCCCGCCCGATCCTCTGATCGTGGGCCGCGCGCGGCATGTCGTGTTGTCCGGGGCAGACCTGGGGCACGTGATGGGCGGCATCGGGTAAGGGTCGTCGGCCCCGCGCATCCCCCGACCGGCACGCCCACC
>REDZ01000009.1 GCA_007695345.1 Paracoccaceae bacterium | reverse complement strand
TCGCTGCGCCGCCTGCCCCGGCGCCCAGGATCAGGATTCGCGCATTGGTGCGCACGCTGCTTGCCTGTCCTCGCCCTGCGCCAAGGGCCAATGCGGCGCCACCGGCACCGGCCAGGCCCAGAAAGCCGCGTCGACTGGCTGTAATCTTGTCCAGATCCATGGAATTTCCTCCCGGGAATCGTCTGCATACATTTGTATTCCATAATTCGCATATGCGATCATGTAAAACATTGATCCAGATCAAAAGGGTGCGGCCCACTGTCACAGATGCAGCGACAGAGCCTGGCGCGCGCTTGATCCTGATCAAGGCCGGGCCATGCAGGCTGTGCTAGGTCATCGCTGGGGCAAAGTGCTGCGCCATAGAGCAAGGAGCCTATCCGATGCGACTGACCACCCGGACAAATCTGGCGTTGCGCACGCTGATGTTCTGCGCCGTCAATGATGACATTCTGGTGCGCAAGCAGGATGCGGCGCGCGCGATCAACGCGTCGGAAAACCATCTGGCACAGGTCATCAACCGACTGGCGCAGGAAGGGTTCGTCACCACCCTGCGCGGGCGCAATGGCGGGTTTCGGCTGGCGCATCTGCCCTCGTCCATCAGCGTCGGTGCGGTGTTTCGTCGGTTCGAGGCCGATCTGCCCTTTATCGAGTGTTTTTCCGAGAACAATACCTGCCCGCTCAAGGATCATTGCGGCATGCGTCCGCATCTGTCCCGCGCGATCGAGGCGTTCTATTCGGCCCTTGATGACCTGTATCTGTCCGATCTGGTCGAGTGCAATGCCGGGCTGCAGGCCGTGCTGCGCATGGACTCCCTGCGCACACCTGCCCGATGCGACCGTATCGCCGCGCAGTAGCAATATGACGCCCTCTCGGTTTCGTCATATCGCCATGTGAAACTTTGCCATATCGACACTCGTTCTCCAGATGTTGGTCCCGCAGGGGGCCGGAAACCTGTATGGAGAATGACAATGAAAACCATGAGCCTGGCAACCAGCCTGACCGCCCTGATGGCCGCCCCGGCCCTTGCCGATACGGCCATCGGGCTGGCGGGTGATCGCACGCTTGTCACCATCGATCTGGAAACGGCCGAAGTCACGGGCATGCAGGATGCCGATTATGACGGGCGCATTCTGGGCATCGATTTCCGCCCCGCGACCAATACCGTGATCGCCGTGACCGATGAATTCGCTGTCGTCAATCTGGACCCGGAAACCGGCGAATGGACGCTTGTGGTCGAGATGAGCGAGGGCATGGAGATCGGGGATGACGCCCCCGTCATCGTCGATATCAACCCGGTGCCTGATGCGTTGCGCTTCATGTCGGGGACAACCAATCACCGCATCAACCTGACCACAGGCGCGGTGATGATCGATGGCGAACTGCATTTCGGTGATGACACTGACGGCACCCCGATGGTGGGCGGGACAGCCTATAGCAACAGCTTTGGCAGCCCGGATGAGACGACCATGTTCAACATCGACACCGATCTGGCCGCAATGCTGATTCAGACGGCGCCCAATGATGGTATCAATGAAATGCATGGCGCGCTGGATGTGGCGTTCGATGGCCCCATCGGCTTTGACATCGTCACCGATTCTGATGGCATGAACACCGGCTGGCTGTCAGCCAATGGCGCGCTGCATACTGTATCGCTGGAAGAAGGCGGGATCACCAATAGCTGGGAGATCGAAGGCCTGGATGTCACCCTGCGCGACATCACGATCTTGCCCACCATGGACTAAGGCTGAACCTGTGATCGCCGCTGTTTGGTGAACGGCCTGCAGGCAGCGATCACATTCCGGACCGGATGGCGGCTATCCGCCGCCCACCCCTGCCGCCTGCATGAAGGCGGCCATGCGCGCCGGGTCCTTGACCCCCGGCGCGCTTTCCACACCAGAGGCCACATCAACCTGCGCGGCCCCGGTCAGGCGAATGGCCTCGGCCACATTTTCGGGGCGCAGCCCGCCTGCCAGCAACCACGGCCCCGACCAGCGCCGATCGGCGATCAGCCGCCAGTCGAATGCCAGCCCGTTGCCACCCGGCAGCGCCGCGCCCCTGGGCGGTTTGGCATCGACAAGGATCTGATCGGCGACATCCGCATGGGCATCCAGCGCGGTGAGATCCGCCGCTGTGGCCACACCGACGGCCTTGATCACCGGCAGCCCGAACCGCGCGCGCACCTCGGCCACGCGCGCCGGGCTTTCACCCCCATGGAGTTGCAGCATATCCAGCGGCACCTCGGCCAGCAGCGCGGCCAGCATGTCGTCATCGGCATCGACCACCAGCCCGACCCGCGCCACGCCTGCGGGCACAGACGCAACCAGATCGCGCGCGACACTACAGGTCAGGCAGCGTGGCGATGGCGGATAGAAATTGAACCCCAGATACTGCGCCCCGGCCGCCACGGCATCGGCGACTGATTGCGGGCCGGTCAACCCGCAGATCTTGACGCGAACAGGATCAGCCATGAGCGCTCAGCCGGTTTCCACCAGAGCACGCACATCATCCTTGTGGATCGAGGGCGCGACTTTCCTGGCGCGATCCAGTTCGGTGCGCATCGCATCATTCTGCCGGGCCAGTTTCTTCGCTTCGGCACGGTAGCTCATTTCGCGGAACCATTCCCAGATGAAGCCCAGCAACAGCCCCACCAAAACCGCAAGCCCCAGCAGAATGAACAGCGGCAGCCGGACATCGAGATTGAACCCGAGCAAGGCCGCCAGAGCGTCCGGCAGCAGCTTGAGCTCGATCATCGCGCGGTTCGCCAGCGCGACCGTGACCAGAACAACCGCGACAATCGCCGCGAACGCAATACGCAGATACGCCATCATGCGAGTCTCAGACCTCCACTCCGTTCAACCGGTCGCGCAACAGCTTGCCGGTCTTGAAAAAGGGCACGGCCTTG
>REDZ01000200.1 GCA_007695345.1 Paracoccaceae bacterium | reverse complement strand
CATGTTCATCTATGGCTGGAACCAGTATCTCTGGCCGCTGCTGATCACCACGGACCCGGATTACTATACCATCGTCATGGGTATCCAGCGCATGGTGACCGGTGGCGATAGCGAACCCCTGTGGCATCTGGTCATGGCAACGGTGGTCCTTGCCGCGCTGCCGCCAGTGCTAGTCATCCTGTTCATGCAGCGCCTGTTCGTGAAGGGCCTGACCGAGACGGAGAAATAACCCATGGCCACGATCACGATGGACAAACTGGGCAAGGTCTATGCCGGCGATGTGCGCGCTGTGACCGATGTGGAAATCGATATTGCAGACGGCGAAATGATCGTGCTTGTCGGCCCCTCTGGCTGCGGCAAATCCACATTGCTGCGCATGGTTGCGGGGCTGGAGACGATCACCGAGGGCACGCTGAAGATCGGGGACCGCGTCGTTAACCAGCTGGAACCTGCGGAACGTGACATCGCAATGGTGTTCCAGAACTACGCGCTCTATCCGCATATGACGGTGTTCAACAATCTGGCCTATGGGCTGAGGAATCGGGGCTTCAAGAAGGACGAGATCGACCGCCGCGTGCGCGAGGCCGCCAAGATGCTGGAGATTGGCCAGTTTCTGGACCGCAAGCCGCGCCAGCTTTCGGGCGGGCAGCGCCAGCGGGTCGCGATGGGGCGCGCGCTGGTGCGCGAGCCTGCGGCGTTCCTGTTCGATGAGCCGCTGTCCAACCTGGATGCGAAACTGCGTGTGCAGATGCGGGTTGAAATCCGTCAGTTGCAGAAGCGGCTGGGCACGACCTCGCTTTATGTGACCCATGACCAGCTTGAAGCGCTGACCATGGCCGACCGGCTGGTGGTTCTGAATGGCGGGCGGATTGAACAGATCGGCACCCCGATGGAGGTGTATCTGCGCCCCGCCACCACCTTTGTGGCAGGCTTCATTGGCTCGCCCGCCATGAACATGCTGCCCGCGGACTACTTGCGTGCGCTGGTATCGGCCGAGTCGCTGGCGCATTTGCCAACGGCTGCCGATCTGATCGGCATTCGCCCCGAGGATCTGTCACTCGACCCCGCAAAAGAAGACGAAATGTCGCTCAGTGGACGCCTGATGCTGCTGGAACCTGCGGGTGCCGAGAGCCATCTGCACCTGACCTTCGAGGGGGTCAAGGACACCATGGTGGTGCGCCTGCCGCATGTGCCCGATGTTCAGGAAGGATCGGACCTGACCTTCAGCATCAAGCGCGACAAACTGCATCCTTTCGATGCAGCCACGGGCCAGCGCGTGGCATGAAAGCAGATACATCGGTAAACCCGTTTCGACGCCCCCCTGGCGCTGCCGTGGTCTATGGCCATCGCGGTGCGCGCGGCGTGCTGCCTGAAAACACGATCGAGAGCTTTCGTTACCTGCGCGATACCGGTGCACAGGGCCTTGAGATCGATGTGCAGAATGCGGCCGGTCAGGTGCCGGTTGTCGTGCATGATCCGCTTGTGCCAATGCAGCTGGCGCGCGATTGCGGTGGCAACTGGCTGCCAGCGCCGGGGCCGAAAATTCATGACCTCAGCCTTGCGGAATTGCAGGCTTATGATGTCGGGCGTCTGAACCCCGCACATGCCTATGGCACACGCTACCCGCAACAGCGCCCGCGTGACGGCTTGCGGGTACCCAGTCTGGACGAGGTTCTGGATTGGGCACAGGCAGAGCATGACCTGATCCTGAACATAGAGGTCAAATCCTATGCCACGCGGTCCGATCTCGGCGATCCGCCAGAGGTATTGGTCGAAGCTCTGCTGCGCGCGCTTGACCGTTACATCCTGTCCGGGCGGGTGATGATCTCGTCATTCGACTGGCGGGTGCTGCGCCTGTTGCAGACCCAGGCTCCCGAACTGGCCCGCGGTTATCTCACCTATGAACAGCCCGACGAGAACCTGATCATTCACGAAAGCTCCCCCTGGATGGCGGGTCTGTCACTGGCGGAATCCGATGGCAGTTTGCCAGGACTGATTGCCGCGCAAGGCGCGCAATGCTGGTGCCCCTATATCCGGGATCTGACCGAGGCGAAACTGAAAGAAGCGCAGGATCTGGGACTGGCCGTGAATGTCTGGACCGTCAACGAAACTGCAGATATCGAACGGGTAATTGCGATGGGTGTGGATGGCATTATCACGGATTATCCGGCGCAGGTCATGGCCCAACTGGACGCGTATCGCAAAAGCCGCTGCGGGTCGTGACCTCTTGCAAGAGAGGCAGTTGACCAAAGAGCATATTCTTTGAAGGTGACCTGCGTGACCCGCGCGGGCTTGCCACGCCCAAAGGCATTAGGCAGCTTTGATGCATCCTGTGCAGTCGCTGGCGCGCCCGCGCCTAGCGCAGTGATCTGCCCTTGACCACGGCATCCGGGCCGAAGCGGGCGCGCAGGCGGTCCATGGCGGCCTCGGCCTCGGCGCGACGGGCGGCGTCCGGGTCCAGCAGATCGGGGCTGAATCCCTGCCCCTCGGCCCGTGTCAGATCGGATATCCCCACCCCCAGCAGCCGGAACGGCCCCGCATCCATCGCCTGATCCAGCAGCGGGCGCGCGGCGCGGTAGATCACATCGGCCAGCGTCGTGGGGGCGTGCAGGCTGTGGCGCCGTGTCAGGATGCGGTGATCGGCGCGCTTGAGCTTCAGCGTCACGACGCGCCCGGCCAGCTCTTTGGCCTTGGCCCGCGCCGAGACCTGATCGGTCAGCCGCCACAGATGCCCGTCCAGCAGGTCAGCATCGCGCAGATCCGCATCGAATGTCGTTTCCTTCGAGATGGATTTGACTGTTGTGTCACGCGCTACGGGGCGCGCATCGATCCCCCGCGCGAGATGCCACAGTCGCGTGCCCATGCCGCCGAATCGTGCCACAAGATCGGTCTGGTCCCAGCGCAGCAGATCGTCGATGGTGGCAATGCCCGCGCGGTCAAGCTGCGCGCGCATCGCGGCCCCAACCCCCCAGATCATGCCCACCGGCTTGCCGCGCAGGAACGCCGCTGTACCCGCGCGGTCGATGACAGAAAACCCGCGCGGCTTGTCCAGATCCGAGGCGATCTTGGCCAGGAACTTGTTATGCGACAGCCCGACCGAACCCGTAAGCTGCAATTCACGCTCCATCCGTCGCAGAAGCCCGGCAAGCAGCGCCGCCGGGGGGGCGCCATGCAACCGTGCCGTGCCACCCAGATCAAGAAACGCCTCATCCAGCGAGAGCGGCTCTATCGCGGGGGTCAGATCCTCCATCATCGTGCGGATCTCGCGCGAGGCGCGGGCATAGGCGTCGAACCGGGGTTTGACGATCACCGCCTCGGGGCAGAGTTGCAGCGCCTTGAACATCGGCATGGCCGAGCGCACACCGTGAATTCGCGCGATATAGCAGGCGGTCGTGACAACGCCACGCCGCCCCCCGCCGACGATCACGGGTTTGTCGCGCAGCGCGCGGTTGTCGCGTTTCTCGACACTGGCGTAGAAGGCGTCGCAATCCATATGCGCGATGGCGAGGTCGAACAGTTCTCGCCCGGCGACCACGCGCGGCGAATGGCAGGCCGGGCAGCGGGGACCGGCATCAAACTGGCACAGGCAATCGCGGCACAGGGATGGCATGGGTCAGATATACGCGCCTGCGCGGGCTGCGGCTATGGCAATCCGCGCCTGCGCGATCAGGGATGCGCGACCGAACAATCCATGCTGCGCGCCGACAGGCGCAGGCAGGCGCGTTCGGCTTCGGCCTGTGTCAGCCCGGCAAAGCTGGCTTCGAAGCGACCGCTGGTTTGCCGGATACGGCTGACCCCGTTGCCCAGCGCGCCTGCCTCGGCCATCTTGACCGTGATCAGACCGCGTTCAGCCTCGCCGCGCGACGGGAATTGCCCCAGTGACACACCCCAGGTCCGACCGCTGTCGGATGTGGACAGGCGGCTGATCATTTCTGTCTCGGCCAGTTCGGGTTCGGCGGCAAGCTGGGTGTTGTCCTGCGCTGCGGCCTGCGGGGTGCCCGAGGACGGCGTGCTGGTCAGGATGATGTCGGGGTTGGGCGCCGGGCGCGCGTCGGTGGCGGGCAGGTCCGGCCCGGTATCCATCGTCAGGCTGATCGCGGCATCCATCAGCGAACGCTGTGCGTCCTGATCGTTTAGGAAAGTGGTTTCCGCGCCCGCCCATATCGTGTCCGTCACGGTGCCGGGCTGTTCAGCCGAGGCGCGCGTGACATCTGATGTTGCCGCGTCCAGCGCCTTGGCGCGTGCCGGTGAGGCCTCTGCCGGGGCCTGCTGCTCAGGTGCCGGGCCGGGGCTGGCGCTGGCCAGTGCCTCGGGGCGCAATGGCGGGATGGCGGGGCTTTCTGTGCCAGGAGCGGCGGCGATGATCGGTGCGCTGCGGTCCTCGGAAGCCTCTGTCGCGCTCAGCGCTTCCATGACCTCGACCGCCTCGGCCACGACCATAGGACCGGCATCGTCTGCCACGTCTTCTTCCGGGGCGTGGGGTGCGCTGTCATCATCTTCCAGCGCAGCCAGATCATCAGGGTCGGCCAGCGTGAACCCGGCCTCGATGGCGGCGGCAAGCTCGGCCTCATCTGCGGTGCTGCCCAGGCCGCTCGCCTCTGCCTCTTCCGGGCGGGCACGGGGCAGGACCGCCAGCGCTTCGGGGGCGCGATCCGTCTCATCCACGGCGGCAACTGATTCGCTTACGGCTTCGGCCAGTTCCTCGGCTGCAGTGTCATCGACGCTTTGCTGGACGGCCAGCATGAGCTCTTCATCCGGCACGGAGTCGGGCTGGGCCTGTCCGCGTGCCATGGGGCGGGGGCTGGTGCGGACCGCAAGTTGCAGGCGGATCGTCTTGGCGGCGCCATTGGGGTCATCATCACCCGCGCGGGGTTGCGACCCGCTGGCTTGTGCGACGGCTGTGCCGGCGGGGCCCTGATAATCGGGGGTACGCGGCGCGCGGCTGGCAACCCGCGTCGCAGCCCGGTTGAACCCGATATCCATCAGTTCCGCCACATGCGAATTGCGCGCCGCCGCGGTCGATCCGCCGAACATGGTCGCGATGATATGCTTTTCGCCGCGCTTGGCCGAGGCCGTCAGATTGAACCCGGCTGCTCGGGTATAGCCGGTCTTGATGCCGTCTGCGCCCGAATAGGCATCCAGAAAGCGGCGGTTCGTGTTGGGCACCGTCGCGATGCCCGCATGATCGCTGCGGCGTGAGAAGATGTTGAAATACTGCGGATAATCGAAGTAAAGCTGCCGCCCCAGGATAGTCATGTCACGCGCGGTCGAGACATGGCCCGTCTGGGTCAGCCCGTGGGGGTTGCGGAAGGTGGTGTTGTTCATCCCCATGGCGCGGGCCGTGCGGGTCATGCGCTGTGCAAAATCCTCGACCGAGCCGGAAATCCCCTCGGCGATCACGATGGCGGCATCATTGGCCGAGCGCAGCGCGGCGGCGCGGATCAGGTAGCGCAGCGAAATGCGCTGTCCTTCGCGCAGGCCAAGACAGACACAGGTCGTCTGTGTCGCCCGACGGCTGACCGTGAATTGTGTATCGAGCGAGACTTCACCATGCTTTACCGCCTCGAATGCGATGTAAAGCGTCATCATCTTGGTCAGTGATGCCGGGTGAAGTTGCGTGTCATGGTTGCGGGCAAAGATAACCTCGCCATTGCGGGCATCCATCACCATCGCCGCGTAGGGCGCGGCCTGTGCCACGCCCGCAAACACCATCACGCACAGCATGACACATATGGTCACGCCATGACGAACCACCTGCAAGAAGGTCGTCTGCATCCTATGCCTCTGCCCGATCCCACGTTGTATTTATTTATGCGGGGTATCTGCTCAACTTTAAGGTAACACGCCGTGCGGTTCTGGAAAAGCAATAATTTCAGGGGGTTTTGGGTATCTCTTCATGTTCTGATCCAGATTTTGCGCGCGCTTCCCCGCGCGACACAATATCCGCGATCAGCTGCCGTCGATCCATCCCACCAGTTCTGGCAATTCGCCCAGATGCGTCAGCACGCGAAAGCGCGGATGTGTCACCGGGGCCTCTGCGTGCTCGATTTCCCATTCCAGGCCAAAGGGCACATGGACCCCCCAGCCGCCGGCGAGAATCGGGGGCAGCACGTCCGAACGCATCGAATTGCCGACCATCAGCGCCGCCTCTGGCCCGTCGCCATGGCGCTCGAAAATCGCAGCATAGACCGGCGCGGTCTTGTCTGACACGATCTCGATGGCATCGAACCTCTCGCCCAGCCCCGATTGCGCGAGCTTGCGTTCCTGATCCAGCAGATCGCCCTTTGTGATCAGCACGAGCCGATGCGAGGGCGCGAGGGATTCAATGGCATCTTCGGCATGGGGCAACAGCTCTATCGGGTGGCGCAGCATGTCCTGTCCCGCACTCAGCAATTCCGATATCACCGAGGCGGGCACGCGCTGGTCCGTGACCTCTATCGCGGTTTCGATCATCGACAGCACGAATCCCTTGATCCCGAATCCGTACTGCCCCAGATTGCGCCGCTCAGCGGCCAGCAGCCGCGCCATCAATGTCTTGCGATCCGTGTAATCGGCCAGCAAATCGGCGAAATGGTCCTGGGTCATCCGAAAGAAGCGCTCATTGTGCCAGAGCGTGTCATCTGCATCGAAACCGATTGTCGTGATCCGGGTCATCCGTTACGTCCTGATCTGCGCGCGGTGGCGACCGGGGGGCTTTTCAGGCCGCAGGGTTACGCTATATTGCGGGCAACATGTGCGCAATCCGGCTATTAAGGGGCACTCCTCGGCATGACCTTGGTTTTCAATATGGCAGGGCAGAACCCGAACGGGCCCGAAGGCGACGATGCTGTCGTCACCAAAACCCGTACGCGCACTCAGCGACCGCCGATGTACAAGGTCCTGCTGCTGAATGACGATTTCACACCCATGGAATTCGTCGTGCATGTGCTGGAGCGGTTTTTTGGCATGTCCCATGCCATGGCCTTCGACATCATGCTGACTGTTCACAAGAAGGGGGTGGCAGTTGTCGGCGTGTTTTCTTATGAGGTGGCTGAAACCAAGGTAGCGCAGGTGATGGATTTTGCGCGCCGCCATCAACATCCGCTGCAATGCACGCTGGAAAAAGAGGAATAGGCGCCGCGCGCCCCATGACCCTTTTGCATACTCTGTTCCATGACCCCGCGCCGCGTTCGGTGCGCCTGAACGTGGCAATGGCCGAAGGGCTGTCGCTGCCCGACGGGTCGATCTGTGTGATGCGTCCGCGTGCCGGCGAACAGTTCACCCCTTTGCCCATGGACCGGCTGCAGATGGTGCAGGGCTTTGCGCCGGATTACACGGCATTGCAGGCTGCGGGTCATACCGTGTCAGCCACCCCCTTACCCGCGCCCAGCGCCCTGATCTGCCTGCCGCGCAGCAAGGCAGAAGGGTTGGGCCTGATCGCGCAAGCCGTGGCGGGGGGGGCGCAATGCGTCATGGTGGACGGGCAAAAGACCGATGGCGTGGAAAGCGTGCTGAAAGCCGTGCGCGCGCGGGTCGCAGTGGGGGGCGTGGTTTCGAAAGCCCATGGGAAACTGTTCTGGTTCAGCCCCGGTGCCGAGACATTCGCCGACTGGCAGCTTGCCCCGCAGGCCATCAGCGACCCGGATCATGGCGCATTCCAGACGATGCCGGGCCTCTTCTCGGCAGGCGAAGTGGACCCCGCGTCGCGCCTGCTGGCCGAGCATCTGCCCGACACGCTGCCCGCGCGAATTGCCGATCTGGGCGCGGGCTGGGGGTATCTGGCCGCGGCCTGTCTGGCGCGCAACGGTGTCGAGGAACTGCATCTGGTCGAGGCCGAGGCCACTGCACTGGAGTTGGCGCGCGCGAATATCACCGACCCGCGCGCGCAGTTCCACTGGGCCGATGGGACGCAGCCCTTACCCCTGCTGGCTGTAGGCGGCGTGATCATGAACCCGCCCTTTCATACCGGCCGCACGCCCCAGCCCGCGCTGGGGCTTGCGTTTATCGACTCGGCCGCGCGCCTGCTGACGGGGCGCGGACAATTGTGGATGGTCGCGAATCGCCATCTGCCCTATGACAGGAAGCTGTCAGAGCGTTTCAGCCAGCATCAGATCCTGGCCGAAACCGGCGCCTTTCGCGTCTGGCATGCCAGTGGCCCGCGCAGCCGACCCGCGCAAAACCCTTCCCGTCAACGACGAGAGCGATCCCGATGAGTTTTTCGATTTCCGGCAAGGTCGCCATCGTGACCGGCTCTGCCAATGGGGTGGGCCTTGCGATTGCGCGTCATTTCGTGGCCCAGGGCGCGCGCGTCGTGCTGGTGGACCGCGATGAAAAGCGCCTGCGTTCCGAAGTCGCCAAGATGTCGGGCGCGGATGAACATGCGATCTTTTTTGCGGGTGATCTGCGCGAACACCTGACCCGCGCCAATCTGCTGTCAGCGACGCTGGATGCCTTTGACCGGGTCGATATCCTGATCAACGCCACGCGCGAATGCATCGCCTGCGACCCGCTCAACGATCAGGGTGATGCCGTGCAGGACGCGTTACAGCAGAATCTGCTGGCCAGCATGAAGCTCAGCCAGTTGATCGCGCGCCAGATGATCACACAGGCCGAAGAGGCCGAGGATGACGCCAAGGCCATCGGGTCGATCATCAACCTGTCCTCGATCGCGGCGCGACGCACGCAGCCCGAACTGATGGCCTATTCCATCGCCTCTGCTGCACTGGACCAGATGACCCGCTCTCTCGCCGTGGCACTGGCCAAGCACCGCATCCGTATCAATGCCGTGGCGCTGGGCAGTGTCATGAGCGCCAACCTCAAGGATCAGATCAACGCGCATGAGGATTATCGCGACATGATCCTGCAACAGACCCCCATGGGCCGGATCGGCGCCTCATCCGAGGCGGCAGAGGCCGTGCAATTCCTCGCCTCGGACGCGGCAGCCTTCATGACCGGGCAGATCATCACCATCGATGGCGGGCGGACGCTTCTGGACCCGGTTTCCGTGCCCGCGCATTGAAGGTCAGAAACTGCCGAAGATCGTGCCGAGCGTGATCAGCACCACAAGTGCGATCAGCGGGATGACGACGGCCACGACGGCGATATCGCGATACGCCTCGCGATGGGTCAGCCCGCAGATGGTCAGAAGCGTGATGACCGCCCCGTTATGGGGCAGCGCATCCAGCCCGCCCGTGGCCACCGCCGTCACCCGGTGCAGCAATTCGGGCGAGATGCCGGCGGCCAGCCCCATCTCCAGATAGGTTTCGCCCAGCGTCGAGAGCGCAATCGACATCCCGCCAGAGGCCGATCCCGTCATCCCCGCCAGCAGGCTGGTCCCGATGGCCAGCGAAATCAGCGGGTTGTCGCCCCCGGCCACAACCACCCAGTCGCGGATCAGCGCAAAGCCAGACAGCGATGCGATCACCGCGCCGAACCCGACAAGGCTTGCCGTGTTGAAGATCGGGAGCAGCGAGTCCTTGGCGCCACTATCCAGCGCCTGTGCGAGGCGCTTGCGCAACCGCGCCCGGTTCAGCGCGATCAGCGCGAGGCTCGACAGAGTCAGCGCCGCGATGATCGACCACACCCCGCGCACCGCTTCGATATCCGTGTCGCCATAAAGCGACTGATCCAGATAGGATGTGTCCAGCTGCGGGATGATGACAAAGGTAAAGGCCAGATTCAGCAGCAGCACCAGCGCCAGCGGCGTGCCCGCCACGATCAACCCGGGCTGATCTGCGTCCGATACCTGCGCGACGTCTTCCTCGGCATCGCCATAGCCCGGCCCCAGCACGCGGGCGCGTCGTTCCAGCCACAGCCAGCCAAGGGACAGCATGACCAGCCCCGTCAGCACGCCCAGCCCCGGCGCGGCAAAGGGGGTGGTGCCGAAATAGGGCATGGGGATCGCGTTCTGGATGGCTGGTGTGCCGGGCAGGGCGGTCATGGTAAAGGTAAAGGCCCCCAGCGCGATGGTGGCAGGGATCAGCCGTTTGGGCAGATCGGCCTCGCGGAACAGATGCGCGGCGATGGGCCAGACAGCAAAGGCCACGACAAACAGCGACACCCCGCCATAGGTCATCAGCGCGCAGGACAGGATCACCGACAGGATCGCCCGCCCGGCGCCAAGCCCGTGAATGATGCCATCCGCCAGCACCTGCGCCGCGCCCGAGGCATCCATCAGCTTGCCAAACACCGCGCCCAGCAGGAACAGCGGAAAGAACTGGACGATAAAGCCGCCCGTGGCCTGCATGAAGATCTGCGTATAGCTCGCCAGCATCGGCCCCCCGTCCGAGGCCAGCACCGCGAATACAGCCAGCGCAGGGGTCAGCAGCAGCAGGCTCAACCCGCGATAGGCCAGATAGATCAGCGCCCCCAGCGCAAGGGCAATGACAAGGATCCCGCTCATATGCCGCGCCTTTTCGGATCATGCCGCACCGCAGCATATCTGTCGCATGACCGCGCTGATCTGGCAAGGTGGTTTGCACCGCTGTCGTGCAGCTTTCACAGCGCGTCAATTCATGGCATCAAGTCCCGGCAACCGGAGGGTACGCCATGACAGCGCCAGTGATCCATATACTGAACGGTCCCAACCTCAACCTGCTGGGTCAGCGTCAGCCGGACATCTACGGTCATGACACGCTGGAAGATATCGCCCGCGCCTGCGCCACGCTGGGGGGGCGGCTTGGTCTGGCCACACAATTGCGGCAAAGCAACCATGAGGGCGCGCTGGTCGAAATGATCCATGCCGCGCGGGGCGAGGCGCAGGGCATCATCATCAACCCCGCCGCCTATACGCATACATCTGTGGCCATTCTGGATGCGCTGAACCTGTTCGACGGCCCGGTGATCGAGGTGCATCTGTCCAATATCCACAAGCGCGAAGCCTTTCGCCATCATTCCTATATCAGCACCCGCGCGGATGCGGTGGTCGCAGGTTGCGGCGCGCATGGCTACACTCTCGCCCTGCGCCAGATGGCGCATCTTCTGTTGAGGTCCTGACCTTTTGCGGCTTCATCTTGCCCAAAATACTCAACAGGACATCTGCGGAACGGGCATGGCGCAAGCGGTGGCCGTCACGCTGAATTCCGCGTGTCCGGGGTGCGCGCTTCCTGGGCGGAACGGGTGGGATCAGGGCGTGTCAGGGGCCGCGACCGCATCGATGGCGTCACGTAGCCTGGCAGCAAATTCGGGATGGTCATAGATATCGTTATGCCGCGCCTCCAGCCGCCAGATCGCGCGGGCGGGGCGGCCTGCATCGGCCAGCCCCCGGGCCAGTGCCTCGGCGCGGGCCGGGGGGATGACCTCATCATTGCGGGCGATGATCAGGGTGACGGGCGTGTCGGTTTGCGCCAGAGCGTCCAGCGCGGGCATGTCATGGCGGAACAGCCAGCGCACCGGCGCGAAGGGAAAACTGGCGCGCGCGACGGCCATCAGACTGTCGAACGGCGTGACCAGAACGGCCCCGGCGATGGGCCGGGCCTGCGCCAGATGCGCTGCCACACCTGCACCGATGCTGAAGCCGACGGCGATGATAACGGTGTCTGCATCCGCCGTGAGCGTGTCATGGATCGCAAGCGCATCCGCCATCAGCGCATCGGCTGACGGGCGGCCCGTGCTGGGCGCATAGCCGCGAAAGTGAAAGGCCGCGACCGGGTGATCCGGTGCGCGCTGGTGCAGAAACAGCGCCATGGCCTCGGCATTCCAGGCATTGCCGCCAAAGCCCAGCAGCAGCGGCGCATCCGGGTCGGCGCCGGGCAGGCGCACCCCTTCCAGCGTGGCGCCATTGTCGAGTGTGACCTGCAACCGCTCGGCGCCCTGGGGCAGTTGGGGGGCAGGGCCGACCATGCTGCGCGGGAACAGCATGCCGGTCTGCAGCACCGCCAGCAGCCCCACCAGCCCGGCCCAGAGCGCCAGACCGGCAAGCACGAATTTGGCGAGTACCCACATCCCAGCCCCCGGCTGCCGCGCGTATCATTCAGGGTCAGACTGGCCTCGGAACCCCTGCGCGACCACATATTTTTCCGAACTGTCGGCGCGGCTGGCGGGTGGTTTGACATTGGCGACCTTGCGGAAGCGCTGTTTCAGCGCCTGCTGCAATTCACCCTCGGCCCCGCCGGCCAGCACCTTGGCGACGAAGGTGCCGCCTTCATCCAGCACATCAAAGGCGAAATGGGCCGCAGCCTCGCATAGCGCCATGATCCGCAGATGGTCCGTCTGCTTGTGCCCCGAGGAGGAGGCCGCCATATCCGAGAGCACCACATCCGCGCGCCCCCCCAGCCAGTCCTTGACCTGAGCATCCGCGCCCTCGTCCAGAAAATCGAGGACATGCGCCTCGGCCCCTGGCACGGGTTCGACCTCTTGCAGATCGACGCCCAGCACTGTGCCCATGCGCTTGCCGGATTTCTCGCCCAGTGCATTGACGCGGGCCACGGCCACCTGCAGCCAGCCGCCGGGTGCGCAGCCCAGATCGACGACCCGCGCGCCGGGCACAAGAAAGCGATACTTGTCGTCCAGTTCGATCAGCTTGTAGGCCGCGCGCCCGCGATACCCGTCGCGCCGAGCCGCCGCGACATAGGGATCGTTCAATTGCCGTTCCAGCCAACGGGTCGAGGACAGCTTGCGCCCGCGCGCTGTCTTGACCTTGACCTTGAGATCGCGCTGCCCGCGCCCCGATGTCCGCCCCGGTTTCATGCCGACGCCCCCCTAGTGTTCGAGTTTCAGCGCGCCGTCATGGCTCATCTGCGCGTAAAGCAGCCCCTCGCGCAGCCCCCGGTCGGCGACCGACATCCGTTCCGTCGGCCAGACGCGCATCAGCGCGGTCAGGATGGCCGCGCCCGACATGATCTGTGTGTGCCGCTCGCGCCCGATGCGCGGGTCCTGCCGCCGCCCGATGGGGCCTAGCGCCAGATATTCGCGGATTACCTTGTCGACCTGGGCTGAATTCATCACCAGCCCGTCCACCTTGTTGCGGTCATAGCGCCGCAATCGCAGATAAGATGCCGCAACCGTGGTAATCGTGCCTGAGGTGCCGATGATCTGAAACCCCTCATGCGCCGTGGCGTCGCGATAGGGCGCAAAGGCTTCGAGCTGTTCCTCGAAATACCAGCTCATCAGGGCAAAGCGCGCGGCATCGTCATCGACCTCGCGGAAATGGTCCTTGAGCGTGGCGACCCCCAGCGGTACGGAAATCCAGTCCACGACATGGGCCTGACCGGGCAGCGCCTCGCGCATGAAAGGGCCGTCATACATGCGCAGGATCGCATCGCGGCGCGCGGCCTCGGGCACGCGCGACAGGTCGATCCACACCAGCTCGGTCGAGCCGCCACCGATATCGATGACCAGAAGCTGCGCGGTCGTGGGGTCCACCAGCGACGCGCAGGACACGACAGCAAGCTGCGCTTCTTCCTCGGCGGTGATGACATCCAGCCGCAGCCCGGTCTCGCTGCGTACCCGGCGCATGAACTCGGCGCTGTTGCTGGCGCGGCGACAAGCCTCGGTCGCGACAAGGCGCATGCGCGACACCTTGTGATGTTCCAGCTTGGTCCGGCAGATGCGCAGCGCCTGCAATGTGCGCTGCATGGGGCGGTGCGATAACATGCCAGAGGTTTTCAGCCCGGTGCCAAGCTCGACTGCCTTGGAAAAGCTGTCCACGACCTCAAATTGCGTGCCCTTGGGGCGCGCAATCAGCATGCGGCAACTGTTCGTCCCCAGATCAAGCGCCGCATAGAGCGGGGCCTCACTCCGGGGTTGGCGCGGCGGCTGCACCGATGTCGGGGTCACGGCAGAGCGCACCGGACCAGTCCTGTGTTGAGCAGCGTCCGCGCCTGCGGGACGCTCGGGCGGCATTTTTCGCCCTCCAATATCGTGTTGGTGTGACGATAGTGCGGGATAAACACTTAAGCAAGAGTTTGCTCATCCCGCAGTGACCGAACCGCAGGTCGCAAAATGCGCGGCAAGGGGCGCTGGTTTGCGGCTGTGGCAGGGCGCCTGAGCGCATTGTGGCAGACAGCAGCAGTGAGGGGGCAGAGCGGATGGCGCAACTGGTCGTGGTCTATTGGCGGGATATTCCGGCGCAGGTGATCGTCGGGCGCGGGCGGCGTGCGCAGAAGGTGCAATTGTCGGAACGATTCGAGCAGGCCATCGACCGCTGCGCGATGAAGGTGGGCGCAAGAGATGCCGATGCCTATCTGGCCGAATGGCGCAAGGCGGCCCCGGTCGAGGTCGCTGGCAGTG
>REDZ01000159.1 GCA_007695345.1 Paracoccaceae bacterium | reverse complement strand
CTAACTACCTCAAGAACGCAGGCTATGCTTCCGTGTAAACCTGAAGCGCTCTAGGACATCGCCCGCCTGTCACGATGCATTCCCGGTGTTCAAGGACGCGGCTTCGATTTCAATGCTGTTGCTCTGGTCCAGGTCGGCGGAGTGCCGATTGGAAT
This sequence comes from Paracoccaceae bacterium, assembly GCA_007695345.1. GTDB lineage: Bacteria > Pseudomonadota > Alphaproteobacteria > Rhodobacterales > Rhodobacteraceae > Roseinatronobacter. The sequence continues at coordinate 2,772 of REDZ01000159.1, read as the reverse complement.
TTCTGAAAATGCTGCGCAAACAACGCCGCAAGCTCACAGGGGGCTTTCCGCCTCTTGCGAAGGCGGCGGCAGCGTCGATGTTCGCTGTCCGGATCCGGTCGTTGAGAAGATGCCGAACGCTGGCCAGTTCGTGGTATCCTGAGGACAAGGACGCCTGATCACGGGTCTTGTTTATTGCTCACCACAATCGTGCCTCGGCCTGACAGGGCGGCGTCTTTTCGCCAACAAAAGTCGCGCAGGCTGGGTTGGTTGGTGACGCTTATGGTCCGGTTGGGTATGTCATTGTCCCAATTGGACCTTTCAGCCGCGCGGTTCCGTCCGGTGCCGCCCGATCCGGATGATGCCGCCCGATGCCCGCGACGCGTGGGCCAGTGACGATGCCCTTGTCGAACAAGCGCCCGACCTCGCCCGAGGACAGGCCCGCCACGTCTGCCAGCACCTCTTCGGTATCTGCGCCAAGCGCCGGGGCGGGGCGCGGTCGCGGGCGCGGATGCGCAGAGAATTCCAGTGGCGTTCCGGGGACCGGGTAGCGCCCGATACCCGGCTGGTCGAGCATGTGGAACATCGGATTGTCGGTCGAGAGGTCGGGATCTTCGCGCACGGCTTGGGCAAAGCTGCGGAACCGGGACCATGTGACGCCCGCGCGGTCGAATTCGGGCGCGAAATCCGCGACGCGGTGCCGCGCGAAGAACGGCGCAAGGATTGCGGTGATCGCGGCGCGGTGGCGAAAGCGCGCGCCCTCTTGCGTCAGGCTCTCACCCAGCCGCGATTCCAGCGCAGTGATGGCTTCATTCGTGCCTGTCACCTTGACCAGCCCGCGCCATTGGCGATCCGTCAGGCCAATCACCATAACGCGCGTGCCATCTGCGCAGACGAAATCCTGCCCGTAGCCGCCGTAAAGCGCGTTGCCGCATTTGGGCCGGTCAGTGCCGTTCACTGCCACCTCGCCGATGATGCCCAGATTGCCCAGCATCGCCGCAGCGGCATCCTTGAGCGAGAAGAGCACTTCCTGCCCTTCGCCCGTGCGCAGGCGGTGGCGTTCGGCGGCCAGCAGCGCGGTCACGGCCATATTGCCCGCGATACAGTCCCAGGCGGGCAGGACATGGGCGACGGGGTCGCTTGATCCTTCGGCACCAGTGGCATCTGGAAAGCCCAGCGACGGATTGATCGAGTAATCCACAGCGGGCCGCCCATGACGGTCGCCCAGAAGCGCCACCGATATCAGGTCATGGCGATGGCGCGACAGGGTGTCGTGATCCATCCAGCCGCGCACGCGCAGATTGGTCAGGAACAGGCCCGCATCCTCGCCCGGTGCTGTGATGATGCGCGTGATCAACTCGCGCCCTTCGGCTGATTTCATGTCCACCGCAACGGATTTCTTGCCCTTGTTCAGCCCCGCCCAGAACAGGCTTTGCCCATCCCCGGTCACGGGCCAGCGCTGCGCGTCCAAGCCGCCCTCGATCCGGTCGAAGCGGATCACCTCGGCCCCCATCTGCGCCAGTGTCATGCCTGCCAGCGGGATTGCAACGAAAGCCGAGCCTTCGACGACGCGCATACCTGTCAGAACACTCATTCGCTCATTCCTCCCATTCGAAACGGGCTTGCAGCCCCTGATGGCCCTCGGGGGCGACAGTGCAGAGCTTCAGCGCGCGCGGCCCGTCCGGTTCGGCCTGCAGATGCAAATGGCCATCAAACATCGGATGCACGCCGCGAAAGCTGAAACGGGTGGGGGGACGGCCAGTGTGGCGCATTGCGGCTTCCATCAGTAGCGTGGCCTGCATCGGGCCATGCACCACCAGCCCCGGATAGCGTTCCGCCCCGGTCGCGTAGTCGCGGTCATAGTGGATGCGATGTGCGTTATATGTTGCGGCGGAATAGCGGAAGAGGCGGACGGGGCCGACATCGACAAGCTCGGAAAACAGCGGCGCTTCGGGGGCCGGGATCGCGCGGGGCGCGCGGAAATTGTCAGGGATGGGAAGATAGACGATATCCTGTTCTTCGCGGATCTGTGCGCCACCCTCGCCGCGCAGGTCGTGGCCCACGCGCACAAAGGCCATATCGCCGGTATGGCCTGTCTTGAAATCGACGCTCAGGATTTCCGAGCGTTTGGTGATCGCTTCGCCCACTGCAAAGCGGCCCTTGAAGGACAGCTTGCCCCCCGCCCACATGCGCCGGTTGAAGGGCAGAGGCGGCAGAAAGCCGCCAAGCTTGGGGTGCCCATCCGTGGCGATTTCGGAGATGGGCACGAATTCGGGGAAGGCGACCCAATGCCACAGCACGGGCAGGGGCGCGCCAGTGTGAATGGCCGGTTGCGGGGCGGCGGAATGCCCCAGCGCGCCCATGACCATGCCCGCAAGTTCCGGGCTGACGGCACCTGTGCGGGTCTCCACCCGCCCGATCCAGGCCTGTGCCTGTTCGGGGGTTGCGGCCTCGCCCAGCATCGGGCCTTCCGATCTGCTCATGCGGCCACCGATAGGCCAAGCACGCGGGCCATCGTCTCGCCCATGGCGGACGGTGTCGGCGCGACCGTGATCCCCGCGGCTGACAGGATTTCAACCTTTTCCTGCGCGCTCTCGCCAAAGGCCGAGATGATCGCGCCGGCATGGCCCATCTTGCGGCCCTTGGGCGCAGACAGCCCGGCGATATAGGCCACGACAGGCTTGGTCATGTGATCGCGCACATAGGCAGCGGCGTCGGCTTCCTGCGGGCCACCGATCTCGCCGATCATCATGACGGCATCGGTGTCGGGGTCATTCTCGAACAATTCCAGAA
>REDZ01000010.1 GCA_007695345.1 Paracoccaceae bacterium | reverse complement strand
GCTTGGCGATCAGCATGTCGGTGGGCGGTTCGCGCATCAGATCGCGGGCGTAATTTCCCAGATTTTCCGGATCGCGCCCCGAATGACTGCCGATGACGACCAGATCTGGTTGCAGCTCTGCCATGCGGAATTGCAGCACTTCATGCACGCCGCCGGGCACGATCTCGGGCATGTGCAGGCAGGGCGGCAGATCGTCCATCGCCATGAAGGCGTCGCGCAACAGCTCTGCCTCTGTCATCTCGGATGTGGTCATCAACTCGGCCGCGGGCATCTTGGCGGGCAAGGCCATGTCCAGCGCGTTGATGGCGTGCATCTCGGCCTCGGGCGCCAGGCGTGCGGCCACACGCAGCGCCTGCGCAGAGGCCGGGGCAAAGGTGATCGCCCCCAGCACACGCCGATAGGGCACAACCTGGGCGCGATGGGCGATCAGGACAGGGCAGCGCGCGGCCTGGGTGATGCGTTCCAGATTGGTCAGGCGCACGGTTTCCAGCACGCGGCGTGGTAGATGCAGGCCCAGAACGATCAGATCGGCGCCGATCTCTTCTGCCAGTTCGGGCACAAGCGTTGCGGGCGGGCCAGTCAGGATGCGGTAGCTGATATCCAGATCGGGATAGGCCGCGCAGATCGTCTGCAACTGTGCCTCGGCATTGCGGGCGGGGTCCGTGAGCTTGCGCAGGCTGAGGCGCGCGACGGTCTGTTTGCGGGGTTCGACCGTGTGAACCAGCACCAGCCGCGCCCCATGCAGCCGCGCCAGCAGTGCTGCACGTTCCGCCACGGCGCGCGAACGTCGCGTCAGGTCGGTCGCGGCCAGAATCGTCTTGGGGTCGAACACGGGACTGAAATCTCGAAATCACATGGATATGGATGGCGTAGCAGATCGCACAGTGCGCGTCACTTTCCTTTCGTCCGGCGCCCGCATATCGGCATTACTTGGCCGGTGAGCGCAGCAGCGTGTCGCGCAGACCGGTGGTGACCAGATCGGCCGAGAGGTTCTGCGCGAAATGGGCGCGCTGGTTCAGATGCGGAAAACGCGCCGACAGATCCTGCGCCAGACTGTCGGGCAGGCGCGCCACCGTGGCGCGCGATACAAGCAGGCTTTCGACGGGAATCCCCTCGGCATAGATGATCTGATGGTCGTCAAAGGCAAGGCTGTAATGCGTGGCAAAGCCGCCCTCGCGTTGCAGCACGCGTGCGCCATCGACCAGGTATTGCGACTGCACAAGCACCTCGGCCCGCGCGCCCAGCCGGTCCTCGCCGCGCTGATACAGAAAAATGCGCTGCAATGGTCCCAGCGTCAGTGGTCCCAGATTGCCCAGCAACCCCGGTGGAAAGGTCACGGGTGCAAAGGGGCCATGCGCGCGTTTCGTGAGTTTGCCGATCCAGCGCAAGGGCTGGGCACCGTGATCGCGGGTGCGCACGCGGTCACCGGGGGCCAGCGCCTCGACCGGGCGCAGGCTGCCATCGGCCATGGTGATGCGTGTGCCGGGTCCGAAACAGCCCTGCACCATCTCGGCCATGCGCAGGGCGGCGGCGTCGGTATCGATCTCGATCAGGGCATAATCGGTCTGCGGGCGCATCGGGCTGAGCGGCAGGAACATGATCTCCGTCCCGGCCTGCAGCACCAGCCCCGACAGCGTGTCGCCATCGACCGACATCAACCGCAATGTGCCGTGCACGCCAAGCGCACATCCCTGCAGCCCGTCCAGCGGGGCGCTTGCGACAGTGATCTGCTCGCCCATGTTCAGATGCAGCATCAGGGGCGCGGCATCGCGGCGCAAACGATAGCGGTCACCAGCGCAGCACGACTGGGGCAGCGCCAGCGCATCGCCTTCGTTGATCCCCCAGGTGACGCGCAGATCATCGGCGCGAAACACCTCGCATTCATAGGTATATGCAACCGTTTGTGCCAAAGCCGCGCGCGTGCCCCCGTGTCCGGATCAGACCTGCGCAGAGTATAGGCAAAACGGCGCCCCTGTCATGGGGGCGTGGGTGCGTTATTGCAGGCGCGTCCATTCCTGTTCGCGGCACACCATCAGAATACAGCCCGACACACCCAGCGTGTCGCCGCGCAGATCCATCCGCGCATTGTAGGTGCGGTCGCGGTCGGGGGCCCAGACGCGGCCTTCGCGATACTGGCCGTCGCCCTGCGGCTCCATGTCCCAGACCAGCGCGCGGCCGACATTTTCCGATTCGATCTGCTGGCCGCTGCCGTCAAACGCGGCGATCAGGCCGCCGCAGATCTTGCCATTCGAACAGGTCTGCATCCGGACATGCCCGAAATTGCCGTTGTCATCGGGCCGGGTCTGCCACACGCCATGGACCGGATCGGCCAGCACGGGCAGGGCGGTGAATGACAGCGCGATGGCTGTCAGGATCGATTTGCGCATGGGTTCTCCTCCCAGAGATGGGCCCAAGCTTGGCGTGATCCGTCACCTCTCGCAAGCGCGACCCCGCGTCAGCTTGCCGCATGAAAAAAGGCGCCCGCGATGGGGCGCCTTTTCAGTTTGTGTCATGCGCCGCGTCAGCGCGGTTCGCTCATCAGCCCCTTGATCAGGGCGTAGCAGGCCAGAAGCAGCACGAGCGCAAAGGGCAGCCCGGTCGAGACCGAGGCAGCTTGCAATGCGACAAGCCCGCCGCCGATCAGCAAGGTTGCGGCGATGAGCCCCTCGAAGATCACCCAGAACACGCGCTGGCTGACCGGAGCGTTGATCTTGCCGCCCGCTGTGATCGTGTCGATCACCAGCGACCCGGAATCCGAAGAGGTGACGAAGAATACGATCACCAGAACGATCCCGATCACCGAAGTGATGGCCGCGAAGGGCAGTTCCGACAGCATCCCGAAGAGCGAGAGTTCCGGCACGTAATCCGCGACCACGAAACCATAGACAGCGCTTTCCGTAACCTGATTGATCATCTGGTCGATGGCAGTGCCGC
>REDZ01000028.1 GCA_007695345.1 Paracoccaceae bacterium | reverse complement strand
TCCTTTGTGGTCGAGGAGTTGAAGGCCGTGTTCGACCCGCGCGGCGGGGCCTGGGTGGAGGGCCGGTATATCCCGTCGATTCTGGCGGCCATCGGGGGCGTGATCGAACAGCATCTGGTGCGGATCGGGTTTATCGGGGGCGAGGGTCTGGGGCTCAAGACCGATCCGCGCGACACGCGTGTGCAGGTCACTGCGGGGGCGCGCGCGCCAAGCTGCCCCTCCTGCGGCGCGTTCGAGATGGTGATGATCGAGGGCTGCATGACCTGCCGCGCCTGCGGGCATTCCAAATGCGGGTAGCGGGCTGATCCGCACACAGTGACAACCTGCTTTACAACACGTTTGATCTGCATCCGCGCCGCGCCGGTTTCTGCGCGCGTCTCTGTGGCCGATGGCGCGCCAGGCAGATTTCCGATGCTCTCGCGATGTTTCGACCCGCTGGCACCGGATGCGCCTGCGGGGCGGCCGGGTGCGCTGCGCCTGTGGTGTTCATGGTCGATGACGCATCCGTTCGGTTCACGCTGTGTCCGCCACGCAGCGAAGGCGGGCGCAGTCCTGGACTGTCAGGGTGCCGGACCGTCATCATCCGGTCTGGGCGCGTCCTGACCCAGTCGCACGCCGCCGCGTTGTCAGCCCCGGTCAGAGTGAGGGCAGGTTCTTACTGCCTCTCTCGGCGCTCCGGCGTCGTTGGTCTCTGCACATCGCGCCCGCCATCCATTGGAAAACCGACCTTCGGCGCAGAAATTTTGTTGCCGGAAACAGGAGAATAGTGGCACAAACAAGTGTGGCAACGTGGCTTCATGGTCCCGCGCGCACCCTTCCTTGGCTAAAACGAACAAGACCTTTGTGGAATGCTTGTGGCGGCACCGGGCCGGCCGCGCAGTTGTCGGAGGGCATGGAATGACCAGGAAATCTGCCGCGGCGTCGATGGTGAAGGACGGCCTCAGATCGACCAGGCGCGCGGTTCTGCGCTTTGCGCTGGAGCCGGCACATGCGGCGGTCAGTCGGCTCAAGCAGTTCAGCCCGCGCCCGCCAAGGCATCAGGGCGCCTATCCCGATTATGCGACAGCCGTTGCGAATATTCCGCGCCGATGGAAATCCACCTATAACGACCCGGATGTGGCGCTTTTTGCCTTCGAGTGGATGTGCAGGATGCGCGTCTGGGACTACCCGGTGCTGTTCTGGCTGGACCGGCTGTCGCGGCCCGGACTGCGGGTGGTGGATGCCGGGGGCAATCTGGGCGTGAAGCATATCGCATTCAGCGCCTATATGGATCTGAGCGGGCTGGACTGGTCGGTTTACGAGCTGGAGGAAACGGTGCGGCTTGGTCACAAGATGCAGGCCGAGGGGCGCGTTCCCCCCGAGATCCGCTTTTTCGACAGGCTGGAGGAATCCGGGCCGGTCGGGCGGTTTATCTGTTCAGGGCTATTGCAGTATCTCGACACGCCTTTTCCTGATTTCGTGGCGCGGTTGCCGAACCGGCCCGAGCATATCCTGCGCAACAAGGTGGCCACGCGTGATGGGCCGACAGTCGTCACGCTGGAGCGGATTGGCCCGGCGCGGGTGCCCTATCAGATGCGGCACCGCGCAGGGTTCGAGGCAGAGCTCGATCAGATCGGGTATGACATTGTGGACCAATGGGACATTCCGAATCTCGGGCATGTTATCGACACGCATCCGGACCTGGGACGCAGTGTCAGCCGCGGTTATCTGCTCCGACGGCGGGACTGATCGGGGCTGCATACACTGATGCCGCGTCATGCCCGCTATGGCAGCGCGCCCGATCATCGCCGACCAGACGCGGCGGTCCGGTCAGGACCATGTATTTCGCTACCGCATCCTGAAAAGCCCGATGCTGTGGCGACCGACCGTGACCAGACCTCTGCCGACTGAACCGGGGATAGGACTACATCGCCGCCGCACGATCTGGAATTGATCCCGGATGTCCATGACACTGTGTTCCAGAACGCGTCCGACACACGCGACCAGCCGCGTTCGCGCGCCGGGTCCTGCGGGTTGCGTCAACATGATGATTGCGCGGGCTGCCGGAAATATGCGAGGCATGTCAGGTAGGGGCTGTCCTGAGGAACCCGGATGCAACGTGTCACTGTCACCCTGCCCGAAGCCCTGTGCGCCACGCTGGATCAGTTCGCGCAGGATCACAGCTATGACAACCGGTCCGAGGCGGTGCGCGACCTGTTGCGCACGGCGCTGCGCGGCCGCGATGGCGATGTGACGGGCGATGCGCTGGGTGTGCTGAGCTATGTCTATGACCACCACACCCGCGAACTGGCCAGCCGCCTGATGGACCATCACCACGACCATCATGCGCTGAGCGTGACCACCTCGCATGTGCATCTGGACCATGACACCTGCCTGGAAACCGCCATCCTGCGCGGCCCGGCGAAGGACCTGCAGGCCTATGCCGATGGCGTGCTGGGCCAGCGCGGGGTGATGCATGGCAACCTGTTCCTGATCCCGGTCGAGGCGCGGCAGGCCGCGCATGAACACGCGCATGGGCACGGGGCGCATGAGCACCTGCATGTCAGGGAAAGCTTCTGAGCAGAGCATGCGCAGGCCGCCGCCCCATCCATCCGGCGCAGTTTCTATCCAACCGCCTGAACCGGAACTTATAACAACCCGCGCCCCGCCAGGTTGCGCATCAATGCGGCGGTGCCGAATGTCCAGGGCGCGGCGCTGGTCGAAAGTGTCACGCGGTTGACGAGCGCGCCCAGTCCCTCCGCGCTGATCGTGACCAGATCGCCCTCGTGATGGGTAAAGCCCGCACCCTTGGCGCCGCGATCCTCTATCGGGGCGAACATGGTGCCCAGATACAACATGAACCCGTCAGGATACTGATGATGCGCCCCGCAGGTCTGCGCGACCAGATCGGCCGGGTCGCGACTGATCTCTGACATCGACGAATGCCCGCTGAGCACGAACCCGTCCTGCCCTTCGACGCGCAAGGATACCTCTGCCGCGCGCACATGATCGAGGGTAAATCCCGCATCGAACAGCCGGATGAAAGGGCCGATGGCGGCAGCGGCATTGTTGTCCTTGGCCTTGCCCAGCAAGAGCGCCGAGCGCCCCTCGACATCGCGCAGATTCACGTCATTGCCCAGGCTTGCCCCCATGATCTGCGCCTGCGAATTGCAGGCCAGCACGATCTCGGGTTCGGGGTTGTTCCATTGGCTGACCGGATGCAGCCCCACATCGGCCCCATGGCCCACAGCAGAGAGCGGCTGCGCCTTGGTGAACACCTCGGCATCGGGGCCGATGCCCACTTCAAGGTATTGCGACCACAGTCCTTCGGCCTGCAAGAGCGATTTGACGCGCGCAGCCTCGTCCGAACCGGGGTCCAGATCGCGCAGACTGTCGCCAATGACCTGAGAGACCTTGGCGCGGATCTCCTCGGCGCGGGCGGGGTCGCCCGCAGCGCGTTCCTCGATCACCCGTTCGATCATCGAGCGGGCAAAGGTTACGCCGCAGGCCTTGATCGCCTGCAGATCGCAGGGCGCCAGCAGGCGCAGGGCATCTGCACCCCGCGCGCTGCGGCTTGCGGCCGCGATCTCTGCCAGCGCGCCGATATCGCTGCCTTGGGCCATGCGCAGCCAGTCGGCCGCATCCGCGCGTTCCAGCAGGTCGCGCAGGGTCGGCACCTCGCGGCAGGTCACGTCGATCACGCGCCCCTGGCGCAATGTCACCACTGCGGGGCCGATTCCGGGCCGCCACACGCGCCCGGCATAGAGGCCGGTGTCATCGAGCAGGTCTGTCAGGGTCATTCCATCCTCAGTGATTGTCGCGCGGCAGGTCGCGGGCGATGCGTTGATAGGCGGTGGCAAGCTCCAGGCAGCCGCCCTCGGCAAGCTGGCCGACATGGGTGCGGTAGATTTCCTGCCACGGGGTCTGGTGATGCAGCTCCGGCGGGGTCCAGTCCGCGCGCCGCGCCTGCCATTCCGCATCGGGCACCAGCGCATCCATCCGGCTGGCATTCAGGTCCAGCCGCACACGGTCGCCTGTCTGCAGCAGCGCCAGCCCGCCCCCCACCACCGCTTCGGGCGAGGCATTCAGGATCGAGGGGGATTCGGATGTGCCCGATTGCCGCCCATCCCCGACGGTCGGCATATGGTTCACGCCCGCGCGCAGCAGCGCATCGGGCGGCTGCATGTTCACCACCTCGGCCGAACCGGGATAGCCCACGCAGCCGACATTGCGAATGAACAGGATCGATTGCGCGTCAATCTCCAGCGCGGGATCATTGATCCGGTCGTGATAATCCTCGGGGCCCTCGAACACGATGGCGCGGGCCTCGAAGATGCCTTCCTGCCCCGGAGTGGAGAGATACCGCGCGCGGAAATCATCCGAGATGACGCTGGTTTTCATGAGCGCGCTGTCAAACAGATTGCCCGAGAGCACCAGAAACCCCGCCTTGTCGCGCATGGGCGCGGCAACAGGGCGGATCACGTCCTGATCGCGGCTTTGCCAGCCTTCCAGAACCGTGCCCATGGGCGCGCCGCTGGCGGTCATCGCGTCGTCATGCAAAAGCCCGGCCTTGCGCAATTCGCCCATCACGGCAGGCACGCCGCCCGCGCGGTAAAAGCTCTCGCCCAGATAGGTGCCGGCTGGCTGCATGTTCACCAGCAGCGGCACATCGAACCCGTGGCGCTGCCAGTCGCCGACATGCAGATCGACCCCCGCATGGCGCGCCACGGCCTGCAGATGCGGGGGCGCATTGGTCGACCCGCCGATGGCGGAATTGACCACGATGGCATTCTCGAACGCCTTGCGCGTCAGGATGTCCGAAGGCTTCAGATCCTCCAGCACCATGGCGACACTGCGTTTGCCGGTCTCATAGGCCATGTTCATCCGCTCGCGGAACGGGGCCGGGATGGCCGCGGCACCCGGCAGGGTCATGCCAAGCGCCTCGGCCATGGCGTTCATGGTGCTGGCCGTGCCCATCGTGTTGCAATGCCCGAGACTGGGGGCCGAGGAACAGACCCGTTCCATGAACTCGTCATACGCGATCTTGCCCTCGCTCAGCAGGCGGCGGCTTTCCCAGACAATCGTGCCGGACCCCGCGCGTTTGCCCTGCCACCAGCCATCCAGCATCGGCCCGCCATTCAGCGCGATCGCCGGCAGATCGACCGTGGCCGCCCCCATCAGCATCGCGGGCGTGGTCTTGTCGCAGCCTGTGGTCAGCACCACGCCGTCAATCGGGTAGCCATGCAGCACCTCGACCAGGCTCAGATAGGCCAGGTTGCGGTCGAGCGCAGCCGTGGGGCGCTTGCCGGTTTCCTGGATCGGATGGACCGGGAATTCCATCGGAATCCCGCCACCGTCGCGGATGCCGGCCTTGATCCGGTCCATCAGAAAGATATGGATCTTGTTGCAGGGCGCCAGATCGCTGCCGGTCTGGGCAATCCCGATCACGGGGCGCTCGCCCTGCAATTCTTCGCGGGTATAGCCCTGGTTCAGATAGCGTTCGATATAAAGCGCGGTCATGCCCGGATTATTGGGATTGTCGAACCATTCCTGAGAGCGGAATTTGCGCCGCGCGCGGGTGTCGGTCATTCATTCGTCCTTTCGTGTCATCATGTCGCGCCTTGCGCCGGGCCGCGACGTGCCGTGCTCTGGCGCGCCATCAGGTCAAACCCCGCATCGATATGGCGCATGGGAACGTCCTCGCCGGCAAGCGCTGCGAGGATCATCCGTACTGCCTGTCGGCCCGTCTCATAGCGATGCGTGCGCACAGACGTGATCGTCGGCACCGAACTTGCCACGACATCAAGGTCATTGAAACCCGAGATACCCATCTGATGCGGAACGGAAATGCCGCGCCGCTGGCATTCGAACAATGCGCCAAGCGCGACGTCATCATTGTTGCAGAACACGGCATCCGTATCGGGGGCGCGGGCCAGCAGATCGGACAGCAACTGCCCGCCAATGGTAAATGATGAGGCCTGCGGCGTGGTCTGGACGCGGTTCGCATCTGCCGGAATGCCGTGATCGGCCAGCGCATCATGATATCCGGCCAGGCGCCGTTGCGCGCGCGGGTCCATGCGCGCGCCCAGAAAGCCGATATTGTGATACCCCTGATCCAGCAGATGCGTGACAGCCACGCGCCCGGCGGCGCGCTGGTTGCACCCCACGATCATGTCGATCGGGTCGCTGCCGGTTTCCATGACCTGCACGACCGGGCAGGCCATGTCGCGCAGCAGCTCGCGCGCGGTTTCGGTCTGATCGATCCCCGAGACGATCATGCCTGCGGGCCGTTGCGTGGCAAAGATGCGCAGCAGATCCTCCTCGCGCGACAGCTGGTAGCGCGTATTGACGAATTGCGGTGTGTAGGGGCCATCCTCCAGCGCGTCCATCACCCCGCTGAGCAGGTCGGCGAATATCTGGTTCGTGAGCGAGGGAATCACCACCCCGATGATCCGTGAACGTGCCGAGGCAAGCGCCTGGGCCGCCGGATTGGGCACATATCCAAGCGATGAGACTGCGGCAGCGACACGCGCCCGCGTTTCCGGCGTGACCATTTCGGGCGCACGCATGGCGCGCGAGGCCGTTATGACGCTAACATTGGCCTCGGCCGCGACATCAGACAGTCTAACAGCCTTGTTTTTATGGACTTTGTTTGACATATCCCTGCAGTTTTTCGCATTATCATGCGTTTCACATTTGACAATGATATACGTTATCATCTACGACATCTCAAGCTGTTTGTGCCAGGGGTCAGCCCCGGTGGCACATCTTGGGGGGACGGGATCATGACAGTTCTGGCGCGCATCGAACTGGTGCTTGTCCGGATAGCCGAGGTCGCGCTGGTCCTGTTGCTGGCGGGGATGACCGCCATGGTCTTTGGCAATGTCGTGCTGCGCTACGGGTTCAACAGCGGCTGGAATTTTTCAGAAGAAATGTCGCGCTATTTCTTCGTCTGGCTGACCTTTATTGGCGCCATTCTGGCCTTTCGCGATCATAATCACATCGGCGTGGAGACATTCGTGCGCCTGCTGGGCCCGATCGGTCGGCAGGTCTGTATCGCGGCGACCAATCTGATCATCATGATCTGTGCGGCAATCCTGTTCTGGGGGACATGGGTGCAGCACGGAATCTTTGCATCCCAGACAGCGCCAGTGGTCGGGCTGTCGATGATTTATGTCTATGGCATCAGCTACTTTACCGGCGCCGCAATCGCCCTGATTGCGGCAATCCGGCTGGTTCAGGCCATCATCGGGCGCACGTCGCCTGCGGAACTGGCACGCTTTACCGGTGATTACGATATCGAGGATCGTCACTGATGGTGCTTGCAGTTTTCCTTGGCACGCTCTTTTTCGGCCTTGCGATCGGGGTGCCGGTGGCATTTGCGCTGATGTTCTGTGCGGTCGTGTTGATGACCTATATGGGCATCTTCAACCCGCAGATCGTCAGCCAGCAGATGGTGACGGGGGCCAATTCCTTTACGCTGTTGGCCATTCCCTTCTTTCTGCTCGCGGGCGAATTGATGAATGCGGGCGGGCTGTCCAAGCGCATCGTCGCCTTTGCGATTTCACTGGTCGGGCATATCCGCGGGGGTCTTGGCATCGTGGCGGTGATCGCGGCAGTGGTGATGGCCTCGCTTTCCGGGTCTGCCGCGGCCGATTCGGCGGCGCTGGCGGCGATCCTCATTCCGATGATGCGCGAGGCGGGCTATAACGTGCCGCGTTCCGCCGGGCTGATGGCGGCAGGGGGCGTGATCGCCCCGGTCATCCCGCCCTCGATTGCCTTCATCATCTTTGGCGTTGCAGCCAATGTATCGATCACGGCGCTGTTCATGGGGGGCATTGTGCCGGGGCTGATGATGGCGGTGTCGCTGGTCGTGGCCTGGCTGATCGTGGCGCGGCGCGAGAATGTGGACACCCTGCCCAAGGCGACCGGGCGCGAACGACTGGCGGCCACTGTCAAGGCCGGCTGGGCGCTGATGATGCCAGTCATCATTCTGGGCGGCATCCGCTTCGGTATCTTCACCCCGACCGAGGCGGCCGTGATTGCAGCCGTCTATGCGTTCCTTGTGGGCATGTTCGTGTATCGAGAGCTGAAGATTTCTCATCTCTATCAGGTGCTGCTGAATGCGGCGAAAACCACATCCATCGTGCTGTTCCTGGTTGCTGCGGCGCTGGTGACGAGCTGGCTGATCACGCGGGCGAATATCCCGAACGAGATCATCGGCTTCCTGTCGCCCATCATCGACAATCCGAAAATGCTGATGCTGGTGATCGTGCTGCTGGTTCTGGTCGTGGGCACAGTGCTCGATCTTGCCCCGACCATCCTGATCCTTGCCCCTGTCCTGATGCCCGTGATCCGCGCTGCCGGAATCGACCCTGTCTATTTCGGCATCATCTTCGTGATGACGACCTGTGTGGGGCTGCTGACACCACCTGTCGGTGTCGTGCTCAACGTGGTCAGTGGCGTGGCCCGCGTGCCGCTGGGCAAGGTGATCTGGGGCGTGTTGCCGTTTCTGGCCGCGCAGGTGGGCGTTCTGCTGTTGCTGATCGCTTTCCCCGAAATCGTATTGGTGCCGCTGAGCATCCTGCGGTGAACCTGTACCTGACTTAACCATGGGAGGAGAAAAACCATGAAGACCCTGACCCGACTGTCCCTGACAACGGCCCTGACAGCAGGGCTGGCGCTGCCGGCCTTCGCCGATATCCAGTCGCGCACCATCACCATCTCGAACGGGGTGGCAGAATCGCACCCTGTCGGCAATGGCGTCGAAGCGATGCGTGAATGCATCGATGAGCGCACGGATGGCGCCTGGACAATCAATGCGTTCTGGTCCTCGGCCCTGGGCGATGACCTGACGGCGACGCAGGCGCTGCGTTCGGCCACTCAGGAAATGGTCATCACCTCGACCTCGCCGCTGGTGGGGATCGAACCGGCCCTTGGTGTGTTCGACCTGCCGTTCCTGTTCTCGGACTCGGCCGAGGCGGATGCGATCCTTGATGGCGATTTCGGGGATTTCATGACCGAGAAGCTGGCCGACCGCGATCTGATCAATCTGGCCTATTGGGAAAACGGCTTTCGCAACCTGACCAACTCTGTCCGCCCTGTCACCAGCCTCGAGGATTTCGAGGACATGCGCGTGCGCGTGATGCAGAACAACATCTTCCTCGACACGTTCAATGCATTGGGCACGAACCCGACCCCGATGGCCTTTGGCGAGGTGTTCACTGCACTGGAAACCCGCGCCATCGATGCGCAGGAAAACCCCTATGTGACGATCGACACATCGCAGTTCTATGAGGTGCAGGGCTATCTGTCGGCTACCCAGCACGCCTATACGCCGTTCCTGGTGCTGTTCTCCAAGCCGATCTTCGATACATACTCGGAAACCGAGCAGGAGATCCTGCGCGAATGCGCCGTCATCGGACGGGATGAACAGCGCAGCGTCAGCCGCGACCTGTCGGATGTTTCACTGGCCAACGTGCAGGACGCGGGCATGCAGTTCAACGAGATCAGCGACGAAGAAATGGCCCGCATCCGCGAGGCTGTCGAAGGCGTCTATGAAACGCATGCCGAATCCATCGGCATCGACGTGATCGACCGCATGCAGGCGGAACTGAACGAACTGCGCGGAAACTGATCCGGCACTCCGGGGCAGCGGCAGGGTCCGCTGCCCCATATACCCAGCCCCAGACATAACAGGCAGCTCGCGCATGTCCCGGCTTTCCCCGACCCTTGCGGGGGTCTTGATGATGCTTTTCGGCATGTTCCTCTTTGCCGCGAATGATGCGCTGGGCAAATGGCTGGTGGGCACCTATTCGGTGGGGCAGGTGCTGCTGCTGCGCTCTCTGGTGGCGCTGGTGATCCTGCTGCCCTTTCTGGTGGGCTTTGGCTGGCGCAGGCTGTTTCAGGTGGAACGGCCAGGCCTGCAGGTCGCGCGCGTCGCCCTCGCCAGCGCCGAGGTGTTCTGCTTCTACTTTGCCGTGCGCAGCCTGCCGCTGGCCGATACGATGACATTCTGGATGGCCTCGCCGATCTATGTCGCATTGCTGTCGCCGCTACTTCTGCGCGAAAGCGTGGGGCTGCTGCGCTGGGGGGCGATCCTGCTGGGGTTTGTTGGCGTCTTCATCGCACTGGCCCCCGAGGGCGGGGCCGGGCTGGACCTGCCCAGCATGATCGCGATTGTCGGGTCGCTGTGTTTCGCGCTGATGGTCATTACCGGTCGCAGCCTGCGTGGAACGCCCGATGTGACGCTGGTGTTCTGGCAGTTGATCGGGGCAGGCGCGCTTGGCTTTGTCGCAGCCCCCGTGGGGTTCGTGATGCCCGATATGTTGGATGGCGCGCTTCTGGGGCTGTTGGGCGTGGTGGCGATGGGCGCGCATCTGTGCATCACCCGCGCGCTGAAACTTGCCGATGCCAGCCTGCTTGCGCCGCTGCATTACACGCTGTTGCTCTGGGCGATCCTGCTGGGCTGGCTGTTCTTTGGCGATATCCCGCAGGGGCGGCTGCTGTTCGGAGCGGCGATCATCGTTCTGGCGGGCCTGATCCTCGCCTGGCCCAACCGGCGCACCCTGCGCGAAAAGGCCCGCGCGCCGGGCTGAGCGCGCCCTGCACAGTGCAAAGGGCACCATATGCCGCACAAGCAGTTGAAACACTGGCGACCCCGGCAGGATTCGAACCTGCAACCTGCCCCTTAGGAGGGGGCTGCTCTATCCAGTTGAGCCACGGGGCCGACCTGCGCTGCGCATAGCGCGTTTGCGTGTGGCTGTCACCCCATGGAACGGCCCGCAATTCGCTTGGCGGCTTGTCACTGCGGCGCTAACATGGGGCTATCTGCCGGAACGCTACAGGAATTTGCCCATTGCCCCCTTATCTTCCCCCCGACGCGCATCGCCCCCTGACCCTGCGCGATGTGTCCGAGGCCAGCGGTGTCAGCGAGATGACCGTCAGCCGGGTGTTGCGCAATCGCGCCGATGTTTCACCCGCAACCCGCGACAAGGTGCTCGCTGCGGCCAAGGCGCTGGGATATGTGCCCAACAAGATCGCGGGCGCCCTGGCCAGCCAGCGGGTCAACCTGGTGGGGGTGATCATCCCGTCACTGGCCAATATGGTCTTTCCAGAAGTGTTGTCGGGCATCTCGGACGGGCTGGCCGAGACCGGGTTGCAACCTGTCTTCGGCGCGAGCGACTATCAGGCCGAGCGCGAGGAACATGTGATCTACGAGATGCTGTCCTGGCGGCCATCGGGGATGATTGTCGCGGGGCTGGAGCATACCGATGCCTCGCGCGCGATGCTGTCGAATGCGGGCATCCCGATTGTCGAGATCATGGATATCGACGGAGATCCGATCGATGCGATGGTGGGCATTTCGCACCGCCGCGCGGGGCGCGAGATGGCACAGACGATCCTTGCCGCAGGCTATCGGCGGATCGGGTTCATGGGCACGAAAATGCCCGATGACCACCGCGCCCGCAAACGGGTCGAGGGTTTTACCACGGCGCTGCAAGAGGCTGGCGCCGAGCTTGCCGCGACCGAACATTACGCGGGCGGATCGTCGATGGCCAAGGGGCGCGAAATGACCAAGACGATCCTGGACCGCGTGCCGGATCTGGATTTTCTGTATTATTCCAATGACATGATCGGGGCAGGGGGGCTGCTATACTGTCTGGATCAGGGGCTGGACGTACCCGGCCAGATCGGGCTTGCCGGGTTCAACGGGCTGGAATTGCTGGACGGGTTGCGCATGCGGCTTGCCACGACGGATTCCTGCCGCTTCGAGATCGGGCAGCAGGCCGCCGCCATCGTGGCCGGGCACAGTGCAGATGGTGTGATTGGCGGGCAGCGGGTCGAACTCGCGCCACGGGTCGATCCGGGGGATACGATCCGCAAGGTCTAGACCTGATCCTCCCACCAGCCGCGACCTGTTCGGGGATCGACATAGACGCGGATCACGCTGCCAACAGGATGCG
This sequence comes from Paracoccaceae bacterium, assembly GCA_007695345.1. Classification (GTDB taxonomy): domain Bacteria; phylum Pseudomonadota; class Alphaproteobacteria; order Rhodobacterales; family Rhodobacteraceae; genus Roseinatronobacter. The sequence continues at coordinate 2,444 of REDZ01000028.1, read as the reverse complement.
CTGACAGCCGGGCGAAACGGTCCATCATGGAGCTGCCGGTCGCGCCTGTCGCATCGACCCAGTCCAGCACATATTGCCGGACGTTGTTCTTGCGCACATTCGTCTCGCGGATGCCCGTCACGTGGGCTTCGCGCAGTTCACCATGGCGCAGCGCCCGCAGGACCGAGCGCTTGCGCCCGAACATCCAGCCCCCAAGCCCAAGCGACACCAACGCCGCCACCAACCCGATCCCGCCAAATATCCACGCCCCCATCCGGTCATGCGCCAGATCGATACTGGCCCGGTCGGGGCGGGACCAGGCATAGGTGACCGGCATCTGCCCACCGGGCTGCGCGCTGTCATAAAGCGTGCGGCTGACCGTCTGACGCCGGGTGATGGGCTCTGCGCGCTCTTCCGGGTGATAGCTGTAATGCACATGGTAATAGGTGCTGGTCTTGCCGTCCGAGGACCGGCGCCGTTCGATCTGCCGGTCGATGATCTGCGCCTGCACCACCACCCCCTCGCGCGCCAGCAGCAGGACATCGCGCGACAGCGCAATCCCGACCCCGCCAAAGGCCAGCGCAAAAACCAGCGGAAATCCCAGCCAGTACAGTTTCAGGCGCCGAATAAGCCGCCAGTAGGAAACGGGTTTGCGCTGCATGATCCGATCCTGTCGTGATCTGCACAGTATAGCCGCCTGCGACTGGGTTTGCATCTGTCATCTGCAGGGGCAGAACGGGGGCTTTTCCTTGGGACGCCGGGGCGCTAAGACATGCTCGATTGCGAAAAGGGGCCGGGCCGATGGCGATGGACAAGACATTCGACGCAAAGACTGCCGAGGCGCGGCTTGCCGCGCTGTGGGAAGAGACGGGCGCATTCCGCGCAGGCGCGAACAAGCGCCGCGACGAGTCGTTCTGCGTGATGATTCCGCCGCCCAATGTGACCGGCAATCTGCATATCGGCCATGCCTTCAACAACACGTTGCAGGATATTCTGGTGCGCTGGAAGCGTATGCAGGGCTATGATGTGCTGTGGCAGCCGGGGCAGGACCATGCCGGTATCGCCACCCAGATGGTGGTCGAACGCGAACTGGCCCTGCAGCAGAAAAAGCGCACGGATTTCACGCGAGAAGAGTTCACGCGCCTTGTCTGGGAACAGAAACAGAAATCCGGCGGCACGATCATTGGTCAGCTCAAGCGGCTGGGTTGTTCGCTGGACTGGTCGCGCAATGCCTTCACCATGTCCGGCGCGCCGGGTGCACCCGAGGGGGAAGAGGGCAATTTCCACGATGCGGTGATCAAGGTCTTTGTCGATATGTATGACAAGGGGTTGATCTATCGGGGAAAACGTCTGGTCAACTGGGACCCGCATTTTGAGACCGCCATCTCGGATCTCGAGGTCGAGAATGTCGAGACGGATGGCCATATGTGGCACTTCAAATACCCGCTGGCGGGGGGTGAGACATATGAATATCTGGAACGCGATGAGGACGGCAATGTGACCCTGCGCGAGACGCGGGACTACATCTCCATCGCCACGACGCGGCCAGAAACGATGCTGGGCGACGGGGCAGTCGCAGTTCACCCATCAGATGAACGCTACGCGCCAATTGTTGGGAAACTCTGCGAAATTCCGGTAGGGCCGAAAGAACATCGCCGCCTGATCCCGATCATCACCGACAGCTATCCCGACCCGGAATTCGGATCGGGCGCCGTGAAGATCACCGGCGCGCATGACGCCAATGACTACGGCGTGGCGAAACGCGCGGGCATTCCGATGTATCGGCTGATGGATACACGCGCGCAGATGCGCGCGGATGGCGCGCCCTATGCCGAGGCGGCAGAGATTGCAGGCGCCGTGGCGCGGGGTGAGCGCGTGCTGTCCGAGGCCGAGGCCGATGCGCTGAACCTTGTGCCCGACCATCTGCGCGGGCTGGACCGCTACGCGGCGCGCGAGGCCGTGGTGGCAGAGATCACGGCCGAGGGGCTGGCGGTCATGACCCATGCGGATGATCCGCGGCTGGGGGGTAAGGTGGGTGCACCCACCCTACCTGACGCAGAGGCGGTGCCTTTGGTCGAGGCAAAGAAGATCATGCAACCCTTTGGCGATAGGTCGAAAGTGGTCATTGAGCCGATGCTGACCGATCAGTGGTTCGTCGATGCCGAGAAGGTCGTGGGGCCGGCGCTGGATGCCGTGCGCTCGGGACAGGTGAAGATCGTGCCGGAAAGCGGCGAAAAGACCTATTATCACTGGCTGGAGAATATCGAGCCCTGGTGCATCTCGCGGCAGCTCTGGTGGGGGCATCAGATTCCGGTCTGGTATGACGCGGATGGCGGCCAGTATTGTGCCCCGACCGAGGCTGAGGCGCAGGCCTTGGCGCCAGGCAAGGCACTCAAACGCGACCCCGACGTGCTCGACACCTGGTTCTCCTCGGGCCTCTGGCCCATCGGCACGCTGGGCTGGCC
>REDZ01000114.1 GCA_007695345.1 Paracoccaceae bacterium | reverse complement strand
CGGTCGAGTTCCAGGATCCAGCCGGTGATGTCATCCAGGAAATAGCGGTCATGGGTGACGATCAGGATGGTGCCCTTGTATTCGATCAGGTGCTTTTGCAGCCAGGCGATGGTTTCGGCATCAAGGTGGTTGGTGGGTTCGTCCAGCAGCAGCATGTCGGGCGCTTCCAGAAGCAGCTTGCACAGCGCCACGCGGCGGCGTTCCCCGCCCGAGAGCGTGTCGACGCTGGCCGCGTCGGGGGGGCAGCGCAGGGCTTCCATCGCGACATCGATCTGGCTGTCGAGGTCCCAGAGGTTTTCGGCGTCGATCTGGTCCTGCAATTCGGCCATTTCCTCGGCCGTCTCATCCGAGTAGTTCATGGCCAGTTCGTTATAGCGTTCCAGCTTGGCCTGTTTCCCGGCCACGCCCAGCATGACATTGCCGCGCACATCGAGGCTGGCGTCAAGTTCGGGTTCCTGCGGCAGATAGCCCACGCGCGCGCCCTTGGCGGCCCATGCCTCGCCGGTGAAATCCTTGTCCTGACCGGCCATGATACGCAGCAATGTGGATTTGCCCGCGCCGTTCACGCCCACCACGCCGATCTTGACGCCGGGCAGAAAGTTCAGGCGGATATTCTCGAAACATTTCTTGCCGCCGGGATAGGTCTTGGAGACACCATCCATGTGATAGACAAACTGGTAGGACGCCATGGCACTTGCTCCGGTCAGGGAAAAGGGTTTGGCATCACCTAATCGGCGCGTGCGGGGCGTGCAAGGCTTGTGGTGTCAGGCGGGCGGGTGCCAGGGCTGGGGCTGGACCGCATAGCCGATATAGAGCGGGTGTCTGGGGTGCCCGGCCTTGCTGAGCCCCAGATGCCAGAGGGGCGCGCCGTGGGCGCGCAGCAGGCGCTCGACCTGCGGCCCGCGATCCAGATGCGCGCCATGCGTGCCCCAGGCGCAGATGATGCGGTCTGCCCAGGGCAGGCTGTCCAGGATGGCGGCGTCGTTCCAGGGGCCGACAGGGTCGGGGGCGGCGCGCATGGCGCGCGGGTCGGTGGCGCGATAGGCAAAGATGTTGCACACCCGGAACGCGCCGAAGCCCAGCGTGCGGGCGCGGCGTTCGCAGCGTTCCACTGTGGGGTCGTTCTGCCGTTCCGTCGCAGTGGAGGGGTTGAGCATGATGAACAGCGCCTTGCCCTGGGACGGGGCCCATTCGCGGGTCAGCAGGTAGCGATACGCCTCGCACGGGGAATAGACGGCGGTCGAGGGCGCGTCGCCCTTGACATGGCTGCGGGTGATGACGCCGGGCCAGGCGATCATGGCTGGTTGAACACGCGATGGGGGTGCAGCATCCCGGCGCGGTAGGTGCCCACGGCCACGGCGCGGCCCGCGTGGCTGGCCCATGCGGTATCGCCATAGTCCACATTGGCATGGGTGACCTCGCCGGGGTTGCCGTTGCGCAGGCGGGCGGCCCCCTCGGGGGTAGCGGGCAGTTCGGGCAGACCTGCAAGACCCGTTTCCAGCGGATGCAGATGCGTGTCGAGATCGGGGGAACGGGCCAGCGCGTCGATCTGATCGAGGGTCAGCCCCGCCTCGGCCCGGAACGGCCCGGACCACAGCCGCCGCAGCCAGACCACATGGCCATGGCAACCCAACACCTGCCCCAGATCGCGCGCGATGGACCGCACATAGCCGCCCTTGCCACAGACCATTTCCAGCTCGACCGTATCTGCATCGGGGCGGGCGACCATCTCCAGCCGTTCGACCCAGAGGGGGCGGGCGGCAAGTTCCATCTCGTCGCCTGCGCGGGCGATGTCATAGGCGCGCTCGCCCTCGACCTTGACGGCGGAAAACTGGGGCGGAACCTGGTCGATCTGACCGCGAAAGCGCGACAACGCGGCCTCGATCCCGGTATCCTGCGGGCGCAGGTCCGAGGTCGCGATGACCGTGCCCTCGGCATCATCGGTGGTCGTGGCCTGCCCCAGCCGCACGCTGAAACGGTAACATTTCAGCGCCTCGGTGATGTAGGGAACTGTCTTGGTCGCCTCACCCAGCGCCACGGCCAGCACGCCTGTCGCGCCCGGGTCCAGCGTGCCTGCATGGCCAGCCTTTTGCGCCTGCAACGCCCAGCGCACCTTGCCCACAACGGCGGTTGACGTGACGCCTGCGGGTTTGTCCACGATCAGCCAGCCCGAAATGGCGCGCCCCTTGCGCTTGCGTCCCATGATCCCTCATCCTGCTGCCGCGCGCGGTCCTATTGCGTGGCGTCGCCCGCGTCAACGACCTTGCCCACGATCGGCCCCAGCAGCGTGCCCCAGTCCGAGCGCCGCATATCGGGCGCATGCAGGCGCGAGACATTGCCATCCAGATAAAGCGCCTGCGACAGCCCCAGATAGTCGCGAAAGAACCGCGCGAATTCGAAAAAATTGACGCGGGTATTGGCGATCACGAAAAACGCCTGCATCCCGTCAGGCGACACGCCGACCCCGTTGCGGATCAGCCGCGAGTCCGAATCCGGGATGAAGCGGGGATGATACGCGCCATCAATGACCAGCATCGGCCCGCTTTGTGCGGCAAAGCGGCATTGCGGCGGCGTGCCGGCAAAACTGCGGCTTTCCAGAAGGGTAAAGCGCGCCTCTTCAATGCAGAACACGCCATTGGGCAGCAGGCCGAAATTGCCCGGCCCCTCGCGCGTGACAAGGCTGGAGAGTTCTTCGCCATCCTCGATATACAGGCCCACGGGGCTGCGGTCGGGGTGATACATCGACCCGTTCATCGCAAAGGCCAGGCGCTTGCCGTCCTGGGCCAGCGCCTCGTCAATGCTGCGGAAATTACCGAAAACCTCGCCCTCGGACGCATAGAGGAACAGGCGCAGGTCATCATCGATACGCGCTGAGCAATAGGTGAAGCTGCTGCCCTGAAATTCGGTGCGGGTGCAATCGGCCTGTGCCTGCGCTGCCGGAAGCAATAGCGCCAGCGCTGCGATGGCGGCCCTAGCCCTCTTGCCCATCCGTATCCGTCCCGCCTGCGATGTCGCGCTGCACACGGTCCTGCTGCAACAGGCGGCGCGTTTCATCCATGCGATCAAAGCTTTCATCGATCTGAAAGCGCAGATCGGGCGCGTATTTCAGCGCCAGCCCGCGCGCGACCAGATGGCGCAGCTCTGCGGTGTTGCGGCGCAGGGCGGCCAGTGTTCCGGCCTGATCCTGCCCGCCCAGCGGCATGACAAAGGCTGTCGCGATGCGCAGATCGGGCGAGGCGCGGACCTCGCTGACCGTGATCGGCACGCGGCCCAGTTCGGGGTCATGCACATCGCCGCGCGCCAGCACCTCGGACAGGTTGCGGCGGATCAGCTCGCCCACGCGCAATTGGCGTTGCGACGGGCCACGATGGGTGCTGGAGTGTGTCTTTGCCATGACCGGCTTTTATGTGAAGCGTCCCTGCCACGCAACGAGGCTTTGCCATTTTTCGCCCCGGGGGCTAAGGATGCGCGCGTTTACGCGCAGATGTGATCGGCAGGAAAGGGTCTTGGAATGGTTCGCATGGCAGTCATGGGCGCCTCGGGGCGAATGGGGCAAATGCTGGTGCAGCAGATTGACGGCTCGGATATTGCAACGCTGTCGGCTGTGGTCGAGCGTACGGGGCATGACTGGGTGGGCCGTGACCTGGGCGAGGCGATGGGCGGCAGCGCGCGCGGGCTGATCGTGAGTGATGACTGGGCCGAAGCCTTGGCGGTATCGGATGCGGTGATCGATTTCACCGCGCCTGTCGTGTCGGTCGCGCTGGCCGAACAGGCGGCAGCGGCCGGAGTCGCGCATGTGATCGGCACGACGGGGTTTTCCGAGGATGATCTGGCCGCCATCGCGCATGCCGGGCAAACGGGACGGATCGTGCGGGCGGGCAATATGAGCCTGGGCGTGAACCTGCTGGTCACGCTGACGCAACAGGTCGCGCAGGCGCTGGGCGTGGATTACGATGTCGAGATTGTCGAGGCCCATCACCGCCACAAGGTCGATGCGCCCTCTGGCACGGCGCTGATGCTGGGCGAGGCCGTTGCCGCCGGGCGTGATGTTGCGCTGGCGGATGTGGCGGATCGGGGCCGCGACGGGATCACGGGCGCGCGCCCTGCGGGCACGATCGGCTTTCACGCCATCCGTGGCGGCGATTTTGTCGGCGAGCATGATGTGATCTTCGCGGGCGAAGGCGAACGGATCGTACTGCGTCATGTGGCCACGGACCGGGCCTTGTTTGCGCGCGGCGCGCTTCGCGCCGCGATCTGGGCACAGGGGCAGGGGCCGGGCGAATACAGCATGATCGATGTGCTGGGGTTGTCGCGCTGAAAAAAATGTGTTGGTGATGAAACCGATCTGCGGGCAGGGCCGTATACTCTTCAGTTCGATCACACCGAGGGGTCATCATGCGCAAACTGTTCGCCCTTGCAACATCTGCACTGCTGATCGCCGCACCGGCGCTGGCAGATTTTCAGCCTGTCCGCGAGGAAAGCACATTCCGGTCGCTGGTCGAGGGGCGGGAGCTGACCCGCTTTGGCGTGCGGCTGGAGGTTCTGCCGCAGGGTCAGATCACCGGGCGCGGGTTCGGGATGAGTGTTGGCGGCCAATGGGAATGGCGCGACGGGTATTTCTGCCGCACGCTGGAATTCGGCAGTTCGGGCGATCCGTATAACTGCCAGCTTGTGTTGCGCAACGGCGCGACCCTGCGCTTCATCTCGGATCAGGGGCAGGGCGATCAGGCCGATCTGCGCCTGCGCTGAACATGCCTGAGGCTTGACCGCCCCTGTCGGGCAGCCGATGCTGATGCCCGACCGTGACAGAGTGGGGGGCAGGCCATGCGCGAGACGCGGATCAGGCTGGGCGAGGTCGAGATTGCGTGCAGCATCGGGGGTGCTGGGCCGCCTGTGCTTCTCCTGCACGGGTTTCCGCAGAATCGCGCGATGTGGGGGCCGGTTGCCGCGCAGCTTGCGGATCGTTTCACAGTGGTTGCGGCGGACCTGCGCGGCTATGGCGCATCCGACGTGCCGGGGCAGGATGCGCCGCAGGATTGCGCGGGCTACAGTTTCCGGGCGATGGGGCAGGACCAGCTTGCGCTGATGGAGCGCCTTGGTTTTGCGACATTCCATCTGGTCGGGCATGACCGGGGCGCGCGCGTGGCGCATCGGATGGCGCTGGATGCGCCCGAGAGGATTGTCAGCCTGACGCTTATGGACATCGTGCCGACCGAGCTGCTTCTGTCGCGCCTGAGCCATCAGGTGGCGCGCAGCTATTATCACTGGTTCTTTCTGGCCCAGCCACATCCCTTCCCCGAAACATTGATCAAGGCCGATCCCGATTATTATTTTGAAAGCTGCCTTTTGGGCTGGGGCGGCGCGCGGCTGGAGGATTTTGACGCCAATGCGCTGGCCGCCTATCGCGCGGCCTGGCGACGGCCGGAGGTGATTTTCGGCATGTGTCAGGATTACCGCGCGACGCTGCAGCATGATCTCGCGCTGGATACTGCCGATCTGGGCCGCAGGGTGGCATGCCCGGCGCTGGTTCTCTATGGGGCGCAGGGGGCGATGGCGCAGGCCTATGACATTCCGGCCACCTGGGCGGACCGACTGGCGCGGATGCAGGCGGCGAGCGTGCCGGGCGGGCATTTCTTTCCCGATACCGCGCCTGAGGCGACGGCAGAGGCGTTGCTGGGTTTTCTGGCCTGAACCACTCCGCCCGCGAACGGCAAGCAAGCGCGCCGCAGGCGCGCGCCGCGAGGGTGGGTGGGCGGGCCGTTCGCGGGCGGGGTGGTTCAGATGCTCGGCATGTCAGACCCGCGCGCCCCCGCCTGCAGATGGCGGAGCGCGCGCGCATGTCAGCTACGGCCCTCGCGCAGCCATGCGCCCAGTGCCAGACCGGCGGCCAGCATCAGCCACAGCCAGCCCGGCAGCAACGCGGCGCTGCGCAATTCGGTGGTCAGATAAGCCTCGCGCGGGGTGACCCCCAGCCAGCCGCGCCCGGCGGCTGTGCGGCCTTCGCGTACCTGTCGCAATTCGGGCAGGTCATCCTCTATCCGTGTGATCCCGCCGCGCGTGGCATTGACCAGCGGTTGCAGCTTTTCGCGGGTCGCGATGGTTTCCTCGAATTCGCGCGGGGCCTGCGGACCCAGCGCCACGACTGACTCCAGATCCCCTTCGCGCAGGCGATAGAGCCCGATATCGGGCGCGTCCCATTCCGCACGGTAATCGCCGGGGCTGTCTTCGGTCAGCGGCAACTCGACCGTGTCGCCATCGGGCGTCGTGATCGTGACATCGCCCACTTCGTCCTGCAGGGTGCGCCGGATCACGGTGATGCGCTGGCCCTCGGCAGTGCCGCGCAGGGTTTCTTCTTCCAGATCGGGCTCGCCCATCATCCAGTGTGCCAGACGGCGCAGCAGTTCCAGTTGCGGCCCGCCCCCTTCATAACCGCGATCCCACAGCCATGTCTGATCCGAGGCCAGAAGCGCCAGTCGCCCTTCGCCCACACGGTCGAGCACCAGAAGCGGCGCGCCGTCCACACCACTCATGACATTCTGCCCGCGCTGCGGCTCAAGCTCGATCTGGCGGAACCAGCGGCCCCAGCCCGGCCCGTCCTCGGCCGCCGGGGCCAGGTCTTCCAGACCGGCCGTGACCGGGTGGCGCTGGCCCAGTTCGGTCACGCGCGGGCGAAAGCCTTCCTCGATCACACGGGCCGTGGGGCGTGCGGGGAACACATCGCCCAGCGGAGAGCGCCAGATACTGTCGGCACTGGCCAGTTCCGGCCCGCCCACCACCAGCATGGCCCCGCCCTCTTCGACATAGCGGGCGATATTGGCGAAATAGCTGTTGGGCAGGATGCCGCGTCGGCGGTACCGGTCAAAGATGATCAGGTCGAATTCCTCGATCTTGTCGACGAACAATTCGCGCGTGGGAAAGGCGATCAGGGACAGTTCATCCACCGGCACCCCGTCATGCCGGTCCGGCGGGCGCAGGATGGTGAAATGCACCAGATCCACCGCCGGGTCCGATTTCAGCAGATTGCGCCATGTGCGCTGCCCGGCATTCGGCTCGCCCGAGACCAGAAGCACGCTGAGCCGGTCGCGCACCCCGTTGATCTGCACGATGGCGGCATTGTTGCGGGTGGTCAGTTCATCCTCGGCCTCTTCCAGCTCGAATTGCAGCACATTCATGCCGCCCTGTTCCAGCGTGACGGTAATCTCCATATCCTCGCCAACCGGCACCTCGGCCTGCCGCATCTCGCCGCCATTGATGGCATAGTCCAGCGTTGCGATGTTGCCGGCATCCGGCGGAACAGCGCCCTGATCCTCGACCCGCAGGGTCAGGGTGACAGGCTCGCCCAAGATGGCATAGGCAGGCGCGTTGCGGATGATCAGGCGGCGGTCCCAGTCATCCGACTCGCCGGTTTTCAGCAGGTGGAAGGGCGCGGGCAGATCGAGGCCGGGAACCTCATCATGGATCTGCCCGTCCGAGATGGCGAAAATGCCCGCGATCCGGTCGCGTGGCAGGTCGGACAGGGCCTCGTTCATCGCGGTGAGCAGTTGCGTGCCGGTATTGCGCGGCCCATCCGGCAGGTGGACCACGCGGGTATCGATGTCGCCCAGCCCGTCGAGCGCGGTTTCCAGATGCTCCAGCGTGGCCTCGGTCTGGGCGGCGCGGTTGCCCAGCCGGTTCGAGGCCGTGTCATCCACGATGATCAGCGCGATATCTTCCAGCGTCTCGCGGTCTTCGCTGAGGATCGAGGGGTTGGCCAACGCGGCGATCAGCGCGGTTGCCGCCAGCCCGCGCAGCCACCAGCCGCGCAGCCCCTGCCACAGCGCCAGCACGACCATGAGCGTGGCGCCCGCCGCGATCAGAGCCAGCACGCTCCAGGGCAGAAGGGGCGCGAAGACGATATCCTGACCCCCCATCATTGGCCCAGCCTGTCCAGAAGCGCGGGCACATGGACCTGATCGGATTTGTAATTGCCGGTCAGCACATGGGTGATCAGGTTGATCCCGAAGCGATAGGCGATCTCGCGCTGCTGCTCGCCGCTCGCGCCCATGCCCAGCCGCACCAGCGGGCGGCCCGTTTCATCCATCGCCCAGGCCGCGGCCCAGTCATGCCCACCGATGATCACGGGCGTCACCCCGTCATTGAGGTTGCGAAAGGGCATCCCCTCTGCCTGTTCGGCATCGGGGGGAGCGGCCTCGACCCAGACATCCTGCCCGGTATGGCGGCCCGGAAATTCCTGGATCAGGTAAAAGGTGCGGGTCAGGACATGATCCTCGGGCACCGGTTCCAGCGGGGGCAGGTCGAGCGGGCGTGCAATGGCCTGCAGGCGCCGCGCCTCGGGCGTGGTGCGGGTCAGCCCGGCGAGTTCCGCGTCGCGGGTGTCGAACATGATCATGCCGCCGCCGCGCAGATAGCGGTTGAGTTTCTCATACGCCGCGTCCGAGGGGATGGGGCTGTCCTCGGTGACGGGCCAGTAGAGGAAGGGAAAGAAGGTCAACTCGTCGCGTTCCAGATCGACGCCGATGGGATCACCCGGTTCGATCGAGGTGCGCAGATACAGTGTACGGCCCAGCCCGGCGAGGCCTGCGCGCGCCGTGTCATCCACGCGGCTGTCGCCGGACAGCACATGGCCCAGAACCATCTCGGATGTGGCCTGGCGGGCAAGCTCATCCTGGGGCGGGGTGTCGGCCTCGGCCGGCGCGATCATGCCCATCAGGGCCAGCACGCCCAGCGCCGCGGTCGCATTGCGCAGCCGGCCCGAGACCCAGAGCGCGGCGAGGATGTCGAGCATCAGCGCCCCCAGCCCGAGGCTGAGGAACAGCGCGCGCAGGTCGCGTTCCTCGGCGATCGTGTCCCCCTCGATCGTGACCGAGGCAGGCCAGCTTGCGGGTGTCAGGGTCATGTCGTCTGCTCCGATATTCAGGGCAACGCTGCCGATGGCGCTGCTATAGACGCCCGGCGGCAGATCGGGGCCGAACTGGCCATCGGCCAGCCGCGCGCCGGGCAGGGTGGGGCGGTCACTGACATCAATCACCTCGCCGAACCCGTCAAGAGCGCGTTGGGGCTGCCACTGGCTGGAGGCCAGCGCGCCCTCGGCCAGCGCGGCAGGGCGGGTCGAGACGGCCAGCCGCTCCAGCATCTCGACGAACAGGCCCGAGATCGGCAGGCTGGACCATTCGGCATTGGCGGTGGTGTGCACCAGCACGACCTGACCATCGCCCGAAAAGCGCCGCGTGACCAGGGGTGTGCCATCGATCAGCGAGGCGATGGTGCGTTCGGACAGCGCCGGGTCGGGCTGGGCCAGAACCTGCGCGTCAATTGTCACATCTGCCGGGATGCGCAGCCCCGCAAAGGGCGTGTCATCGTCAAACTCGGCCAGGCGGCGGGGTTCGCCCCAGCTCATCGCGCCGCCCACCGTGCGCCCGCCGATGCGCAGCCGCACCGGCATGAGCGGGTCTTCCTCGGCGCGCGCGACATCGCTTGCGGCCAGACGCGGCCCGGCAAAGCGCAAGAGCAAGCCGCCATCATTCACGAAATCCTGTATCTGGGCGGATTCCAGTTCGCCCAGTTGCGCGATATCGACAAGGATCAGCACATCGGGCGCGGTCAGAAGCAGGTCATCGACCGAGGGGCTTTCGACCAGTTCGGCGACCGGCTCCAGCGCCTGCCGAAGATAGAAGAAGGGCGAGAGCAGGTCCAGCGCCTCGCGCCCTTCGCGCCCTGTCAGCAGCCCGACCTTGCGCCGTTGCAGCGCGTCATCAGTAAGAGACACCGCGCCTGCGCTACGTTCGCCCGTGATCTGAAAGCGGGTGATGCGATTGCGCAATTCGGGCTGCAGCGTCAGGTTCAGTTCGGCCACGGTTTCACCGGCCTCCATCGCCAGTGTGCCTTGCGCGAGGATACGCTCGACCCCGGTGGGGTCGCGGCCATGGGCGGCGATCTCGATGTCCTGCGCAGGCTGGCCGGGAACGCGGTGCACCGGCAGATGGATGACCCCGTCGCGCAGGCCGGGCGGTGCCAGTGCCGTTACCGGGCGCGTCGTTTCAAAAACGGTCAGTGGGCCACGGGCCTCCAGCGCCTCGGTCAGGTCAGCCCGGTGAGGGTGGTCCAGCCCGTCGGACAGCCAGTAGCTTTCGACCTCGTCGGGCAAAAGCGCGGCCCAGTCGGCCACATCATCGGCGGCGGGCGCCCATGGCGCGGGGTCCAGCCCGGCGCGGCGTTCGACCCAGAAATCGGCGCTGCGAAAGCTGGTTTCCCCCGCAGGCAGGTCTGTCAGCGACACGATGGCCACGGGGCGGTCGCTGCGCTGCGCCTCGGCCAGCAGTTCATCGACGCGGGCCATGCGTGCGGGCCAGTCGCGCGCGCTGGCCCAGGAGGCATCAAGCACGATCAGCAGCGGCCCGGACCCGTCGCGCGCGGGCTGCGGGTTCAGCACCGGGCCGGAAAAGCCGAAGATCAGCGCCGCCACGGCCAGTGCCCGCAGGATCAGCAGCCACAGGGGCGTCTTGTCCGTCTGCGTCGTCTCGTCCTTGAGCCCGATCAGCAGCGCCACGCCCGGAAAGCGCCGGATCACCGGCGCGGGCGGCACAGCGCGCAGCAGCCACCACAAGAGCGGCAGCGCCACCAGCGCGATCAGCAGCGCAGGCGTGGCAAAGCCAAGCGGGCCTAGCGTGAACATCCACCCTCCGTCATGCCGGGTCGCGTGCGCATCATCGCCCCCTTCCCGCGTCCAGCAGCTGCCATAGCGACATCAGCGCCTGTGCCGGGGGCTGATCGGTATGGTGTTGCAGCACCTGCCAGCCCGTCGCACGGGCAAGGGCCGTCAGCATGTCCTTGCGCGCGGCCAGCCGGTCGCGATAGCGCGCCTGCAGATCATTGGCACGCAATGTTTCATGCCGCAACGCGCCGGCCATGGATTCAAAGATCGACCGGCCCTGATAGGGAAATTCCTCTTCCGCCGGGTCCAGCACATGCACAAGTGTTCCGCGCACGCCCCGGTCCGCCGCCCGGCCCACGGTGTCGCGCAACACCTCGGACGGGCCGAAGAAATCGGACAGGAACACCGCCTGCGAATGCGGCGGCAGCAGCGTTTCAGGGGGCGCGCCGTAATCGCCCGAGGCAGCGGGCGCGCTGAGCGCATAGGCCAGCGTGTCAAGCTGCGCGCGCCCGGCCCGCGCGGGCTGGTCGGGCATCAGCCCCACACGCTCGCCCCCTTTCAGCAGCAGCACGGCCAGCGCCAGCCCCAGAACACGCGCCCGCGCGCCCTTGCTCACGCGCGTCTTGTGCCCGCTGAACCCCATCGCCTGCGAGGTGTCGATCCAGAGCGTGACCGCCTGCGCGGCCTGCCATTCGGTTTCGCGAATGAAATGCACGTCCGAGCGCCCCGAGCGGCGCCAGTCGATCCGCGCACCCGCATCGGACGGCCCGGCCTGCCGGTATTGCCAGAACTCATCGCCCAGACCGGCCCGCCTGCGCCCATGCGCGCCGGGCAGCACGGATGCCGCCAGGTGCTCTGCCTGCGCCATCAGCGCGGGCAGGGGGGCGGCCAGCGCCTCGGCATCGGCGCGGAACTGGGCGACATTGCTCACGCTGCGGCCCCCATGCGGGTGGCGTCGGCGGCGACGCGGTCGATGATGGCGGCAAGGTTCTCGCCGCGCGCGCGGGCAGCAAAGCCCAGCGCCATGCGGTGGCTGAGCACGGGGCGCGCCATCGCGGCCACATCCTCGACCGAAGGCACAAGCCGTTCGTCCAGAAGCGCGCGCGCACGCACGGTCAGCATCAGCGCCTGCGCGGCGCGCGGCCCCGGCCCCCAACTGACCGAATCGCGCACGGCCTCATGCGCGTCAGGTTCGCCGGGGCGGCAGGCGCGCACCAGATCGAGGATCGCCTCGACCACGCTTTCGCCCACGGGCATCCGGCGCAACAGGGTCTGCGCGGCGATCAGTTCGGCCGAGGTGAAGACCTCATGCGCCACATCCTCGCCCTCGCCCGTGGTGGCGATCAGGATATCGCGTTCGGTGTCGCGGTCGGGATATTCCACATCGATCTGCACCAGAAAGCGGTCAAGCTGCGCTTCAGGCAGGGGATATGTGCCCTCCTGCTCGATCGGGTTCTGGGTGGCCAGCACGTGAAAGGGCTTGTCCAGCGCGTGATGCATGCCCGCAACCGTGACCTCGCGTTCCTGCATCGCCTGCAACAGCGCGGCCTGCGTGCGGGGCGAGGCGCGGTTGATCTCATCTGCCATCAGAAGCTGACAGAAGATCGGCCCCTCGATGAAGCGAAAGGCGCGTTTGCCATCCTCGCCCGCATCCAGCACTTCAGACCCCAGAATATCGGCGGGCATCAGATCGGGCGTGAACTGGATGCGGTTGCCCTGCAGCCCCATCACGGTCGAGAGCGTATCGACCAGCCGTGTCTTGCCCAGTCCCGGCAGCCCGATCAGCAGCCCGTGGCCGCCGCACAGCATGGCGGTCAGCGTCAGGTCAACGACATTGCGCTGGCCGATGAATCGGCGGTTGATGCTGTCACGCGCGAGGGCAAGTTTCTTGCCTAGCGCCTCGATCTCGTCGACCAGATCGGTGTCTTCGCTCATTCGGGGCACTCCTTGCAGGGTAGACGGGCATGATTATGTGCCCCATCAGTGTGAGACATATCGCATGAGGGTCCAATGGCAAAAACCACAGGCGAACAAAATAGCGTGACACCGTCGGCCACTGCACTGGCCGAGGCGGCCTCTGCCGCCGCAAAGGGCAAGGGCCTGCCGCCTGTGCATCTGTGGGACCCGCCCTTTTGCGGTGACCTGGACATGCGGATCGCGCGCGACGGGACGTGGTTCTATCAGGGCACACCCATTGGCCGCCCCGCGCTTGTGCGCCTGTTCTCGACCATCCTCAAGCGCGAGGGGGACACGTATTTTCTGGTCACCCCGGTCGAGAAGGTCGGCATCACTGTTGATGATGCGCCCTTTGTCGCGGTCGATTTCCGGGCCGAAGGGCAGGGGGCCGACCAGTGCCTGACCTTCGTGACGAATGTGGGCGATGAGGCGACCGCCGGACCCGAGCACCCCTTGCGCGTCATCCGTGACCCCGAGAGCGGAGAGCCCGCCCCCTATGTCCACATCCGAGCCGGGCTGGAGGCGTTGATTGACCGCAAGAGCTTTTATCGGCTGGTCGATCTGGGCACCCATGCCCCGCATGAGGGCGCGGACTGGTTCGGCCTGTGGTCGGGGGGGCGGTTTTTCCCGATCATCCCGGCGCAAGACCTGCCCGGTTAGTCCGCTTTTACCGGTTGTCGCCGCCATCGCTGGCCGACCCCGGCACGCTTTCGGTGGCCAGCCGGGCCTTTTTCGGTTATCATAATCCCGCTCTTGAGGACGTCACAAGCAACGTGTGCGGGCCATTTCCGCTGCGATGCCCGCGCCGCAGGAGGCGATCATGCATCGCTCCATGTTTCTGATTGGCATGCTCGGGTTTTCCCTTCTGGCCTGCGATGGGCCGCGGATTGTCACTGTCGAACGGGGGACCATCACCCTGTCGCCGACCCGGCTTGCCACCTATACCCATGCCGACGGCGGATCGGAAGGGTGGTGTCTGGGCCAGCTTGATCGCAGACCGGCACCGCGGGCCGCGCAGGACTCGGATCTCGGACCGGCTGAGGCTGCAACGGGTTTCGCAAACAGTTACGGTGGCTCTGACATCTGCAGGCGACGCAACAGCGTGGTGCAGACCGCGATCGTCGAATTCGACCTGTCGCAGCTCTGGTATGAACCTGGCCTTGTCACCTTTGACGGGGCCGTGCTGCACTATACATCGCGCCCGCTGCGGTCCCAGGACGGGGCGCCGTCCATAACCGACGGGCTGCTTTTCTCGCATTGTCCCAGGCTGGTCGAGTGGCGAGAGCCCTTCCTGCGGGGCTGGCAGCGCGCTGACAGTCGCGATGAACTGCGCGGCTATGTCGAGGATTCCCGGCTGATCAACCGTGTGCGCCCGGTGGTGGACAGCTATGCGGTCGAACTGTCCGATTACCTTGGGCGTCGTCCGCAAAGGCGGAACACGCTTGCGCTTGCCCTGACATCCGATTCCGAGTTGCGCTATTCCGACACCAACGCGTTCTGCGCTGCGATTGTCGGGGATTTCCGCCTCAGCTTCGCGTATGAGCGTGTCGTGTCCATCGAACCCGCAGAAGAGTAGGCAGCCCCATCGGACAGCCTGCACCATGGCAGGCGCCAATCGGGTCTGCGACCGCGGATCTTGCCCGCGGCCGCACAACGATCCTGCCGTAAACCGATCAGTTCCGCGACTTGTCGACCATCTTTCCCGCCGAAATCCACGGCATCATCGCGCGCAGCTTCGCGCCGACCTGCTCGATCTCATGCTCGTCATTGATGCGGCGCGTGGCCTTGAAGAAAGGCTGGCCGACAGCGTTTTCCTGCATGAAGTCGCGCACGAACTTGCC
>REDZ01000011.1 GCA_007695345.1 Paracoccaceae bacterium | reverse complement strand
AGCGCGAAGGGCGCGACATCACGCTGATCGGCACCTCGTCGATGGTGCAGGTGGCCGAGAAGGCGGCGGAAATTCTGGCCGCTGAAGGCATCAGCGCCGAAGTGATCGACCCGCGCACCATCGTGCCGCTGGATGAGAAGACGCTGCTGGACAGCGTGAAGAAGACCAGCCGCGCGATTGTCATCGATGAGGGCCATCAGAGCTACGGGGTGACCGCCGAGATCGCCAGCCGGCTGAACGAGAAGGCCTTCTACCATCTCGATGCACCCGTGCTGCGCATGGGCGCGATGGATGTGCCGGTGCCGTTCTCGCCCGCGCTGGAAGATCTGACCGTGCCGACGGCTGAGGGGGTGGCCGCCAATGCGCGCAAACTCTGTGCGGGGGAGTTGATCCATGCCGCGTAATGAAACCTCTGGTTTCGGGCCGCATGACGTGACGATGCCGCAGCTTGGCATGGCACAGGATGCAGGCAGGATCGTGTCCTGGCTGAAGGCGCCGGGCGACAAGGTCGCCAAGGGCGATGCGCTCTTCGAGGTCGAGACCGACAAGGCCACGATGGAGGTCGAGGCGCAGGCGAGCGGGTATCTCACGCATGTGCGCGCACAGGCGGGCGAGGATGTGCCCGTGGGCCAGGCCATTGCGCGCATCTCCGAGAGTGCCGATGCGGCAGAGGATGATGCGGCGCCTGCGCCTGCTGCCGAGTCCGATACTGCGTCCGATGCCGAAGATACCTTGCCCGAGGGGCGCGAGATCACCATGCCGCAGCTTGGCATGGCGCAGGATAGCGGCGTCATGGTCGGCTGGCTGGTGGAGCCCGGCGCGCAGGTCGGCGCCGATGACCTGCTCTTCGAGGTCGAGACCGACAAGGCGACGATGGAGGTTCCTGCCGGCGCAGAGGGGTATCTGGCCGCAACATTGGCGCAAAAGGGCGATGATGTGCCTGTGGGGCAGGTGGTGGCGATTATCGCGGCCGAGAAACCTGCAAACCCGGTAAGCCGGGCGCTGACGCAGGCCGCGCCTGCCGCGCCGTCCCCTGCGCCCCAGGCCGCGCCGGAGCCGCCTGCCGCACACCCCGCGGACACGCCTGCCGCGTCTTCTGTCGCGCTCCCGGCCTCGGGGCGCATCCTGGCCTCGCCAAAGCTGAAGCGCGTGGCGCAGGAAAAGGGGCTGGATCTTGGGCGGCTGGTCGCGGCAGGCCATCCGCAGCCCTATCACATGCGCGATCTGGAGGTTCTGGAGAACCTGCCCGCTGATGCCCCCGCCCCACAGCCCGGCACTACCCCGCAGGCCATGCGGCTGGAGGCGGTCGTGGCGCAGGACGGCTTTGCCCCCTTCGCGGCCTCGGTCGCCGGGACGCTGGACGATGCTGACGCGCTCCTGGCCGGGCTGGCGGGGGCGAGCCTTGGCGCGCCCTGCATTGTGGCGATCGAACATGTCGGCGTGCCGCGCGCCTTTGCCGTGCCTGCGGGCCGCCGCCTGTCTGGCGTGACCGAGAGCGAGGACGCCCCCGGCCTGTTGCTGCGCGACCTGCGCGGCAGCGCGCTTTGCGGGGTTGCGCTCGGGGCCGAGGATGTGCCTGTGCTGAGCGTTCTGAGCAAGGGCGACGGTCTGGCGCTGGTGCTGGAATGTGACCCGCAGCATATGGCGCCCGCGCAGGCCATCGCGCTTCTGTCCGAATTCGCGGGTCGCATGGGTGACCCGCTGCGCCATCTGCTCTGAGCATGCGAGGATCCCATGGATTATACTGACCTCTATATCAATGGCGGCTGGCACAAGACGCAGGACCGCTTCGATGTGATCAACCCCGCCACAGAGGAGGTTCTCGCCTCGGTCGCCTCGGCCGGGATCGCGGATGCGGATGCGGCGCTTGATGCGGCCCAGGCCGCCATGGCCGACTGGGCCGCGCGCACCCCGCGCGCGCGCTCGGAAGTGCTGCGCCGCGCCTGGGAGCTGATGACCGCAAGGCTGGAGGAGTTCGCCCGCCTGATCACGCTGGAGAATGGCAAGGCGCGGGCAGACGCGATGGGCGAGGCCACGTATGCCGCTGAATTCTTCCGCTGGTTCGCCGAAGAAGCCGTGCGCGCCGACGGGCTGATCACCCATGCGCCCAGTTCCGGCGCGCGGATCATCGTGCAGCACAAGCCCGCGGGGCTGGCCGTGCTGATCACGCCGTGGAATTACCCGGCAGCGATGGGAACACGCAAGATTGCGCCCGCGCTGGCGGCAGGCTGCGCGGTCATCATCAAGCCTGCATCGGAAACGCCGCTGACCATGCTGGCGCTGATGCCGCTGCTGGAAGAAGCGGGCGTGCCGCCGGGGCTGGTGAATGTGCTGCCATCCCGACGCACCGGCGCGCTGGTCGATCACATGCTGCATGATCCCCGCGTGCGGGTGGTCAGTTTCACGGGTTCCACCGGGGTGGGGCGCACGCTCTTGAAAGGCGCGGCCGATCAGGTCCTGAAACCCGCGATGGAACTGGGCGGCAATGCGCCCGTGATCGTGTTCGATGATGCCGATATGGATGTCGCCATCGAGGGCACGATGCTGGCCAAGATGCGCAATCTGGGCGAGGCCTGCACCGCCGCGAACCGCATCTATGTGCAGGCAGGTATCGCGCCCGAATTCACCCGCCGCCTGAGTGCGGCCATGTCGGCGCTGAAAGTCGGGGACGGCATCGATCCATCAGTCGATGTCGGCCCGCTGGTCAATGCCGCGACCCGCGACAAGGTGGCAGAGTTCGTCGCAGACGCCATCGCCAAGGGGGCCAAGCTGGAATGCGGCGGCGTGGTGCCCGAGGGCCGCGGCTATTTCTACCCACCCACGGTCCTGTCGGATGTGCCGGAAACCGCAGATTGCGTGCGCGATGAGATCTTCGGCCCGGTCGCGGCCCTACAGACCTTCAGCGACACCGATGATGTGATTGCCCGCGCCAATGACACCGAATACGGGCTGGTGGCCTATGT
>REDZ01000029.1 GCA_007695345.1 Paracoccaceae bacterium | reverse complement strand
GAAGAACGCATGGTCCATCCCGTCCGGGGCCATATCCACCAGCCGATTTGCCAGCTCAAACGCCTTGGGGTGCCCCATCTGGAAAGCGGGCGCGTAATCCAGCTCCGCCGCCTGCTTCTGGATCGCCTCGACAATCCGGGGGCGCTTGTGGCCTGCATTGCAGCACCACAACCCCGCCGTGCCATCCAGCACCTGCCTCCCGTCCGAGGTGGTGTAGAACATGCCATCGGCTTCGACCAGCATGCGCGGGGCGGATTTGAACTGTCGATTGGCCGTGAACGGCATCCAGAAGGCGCGCAGGTCATTCGGAGTGGGACGGTCGAGAGCCATGGCAAGTCTCCTGCTGAATTTGATCAAATTAAGCTATCATATTCGCAGCAGACAGCAAGGGGCGCAAGACGCGCCCCTTGACGTACCTTCTAGTACATCATTCCGGGCAGCCAAAGGACAAGCTGCGGGAAGCTGAACACCATCAGCACCGCCAACATCTGCAAGAGAACAAAGGGGATCACACCCTTGTAGATGTCGATAATCGTCACCCCCGGCGGCGCGACCCCTTTCAGGTAGAACAGCGAAAAGCCCACGGGCGGGGTCAGGAACGACGTCTGCAAAACAACGGCAAAGAGGACGATGAACCAGATCTGGTCAAAGCCCAGAAGCACCACGACAGGGGCCACCAGCGGCAGCATGATCAGCGAAATCTCCAGCCAGTCCAGGAAGAAGCCTGCAAGAAAGGCAATGCCGAGGATGGTCAGCACCACGCCCGAAGGGCCGAAGGGCAACGACTGCAGCGACTGGGTGATGAACTCATCGCCGCCAAGCTGGCGCATGACCACGGCAAACATTGTCGCGCCCAGAAAGATACCGAAAATGAAGGCCGTGGTCAGCGTGGTCTTGGCGCCCACATCTTTCAGCACGGCCCAGCTCAATCGTCCGTTCAGCGCGGCCAGCAAGGTCGCCCCGAACGCACCCAGACCCGAGGCTTCAGTCGGCGTGGCCAGCCCCATGAAGATCGAGCCCAGCACCGCAAGGATCAGCAGCAGCGGCGGCAGAACGGCCAGAAGCGTGTCGAAGATCAGTTTCGCGGTGA
This sequence comes from Paracoccaceae bacterium, assembly GCA_007695345.1. GTDB lineage: Bacteria > Pseudomonadota > Alphaproteobacteria > Rhodobacterales > Rhodobacteraceae > Roseinatronobacter. The sequence goes on along the minus strand of REDZ01000029.1, from coordinate 13,365 downwards.
CGGGCGGCAGGTCTTCGGGCGCAGGCGCCAGCGTCTTGAAGAAGGTCGCCGCACCCATGATGTAGATGATGTAGAACACCCCCAGCATCAGGCCCGGAATCAGCGCGCCCATGAACAGGTTGCCCACCGAAACCGACATCTGGTCGGCCATGATGATCAGCATGATCGAGGGCGGGATCAGGATGCCCAGTGTCCCCGATGACGCCACGACCCCCGACGCGAAGCCTTTGTTATAGCCTTGCTTCAGCATGATCGGCATCGACAGAAGTGCCAGCAGCACCACCGACGCGCCCACGATGCCCGTTGATGCCGCCAGCAGAATGCCGATCAGCACCACGCCCAGCGCCAGCCCGCCCCGGAACCGGCCGAAAAGCTGAATGAAATTCGCCATCAACTTTTCGGTCACGCCAGAGCGTTCCAGCATCAGCCCCATGAAGATGAACATGGGCAGCGCGACCAGCAGCCAGTTCGACATCTGCCCCCAGATACGCTGCACGAACACCCCGAAGATGCGCATATCGGTCAGGAAATAGGTATCCCAGCCGAATGACTCGAACCCCCAGATCGCGATGAAGCTGAACGCGATCGAGATCCCCGCCAGCGCCCAGGCGACCGGAATGCCCGTAAAGATCAGTGCGATGAACGACACAAGCATCGCCACCACCAGAATTTCGTTGGTTTCCATCCCTCAACCTTGTTTGCTGCGGCCCGCATTCCATGGTGCGGGGTGTTCTGATTTGCGTATCGCGCTCAGGTGCCGATGCGCGCGCGGGGAAAATTGAACAGGAAGGACGTGACCCGCAGGAACCGGGCAAAGGCCGCCAGCGCGATATAGGCAAAGGCCAGCACCAGCACCCCCTTGATCATCCAGCGATTGGCCAGACCCCCCGGTGCCGAGGACCGCTCGTTCCGGTTGTAGGACGCTTCGACAAAGGGGATGCCGTAGGAAATGATGATCCAGCACATCGGCAGGATGATCACGGCAATCGCGAACGCCTCGATCCAGGCCCGCGTCCGCTGCCGGAAGGTCGCCGCCAGAACATCCACCCGCACATGGCTATCATGCATCAAAGCGTAGCCGATCCCGAACATGAAGCCCACGGCATACAAATGCCACTGCACCTCTTCGACCCAGACATAATTGATGCCCAGCGCATAGCGCATGATGACATTGACCACGATGATCAGCACCAACACGATCCAGATCGCGTTGAGAAGATAGGAAAAGGACTCCAGAATTGTTTCGATGATGTCCGAAACAAAGGTGCGCGGAAAATCAAGCCCATGGCTGCGGGCGCCGGCATCCTCGACCTTTTCAAGGTCGAGATTGATTTCCGGCTCATTCGGGGTCTGCTGGCTCACGAGCGCTTCCTCCCTCTGGGCGATCTTGCAGAAAGCTGCCGCGCCCAAGCCGGGCGCGGCAGCATCGAGACAAGGATCGGATCAGTCCCCGATACGGGTTCTCCAGTCGCGGGGCAGATAGCCCATCTCTTTCCACGGCCGCAGTTCGTCCAGGAACGCCATCTGCGATTCATAGACGCGGCGGAACATTTCGTCCTCTTCCGAATTGCGCGCCATCACGGTCTGTGTCGCATCCCAGAAGGCGGCGATCTGTTCGTCCGAATAGGTGCGCACATTGGTGCCGCGCTCTTCGAAGCTGGAGATCACAGCACCCTGAAGCGCCTCGGCGCGCGCGATCGCATAGGCATTGGCCGCCATGCAGGTGGTTTCGATCATGGCGCGGGTCTGATCTTCCAGACCGTTCCAGACATCAAGGTTCACATACAGGAACTGGTTGGTCGAGGGCTGGTGCCAGCCGGGCAGATAGAGGTAGTCGGCGACCTGGTAGAAACCAAGCTGTTCATCCACGGTCGGCAACGAGAACTCGGTGCCGTCCAGAGTGCCGGTTTCCAGCGCTTGATACAGTTCACCGCCCGGAAGGATGGTCACGGACATCCCGAATTCCTGAAAGATTTCACCACCCACACCAGCGGCACGGAAGCGAAGGCCCTCCAGATCCTCGACCGTGTTCATCTCTTCGCGGAACCATCCAGCCGTTTCCGGGCTGATTGTACCACAAGAGACCGGGTGCACATTGTAGGGATGGAATGTCTCCTCAAGAAGCTCCTGCCCGCCATGGTGGGTCATCCATGCAAGGAAATCGGTCGACTCGGCCCCGAAGGGTGTCGCGCCGAACAGGGCGGCTGCGGGAACAGTGCCCCATTCATAGCCCATCCAGCTATAGCCCGCGTCGATATTGCCTTCGGACACGTTCTCGAAGATCGACAGCGCCGGGATAACGGCACCGGGTTCTGCCACACGCATATCGATATTGCCACCCGATACCGCGCGCAGCTGATCTGCCACCCACGGCATGGTGTCACCAAGTGCGGTCAGGGTCGAGGCAAATGCCATCGGCACCTGCCAGCGGATCGTTTCCTGCGCCGACGCCGCGCCCGCCGTCATGCTGGCCGTCAGCGCAGTGGTGATTAACAGTTTTTTCATGTGTTCCTCCGGTTGTTGGACTTCGCCCCGATAACGGTCATCGAAAGACGAAACACGTCAAGAGAAAAGCCACACAGCGTCGCAATAATCTTGCGCAGCACGTACGCCAAGCGACGCATGACTCCCCCCTGCCGCAAGTGGTAAAGTGATTTTACCAATTCTGGCAAGCATAAATTTTGGCTGTTGGCGCAAACACCGCCATGCCCGACCCTCGGATTTGCTGCGCTCAGACCGGAATTTTCCCCGCGCCATAGGCAGTTGACGAATTGACCTGCGGTCGCGAAGCGGGCATCACTTTTTCATGTCATTTAACCAGTTGACCCGCTGCCCGCTGCCCCATGACCCCGATGCGGGGGCCGATGCGCGCGCGCTCTTTCCGCAAGTGCCGGACCCGCTGGGCGATCTGATCGCCGGGGCTGCCGGGTGCAGCCCCTATCTTGGCACACTGCTGCGGCGCGAACGCGACTGGATCGGGACCGCCCTGCCCCGCGCCCCGGATGACAGCCTGCGCGACGAACTGAACGGGCTGGAGGGCGCCCCCCTGCCCGAGCTATCGGCCCGTCTGCGGCAGGCCAAGCGGCGTATCGCCCTGCTGGCCGCGCTGGCCGATCTGGGCGGGGTCTGGTCCCTTGATCAGGTGACCAGCGCGCTGAGCGATCTGGCTGACCGCGCGACGCATGTGGCCTTGAAGGCGCTGGTCGCCGAAGAAATCCGCAGGGGCAAGCTGCCGGGCGCCACTGCAGATGATGCCGCGACCGGGGCGGGCATGGTCGTGCTGGCCATGGGCAAGATGGGCGCGCGCGAGCTGAACTATTCCTCGGATATCGACCTGATCTGCCTGTTCGATGAAAGCCGTTTCGCGCCCGACGATTATCACGAGGCCCGCGCCAGCTTTATCCGTGTCACACGCAAGCTCTACGCCCTGCTGTCGGACCACACGGATGAGGGCTATGTGTTCCGCACCGATCTGCGCCTGCGCCCCGATCCGTCTGTGACGCCTGTCTGCCTGTCCATGGATGCGGCCGAGCGATATTATGAGAGTCTGGGCCGCACATGGGAACGCGCCGCTTATATCAAGGCCCGCCCCTGCGCCGGGGATATTGCCGCCGGTCAGCGCTTTCTGGAAACACTCCGCCCCTTCGTCTGGCGCCGTCATCTGGATTACGCGGCGATTCAGGATGCCCATGACATGCGGCTGAAGATCAAGGCGCACAAGGGCTTGGGCGGCGCGCTGACACTGGAAGGACATGACATCAAACTCGGTCAGGGCGGCATCCGCGAAATCGAGTTCTTTACCCAGACCCGCCAGTTGATCGCCGGGGGGCGTGACCCCGCCCTGCGCAGCCCGCGCACGGTGGATGGGCTGGCCGCCCTTGCCAGACGCGGCTGGATTCCGCAGGATGTAGCCGACAAGCTCGCCGCGCATTACGTCCAGCACCGCGAGATCGAGCATCGCCTGCAGATGGTGCAGGACGCCCAGACCCAGAAGCTGCCCACCAATGCCGAAGGGTTCGACCGGATCGCGCGCTTTGTCGGAGAGCCCTCGACAGACGCGTTCCGCGCGACGCTGAAAGCGCGGCTGGAAGATGTTGCCGGGTTGACCGAGGGGTTCTTCGCGCCCGACAGCACGGATGCCGAAGAACCCGAATTGTCAGAGGCCGCGCAGACGCTGGTCGAAGGCTGGCCCCGCTACCCCGCACTGCGGTCAGACCGGGCCAAGCAGATCTTCAAGCGCGTGCGCCCCTCGATCCTGCGCAAACTGCAGGACGCAGGCGATCCGGATGCCGCGCTGACCCAGTTCGACCGCTTTCTGTCCGGCCTGCCCGCCGGCGTGCAGCTTTTTTCACTGTTCGAGGCCAATCCACAACTCGTAGACCTGATTGTTGACATATGCGCAACAGCGCCCCGGCTCGCGGCCTATCTTTCGCGCAATTCGGCTGTGCTGGACGCGGTGATTGGCGGCAGCTTTTTTGCCGCCTGGCCCGGGATTGGCGTTCTGCAGCGGGATCTGGCCGACCGGCTGGCCCGGATCGATGATTACGAACGCCAGTTGGACGCCGCCCGCGTCTGGGCGCGCGAATGGCATTTCCGTGTCGGCGTGCATCACCTGCGCGGCCTGATCGACGCGTTCGAGGCCGGAAAACACTATGCCGATCTGGCCGAGGCCGTGCTGGGCGCGCTGTGGCCCGTGGTAGCTGCGGAATTCGCCACAAGGCACGGCGCAATGCCGGGAAATGGCGCTGTCGTGCTGGGCATGGGGTCGCTGGGGGCGGGGCGGCTGAATGCGGCCTCTGATCTGGACCTGATCGTGATCTACGCCGCCCGCGCGGATGAGCAGTCTGACGGCCCCCGCCCGCTGGACGCGCGGCGCTACTATGCCCGGCTGACACAGGCGTTTCTGACCGCCATCTCTGTCCCTACAGCCGAGGGCAAGCTGTATGAGGTCGATATGCGCCTGCGCCCCTCGGGGCGACAGGGGCCGGTGGCCACCAGCTTGTCCGCGTTCCAGAACTATCAGCAGACCGAGGCCTGGACATGGGAGCATCTGGCACTCACGCGTGCGCGGCGCGTGGCCGGGTCGGCGGCCCTGGGCGAAGAGATCGAGGCGTTTCGCCGCGCCCTTCTGGCCGAGAAGGGGCGCGATCCCCGCATCTGGAAGGACGTGGCCGATATGCGCGCCCGGCTGGCAGCAGCCAAGCCCGCCCATGGCCTGTGGGATGCCAAATCCGGCCCCGGTCGGCTGATGGATATCGAACTGGCCGCGCAGCTTTGCGCCCTTGCCGTTGGCCATCCGGCCCGCCGGGTCGAGGCGCAGCTTCGCGCCGGGCGCCGCGCCGGTGTCCTGCCCGAGCAGACGGAAACCTGCCTGCTGTCGGCCTATCGGCTGTGCTGGACCTTGCAGGCCACGGGGCGCCTGCTGGCCGACCGGATATCGGACATTGCCGACCTTGGCCCCGGCGCGCGCAAGACCATCCTGTCTGCGGCAGGGGCGGATGATGCCGAGGCGCTGGCGCGACGGTTGGAAGAACAGATCACGCGGGCCGAACACTGTATTGCGACACTATTGCAGCCCGCCGAAGGGCAAAAGGACGATACCGATGCCAACCGATCCGAATGACCCCAAGGGCCTGATCCGCGAAAGCTACCGGATCGAGGGGATAAGTGATGCGGAATGCCGCTCCATCCTGATCGACTGGGCGCTTAGCCTGTCTGCCGAGCAGCCCCCCGAACAGGCGATTGCTGCGCTTCTGGGCAGCTATGGCAGCGCTGCGCCCGACCATCCGATGACGCAATTGTTGCAGGCGGGCCAGTCCGGCATGACGCCCCGCCGCCGGGGTGGGAGCCGCAGGCGATGACCCCCGCGCCTGACGCAGAACTGGACGCGATCGGCCTGCTTTGTCCCTTGCCGGTGCTACGGGCGCGCAAACGGCTGCAGACCATGGCACCGGGCGCAGTGCTGCGCGTGCTGGCGACCGACCCCGCCGCGCTGGTCGATATCCCGCATTTCTGCGCGGAATCGGGCCATGCGTATCTGGGCCACAGCAAAGCGGGTCAGGCGACTGCCTATCTGATCCGCTGTCAGAGAGGCACGCCGTGTTAATCGCAGGGTTTACGCGGACGGCAGCCCCGCCAGTGCCGATGCCAGATCGCCATAACCAGTAAAGCGCCGCGAATAGCGCAGCCCAAGGCGCTGTGCGCAGGCCTGCGCCCTGGCGTCCAGCGCCGCGTCCTCGGTCTGCGCCAGAAAGATCAGATCCGTGTAATTCCCGAACATCATCCCGATCAGTTCGGGGTGCCGGTCAAAGCCCATCGGCTTCCAGACGAAAGCGTCGAATTGGCGGACCAGAAAGTCAGTCAGATAAAAGGCTGTCATCTCATCCTCTGCCCGCGCGGCAAAGGCCTCGACCCCGTCGAAAAACGCATAGCAATGTGGACCCGCCACCATCTCGACACCCAGCGCATCGCATCGGGCCTGCAAACGCCCGCCGGTTCCGCAATCGGCATAGACCACGAAGATCGAGGCGTACTGATCGCGGTAGCGATGAACCGCGGCCTCGACCGCGTCGGGGATCCGGTCGGGCCACAAATGCAGATCGGCGGGCAGGCAATGCAGATCCATATGCCGCCAGCCATTGGCTGCGCGCAGGGCCAGGATTTCCCGCGCCAGCGCGCCGCAAGCCAGCAGCAGGACACTGCCCTTTCCTGCGGGCGGCATTCCGGCTTCGGTCAGGGTGCGGTCACTCGGCAGCATCCTGTCGCTCCTGCCGTTTGGCGGCGTTCCAGAGGGCATCCATCTCGGCCAGATCGCTGTCGGCAGGGCTGCGCCCGTCACGGGCCAGCGCGGCCTCTATCGCGCGGAAACGGCGGGTGAACTTGGCATTGGCGCTGCGCAGCGCGGCTTCGGGGTCCACGCCCAGATGGCGGCCCAGATTGGCCATCACGAACAGCAGGTCACCAAATTCCTCGGCTACTTCCTCTGCGCTCAGGGTGTCGCGTGCCTCGACCAGTTCACGGGCTTCTTCCTGCATCTTGTCCAGCACATGATCCGTCTGCGGCCAATCGAATCCCACACGCGCGGCGCGCTTCTGAAGCTTGACCGCGCGCATCAGCGCAGGCAGGCCCAGCGCCACGTCATCCAGCACCCCTGCCTGCGCGCGGGCCGCACGCTCGGCGGCCTTTACGGCCTCCCAATCCTGGACCTGCTGCGCGGCAGATTTGTCGCGCGGGGCATCGCCGAACACATGCGGATGGCGCGCCACCATCTTGTCAGAAATCCCGCGCGCGATGTCGTCAAAGCTGAAGAGCCCGGCCTCTTCGGCGATCTGCGCGTGATAGACGACCTGCAACAGAAGATCGCCCAATTCGCCCTGCAGCGCGGGCCAGTCGGCAGCGTCAATCGCATCGGCCACCTCATACGCTTCCTCGATCGTGTAGGGCGCGATTGATGCGAAATCCTGCTCGATATCCCACGGGCAGCCCGTATCTGGGTCGCGCAGGGCGCGCATGATCGCACGCAAACGGTCCATGCCGCCCTCGGGGTTCAGGATCAGCGGGTCAGGCGATGACATCAAACCTCCGGGGTGATCTGCTGCACATTTGTTACAGGGGCGTGTCGGCCTGTCCAGTGCGGATCAGGTGAATCATCGCGCTCAGCACAACAACAAGCGCGACCAGCACCACCCCCTGCACCAGCCCGCTGCCGCCCAGATTGGCAACCAGCACACCCACCAGTGCCCAGATCAGCGTCAGCGCGTATTCCGGCGCGTGCGGGCGCGTCAGCAACACCGCCAGCCCCACTGCGACGGCAATGCACAGCGCGATGGTCGCTGCAACCTCGGGTGTGGCGATGCCGTAGCCGCCCAGCAGCAGCCCCAGCGACACATGCGCCGCCGCCGTCAGCCAGCCCGCATAGATCGCGACGGGAGCCTGCGCCAGCCAGCGATCCCGCGCGGGGGCCTGCAACATCGCCCAGACCGCCGTGCCCAGCATCCAGAAGATCAGCACAGCCGCCCATTCCGGGCTTTCGCCTGCGACCCATAGCCACGCCGCCCCCGGCCCGAGGCTGAGGATCAGCGGCCCTTGCATCCTGTGCCAGCCCTCGGCATCCCGCCGCGCCAGGACGCCATACACCGCGCTGACAGTCAGCCACAGGTAGATCATACCCCAGATACCAAAGGCATAGCCCGCCGGTTGCACGGGCGGATCGATCTGCGGGATGGGGAACTGATCCCGCTCAAACCCGGAAAAGGGCTCTGTCACCAGTGGCGAGAGCACGAAAGCCAGCGTTGCAATGAGGCTCAGGAAGGGCAGGTAACGCATCATACCTGATGATATAGGGTCGCGCTTTCGGCTTTCACACCCTGTGACTGCACGGCCGCGTCCGATTTCTTGACCAGTGCTTACCGTTCGCAACAGTTGAAGTTTTTTGTTGCAAATGATTATCATTAGCATAATTATGGCGATATCCGATCACCGAATCAAGGAGAGGACCGCATGTCCGTGAACAGACTGAAGATATCTTTCATGGCGGCGGGGGCGGCCACGCTGATGACTGCGCCGGCAATCGCAGAGGATGCACCGCTCAATGTCCTCGCGACGGTGGGAATGATTGCCGATGTCGCGCAGAACGTGGCGGGCGAGTGCGCCACCGTCAGCACGCTGATGGGGCCGGGGGTGGACCCGCATTATTATGCCGCAACGCCCGCCGATGTGGACAAGATCGCCGACGCTGAACTGATCCTCTACGTTGACCGCACGCTCGAGGAACGGCTGGCCGATGTGCTGGACAATTTCCGCAACCGCACGCCGACCGTGGGGCTGGCCAGCGCGACCTTTGATGACGCCGCACTTCTCGAAGACCCCGATGCGCCCGGCGAGATGGACCCGCATCTCTGGATGGATGTCGATCGCTGGTCGCGCATTGCCCCCGTGATCGCCGCGGCCATCGCCGAACAGCGCCCCGATTGCGCAGAGGCCATGGCCGCGAATGTCGAAATACTGTCGGAACAGATGGGGGCACTGCATGCCTGGGTGGGCGAAGCCATTGCCACGATCCCCGAGGGCAGCCGCATGCTTGTCACAGCTCATGACGCCTTCTACTATTTTGCCGACGCCTATGGCATCGAAGCATCCGAGGCCATCGAGGGCATCTCCACCGGGTCCGAGGCCAGCATCGGCGACATCCGCGAAGTGGCGGAATTCGTGATCGAGAACAACGTGCCGGCCGTATTCGTGGAAACCACCATCAACACGCGCACCATCGAGGCGCTGGTAGAAGAGGTGCAGAGCCAGGGCCATGACGTGGTGATCGGCGGCGCGCTCTTCTCGGATGCGATGGGCGACGACGGCACGCCCGAGGGCACCTATATCGGCATGATCCGCGCCAACACGATCATCATCACCGAGGCGCTCGGCGGCAGCTTGCCCGACTTGCCTGAGCCCTTGCATGATTGGGCGCATGCATGGGACATTCCCGACTGACGCCCTGACCTGATACCGGGCAGCCAGCGGTGCGCGCGGACCCCTCACGCGCGCTGCAAGCATGAAAGAGCATCCAATGCGCGATGACACGCTACACGAACCCGACCAGGCACTGCATGTCGAGGATCTGACTGTCAGCTACGGCGCGGCCCCGGCACTGTGGGATATCGATCTGGACATCCCGCCTGGGGTGATGTGCGCCATTGTAGGGCCGAACGGTGCGGGCAAATCCACACTGATCAAGGCGGCCCTGGGGCTGGTGCGCCCAGTTGCGGGGCATGTGCGCTTTCTGGGCCATGAGATCGGCGCGATGCGGGGCCGGATCGGCTATGTACCGCAGCGCCATTCGGTGGATTGGGATTTTCCGACAACCGCGCGGGATGTGGTCGAGATGGGGCTGTATCGCAGCCTTGGCTGGTTTCGCCGTCCCGGCCGTGATGCGCGCGCGCGCGCCATGGCCGCGCTGGCCGAACTGGGCATGCAGGATTATGCCGACCGCCAGATCAGCCAGCTTTCGGGCGGCCAGCAGCAGCGCGTCTTTCTGGCCCGCGCGCTGGTGCAGGATGCGCCGATCCTGGTTCTGGACGAACCCCTTGCCGGCGTGGATGCCAGCACCGAGGCCATCATCATCGATCTGCTGAAACGGCTGCGCGACTCGGGCCGCACGGTGATTGTCGTGCATCACGACCTGACCACAGTGCAAAGCTATTTCGACTGGATGGTTATGCTGAATGTCCGCATCATCGCGCAGGGGCCCGTCCGCGAAGTCTATACCCCCGAGAACCTGCGCGCAGCCTATGGGCGCCAGCTGGCAATGATCGCCGTGCCCGAGGGGGGCGCGGCGTGACCATGCTGGCGGATCTGATGGCGTCGCAGATCGTGCGGACAGTCCTTGTGGGTGCGGCGATGCTGGGCGCAATTTCGGGGATGCTGGGCGCATTCGCCGTGTTGCGCCGCCAGAGCCTGTTGGGCGACGCACTGGCCCATGCAGCGCTGCCCGGTGTCTGCCTGGGCTTTCTGGTCGCAGGCGCGCGCGATCTTGGCAGCATATTGGCAGGCGCGTTCCTGACCGGGTCGCTGGCGGCATTGGCAATGATGCTGATTACCCGCACCACCCGGCTGAAAACCGATGCCGCGCTCGGGATCGTGCTGAGCGTGTTCTTCGCCGTCGGCGTCGTTCTGCTGACCCATGTGCAGGCCACGGGCGGCGCGGCCAGCGCGGGGCTCGCAAGTTTTCTGTTCGGGCAGGCCGCCGCGATTCTTGTCTCTGATCTGTGGATCATGGGCGGGATCGGGCTGGTAGCGCTGGGGGTGGTGCTGGCGCTCTGGAAAGAATTCAAGCTGGTCAGCTTTGACGCCGATTTCGCCCGCGCACAGGGATTTCCCGTCACAATGCTGGAAGCGATGCTGACAATCATGGTCGCATTGGCGATTGTCGTGGGATTGCAGCTTGTCGGCGTTGTGCTGATGGTCGCGCTGCTGATCGCGCCTGCAGCAGCAGCGCGGCAATGGACCAACCGGCTGGGCATGATGGTGGCACTCTCGGCGCTGATCGGCGCGGGCTCTGGCGCCGCCGGTGCGCTGATCAGCGCAACCACGCGCGGGCTGGCAACCGGGCCGGTGGTCGTGCTGGTCGCGACTGCGGCGGTGCTGGTGTCGCTCGCGCTTGCGCCGGGGCGCGGGCTGGTCTGGCAAGCGCTGGCGGCGCGCCGGGCGCGGGCGCGCATCAGCGACGGGCGAATACTGGCGGCGATGCAGGGGTTGGCAGAGGCGCATGACGACCCGCATTACCCGGCCGAACAAGGCATGCTGGGCGCGGCCCTGGGCAAGGCCCCTGCCCCCGGCCAGTTTGACGCCCTGAAACGCCGCGGCCTGATCCGCGCGGTGACGCATGCGCCCGAGGCCACCCCGCACTGGCAACTGACCCCGGCAGGCCAGCGCGCCGCCCGCGCCACCGGGACAGACACGGGTGACAAGACGTGATCGCTGCAGTCTTCGACTCTATCCCTGCGATGATCCTTCTGACCGGCATACTGGTCGGGGCCTCCGGCGCGCTGCTGGGATCGTTCCTTGTGCTGCGCGGCAATGCCATGCTGACCGATGCGATCAGCCATTCCATCGTGTTCGGGATCATCGTTGTCTGGCTGCTGACCCGCCAACTCTCTGGCCCGGTACAGCTGATCGGTGCGGCGGCAACCGGCGTCCTGACCGTTGTGTTGACCGAGGCGCTGGCGCGGTCCCGGCTGGTCAAGATGGACGCGGCCATCGGCTTGGTCTTTCCGGCACTGTTCGCGATGGGTGTAATCCTGATTTCGCTTTATGCGCGCGATGTGCATATCCATGTCGATACAGTGCTGCTGGGCGAGATCGGCTTTGTCTGGCTGAATACGGTCACGATCTGGGGCCAGCCAGTGCCGGTAGCCGTGGCCACGCTGGCGGCTGTGCTGGTCATCAACCTGGCATTTGTGCTGGGACTGTGGAAAGAGCTGAAACTTGCAAGCTTCGATCCGGGCCTTGCCGCCGCCCTGGGCTTTGCGCCAGCGGTTCTGCACTACGCGCTGCTGACACTGACCAGCATGACCGCCGTTGCGGCCTTTGACGCGGTGGGCGCGATCCTGTTCATCGCCTTCGTGATCGTGCCCCCCGCCACCGCCTACCTGCTGACGCGCCGGCTGTGGCTGATGGTGGTGCTGTCCGTGGCACTGTCCGTCGCAGCCTGTGTGGCCGGATATGTCCTGGCACGACTTTGGAATGTCTCCATCGCCGGGATGATGGCCAGCATGACCGGGCTGTGGTTCGCCGCTGCCCTGCTGCTCGCGCCCGGTCGCGGACTGGTCGCGCAGGCATTGCAGCGGCGCACCCAGGCGCTCGACCATGATTGCCGCGCACTGGTCGCGCATCTGTTCACCCATCAGGGCACCCCCGAGATGGCCGAGGAAAACACCCAGCGCGCCCTTGTCAATCATCTGGGCTGGTCGCGCCCACGCGCCCGCGCGGCCATCCTCCGCGCCCATGATCGCGCGCTTGTCGAACGGCAGGACGGTCTGCTGATCCTGCGCGGCAAGGGCGTGGCCGAGGCGGACCTCATCTTTGGCACACAGGGCACCAACCGGGGCTGAACCATGTCAGCCGACCCTGCGCGAGGAACACCATCGCCCCGACCTCAGGCTCATCCACGCGAAAGGCCCGCATCATGCGATGCGGGCCTTGCAGATTCATCGGCGATGCGCTCAGTCCTCGGCGGCCTCAGCCTCAAGGCGCGCCAGGTCGCCAGCGCCCTTGGCGCTGACATCGCGCTCGACAAATTCGATGATCGCCATGGGGGCCATGTCGCCATAGCGGAAGCCCGCCTTCAGCACGCGCACATAGCCGCCCTGACGGTCCTTGTACCGCGGACCGAGCACGTCGAACAGCTTGGCGACATACTGGTCCTGCTTGAGCTGCGCTGCCGCCTGACGACGCGCATGCAGATCGCCGCGCTTGGCGAGCGTGATCAGCTTCTCGATGATCGGACGCAGTTCCTTGGCCTTGGGAAGCGTGGTCTTTATCTGCTCATGTTCGATGAGCGAACCTGCCATATTCGCGAACAGCGCCTTGCGGTGTTCATGAGTGCGGTTCAGGCGGCGGTATCCTCTCGCGTGACGCATTTGCTAACTCCTTCAACGTCTCGTTTTTTGCTTTGTCCGGCCAGGGCTGCGTGACCCTCGCTCTCCTTGGGGCGATATGCCCGGGGCGTAGGGTGGGTTGGCACCCACCTTACTGTAGGGTGGGTGCCAACCCACCCCTGTTCAATTCAGAACTGGTCCTCGAACCGTTTGGCCAGCTCGTCGATATTCTCGGGCGGCCATTCCTCGACATCCATGCCCAGATGCAGCCCCA
>REDZ01000043.1 GCA_007695345.1 Paracoccaceae bacterium | reverse complement strand
TCTACCCCGCCGATTTCGGCTGGACCCCCGATTACCGCAAACCGGGCGAGCGGATCGACTGGTGGTATCACAATCTGGGATCCGTGACCGGGGCGGGCGTGGCCGAGATTTCCAACCAGTTGGAATATGATGACGAGGTGGCGCATCATGCCAGGGCGAAGCTTTACGATCTGGCGCGCGGCCATGATGCGCGGCCCTGGTGCCTGACCGTCAGCTTTACCCATCCGCATGACCCCTATGTGGCGCGGCGCAAATACTGGGACCTGTACGAGGATTGCGCGCATCTGGCACCCACGCAACCCGATCCGGGCTATGACGCGCAGGACCCGCACAGCAAGCGGCTGTTCGATGCCAATGACTGGCGCAGCTTTGCCATCAGCGCCGAGGATGTGCACCGCTCGCGCCGCGCCTATTATGCCAATATCAGCTATCTGGACGACAAGATCGGCGCGTTGCTGCGCGTGCTGGATGAGACGCGGCAAGAAGCGGTGGTGGTGTTCCTGTCCGACCATGGCGACATGCTGGGCGAGCGCGGGCTGTGGTTCAAGATGAGCCTTTTCGAGGGCTCGGCCCGGGTTCCGCTGATGATCGCCGTGCCGGGTGGCACGGGGCGCGCCGTGGCGGACCCGGTCTCGACCATGGATGTGCTGCCGACACTGGCCGATCTGGCGGGGATGGACCTGTCGGGTGTCGCACCCTGGACAGATGGCGAGAGCCTGCTGCCGCTGATGGACGGGGGCTTGCGGACCAGCCCCGTGGCGATGGAATACGCCGCCGAAGGGTCGATCACACCCTTGGTGGGGCTGCGACAGGGGCAGTGGAAATACATCGCCTGCCGCGCCGACCCCGAACAGCTTTATGATCTGGATGCCGACCCGCAAGAGCAGGTCAATCTGGCCCGCTCGCCCGGACACGCCGACATATTGCAGGGGTTGCGCGCAGCGGCGCAGGCCCGCTGGGATCTGGAGCGTTTCGACGCCAGCGTGCGCGAAAGCCAGGCGCGCCGCTGGGTCGTTTACGAGGCGCTGCGCAACGGGGCCTATTTCCCGTGGGATTTCCAGCCGCTGCAGAAAGCCTCGGAACGCTACATGCGCAATCACATGGATCTGAACGTCCTGGAAGACAACCAGCGATACCCAAGGGGGGAATGATGCGCGCACAACCCAAGGCCAGCCATTTCATCGACGGCGCCCATGTCGAGGATGAGAATGGCACCCCGTTCGAGAGCATTCATCCGGCCACGGGTGAGGTGATCGCCCGGCTGCACGCCGCCACGCCCGCGATCATCGATCGCGCGCTGGCGGCAGCGACAGCGGCGCAGGCCGACTGGGCCGCGCGCGCGCCGGTCGAGCGGGGGCGCATCCTGCACCGCGCGGCCACGCTGATGCGCGCGCGCAATCGCGACTTGTCGGTGCTGGAGACGCTGGATACCGGCAAGCCCTTGCAGGAAACACTGGTGGCGGATGCGGCCTCGGGCGCGGATGCGCTGGAGTATTTCGCAGGCTTTGCGCCCACGGTCACGGGCCAGACCATCGCGTTGGGCGGTGACATGGCCTATACGCTGCGCGAGGCTCTGGGCGTATGTGCGGGCATCGGGGCGTGGAACTACCCGATGCAGATCGCGTGCTGGAAAGCCGCGCCCGCGCTGGCTTTCGGGAATGCGGTCGTGTTCAAGCCGTCGGAGCTGACCCCGCTATCCGCGCTGGCATTGGCCGAGATCCTGGCCGAGGCGGGCCTGCCTGCGGGGCTGTTCAATGTGGTGCAGGGTGCGGGCGCGGTGGGCTCGGCGCTGGTGGGCGATCCGCGCGTGGCGAAAGTGTCGCTGACCGGGTCGGTGCCGACGGGCCGCAAGGTCTATGCGCAGGCGGCCCAGGGCATCAAGGCGGCGACGATGGAGCTGGGGGGAAAATCGCCCCTGATCGTCTTTGACGATGCCGATCCGGACAATGCCGTGGGCGCGGCAATGCTGGGGAATTTCTACTCCAGCGGGCAGATCTGTTCGAACGGCACGCGGGTGTTCGTGCAGCGCGGGCTGCGCGATGCGTTCCTGGACCGGCTGGCCGAACGGACCGCGACGATCACTCTGGGCGATCCGCTGGATGAGGCGACGCAGATGGGCCCCTTGGTCAGCCATGCGCAGATGGAGCGTGTGCTGGGCTATATCGCCCAAGGCCGGGCCGAGGGCGCGCGGCTGGTCTGCGGCGGCACGCGGGTGGGCGAGAGCGGCGCTTTTGTTGCGCCTACGGTCTTTGCCGATGTCACCGACGATATGGTGATCGCGCGCGAAGAGATTTTCGGGCCGGTGATGACCGTGCTGGATTTCGACGGTGAGGAAGAGGTGATCGCGCGCGCCAATGCGACCGAATTCGGGCTGTCGGCAGGCGTGTTCACGCGCGATATCGCGCGTGCGCATCGCGTGGTGGCGCGGCTGCAGGTCGGGACCTGCTGGATCAATGCCTATAACCTGACACCGGTCGAAATGCCCTTTGGCGGGGTCAAGGCCAGCGGGGTGGGCCGCGAGAACGGCCATGCGGCGCTGGAGCATTACACGCGCATCAAATCGGTCTATCTGGGGATGGGCGATGTCGATGCACCGTATTGATCGCCATTCGGCGGGCCATTGGTCTGACCTGATTGCCGTGCCCCTTGCGGGGCACGAAGATCCTTTTCTGGCCCGGCCATGAGCGTTGCGGATTACATCGTCGTCGGCGCCGGGTCGGGTGGTTGCGCGGTTGCCTACCGTCTGGCCGAGGCCGGGCATAGCGTGATCGTGGTCGAGGCCGGGGGCACTGATGCCGGCCCTTTCATCCAGATGCCGGGCGCGCTGTCCTATCCTATGAACATGCGCCGCTATGACTGGGGGTTTTCGACCGAGCCCGAGCCGCATCTGGGCGGGCGCGTGCTGGCCTGCCCACGCGGGCGGGTGATCGGGGGATCGAGCAGCATCAATGGGATGGTCTATGTGCGCGGTCATGCGCACGATTATGACCATTGGGCCGATCAGGGGGCGGATGGCTGGCGCTTTGCCGATGTGCTGCCCTATTTCCAGCGCATGGAAAACTGGCATGGCCCCGCGCCCTCGGACTGGCGCGGCAGGGATGGCCCGCTGCATGTGACGCGCGGGGCGCAGGACAACCCGCTATTCCGGGCTTTTGTCGCGGCGGGGGCGCAGGCTGGCTATCCCGTGACCGCCGATTACAACGGGGCAGCGCAGGAAGGCTTTGGCGTGATGGAAGCCACGATCTGGCGTGGTCAGCGCTGGTCGGCGGCGCGTGCCTATCTGCGCCCAGCGCAGGCGACGGGCCGCGTGCGGGTTGTGCGCGGCGAGGTGGCGCGCGTGCGTTTTGATGCCGAGAACCGCGCGACCGGGGTCGCGTTGCTGGGGGGCCGCGCGCTGCGCGCGCGGGCCGAAGTGATCCTTGCGGCTTCAAGCATCAACACCCCGAAGCTGCTGATGCTCTCGGGCATCGGACCGGGGGCGCATCTGGCGGAGCACGGGATTGACCTGCGCGCCGATCGCCCCGGCGTGGGGCAGAACCTGCAGGATCATCTTGAGCTGTATCTGCAATACGCCGCGCGCCAGCCCATAACGCTCTACAAATACTGGAACCTGCCGGGCAAGGCCTGGGTGGGGGCGCAATGGCTGTTTGCGCGCAAGGGTCCGGGCGCGTCGAACCAGTTCGAAGCCTGTGCCTTCATCCGCTCACGTGCCGGGATCGACTATCCGGACATACAGTATCATTTCCTGCCCATCGCTGTACGCTATGACGGTCAGGCCGTGGCCGAGGGCCACGGTTTTCAGGCCCATGTCGGGCCGATGCGCTCGAAAAGCCGGGGCTGGGTGCAGCTGCGATCCAGCCACCCCGAAGATGCGCCGCGCATCTGTTTCAACTACCTGAGCCACCCGGATGACTGGGCCGAGTTCCGCGCCTGCATCCGGCTGACGCGCGAGATCATGGGACAGGCGGCCTTTGCGCCCTATCTCGATCATGAAATCCAGCCCGGCGCGGGCTGCGAGACGGACGACGCGCTTGACGGCTTTATCCGCGACCATGTCGAGAGCGCCTATCATCCCTGCGGCACCGCGCGGATGGGGCGGGCGGATGATCCGATGGCGGTGGTGGACCCGCAGGGCCGTGTGATCGGTGTGTCGGGACTGCGGGTGGCGGACAGTTCGATCTTTCCGCGCATCACCAATGGCAATCTGAATGCCCCCTCGATCATGGCAGGCGAGAAGATCGCGGATCATGTTCTGGGGCGCAGCCTGCCCGCGGCCAATCTGGAACCGGTCGTCGCGCCCGACTGGGCCGAGGCGCAGCGCTGAGATACGCGCCGTGAGAGCGTGTTGCGTTGCGGCGCCTCTGAATGGCCCTCGCGCGCACGGGCCACGCCCTCAGAGCAGGTTCGGCGGCGTTCGTCCGTCCAGATGGGCAATGGCATTGTCCACGGCCATCAGCCCCATCTCTTCGCGCACATCAAGCGCCGCAGTGCCCAGATGCGGCAACAGGGTGACATTCTGACGGTTTCGCAAGGCGCTGGGCACTGCAGGCTCATTCTCATAGACATCCAGCCCCGCGCCCGCGATGCGCCCTTCGTCGAGCGCTGCGATCAGCGCGGCCTCATCCACCACATCGCCGCGCGCGATATTGACCAGATGCGCATGCGGGCGCATATGCCGCAGTTCTTTCGCGCCGATCATGTGGCGCGTCTCGGCCCCGCCGGGCACCGCCATCACCACCATATCGGCGGATTGCAACAATTCTTCCAGTGCGCCGACCTGACGCGAGGGCGTGTCGATGGGGCGCGCCGAGCGGTTGTGATAGATCACCTCCATCCCCAACCCGTAATGCGCACGCCGCGCGATCGCCTGACCGATCCGGCCCATGCCGATGATCCCGCAGGTCTTGCCCCCCAGATGCAGGCCCAGCATCTGAGTCGGATGCCAGCCGGTCCATTTGCCCGAGCGCACCAGCCGCTCGCCTTCGCCCGCGCGTCGCGCGCTCATCAGCATCAGCATCAGCGCGATATCGGCCGTGGCCTCGGTCACGGCGCCGGGGGTGTTGGTGACGGCAATGCCCACGGCGCGCGCGGCCTCGACATCGATATGGTTGTAGCCCACACCGAAATTCGCCAGCAACCGACAGCGCGCGCCCTCCATGCCCTCGAACACCTCGGCATTGAAAAGATCGCCCAGCGTCGGGATGACCACGTCATACAGCACCAGCGCCGCGCGCATTTCACCCTTTTTCAGGGGGCTGGTCAGATCGCGCCTGGTGACGTTGAAATGCGCCTCGGCCTTGTGCAGGACGCGGTCGGGCAGGGGGCGGGTCAGATACATCTCGGGCATGGGGCAGGGCCTTAATGCATGCGTGCGCCGGGGGGCACGTCGTGATCGGGGGCCAGCAACGTGATCCGGCCCTGCGCGTCAGAAACACCCAGCACAAGCACTTCTGACAGGAAGGGACCGATCTGGCGGGGCGCGAAATTTACCACTGCCATGACCTGACGCCCGACCAGTGCTTCGGCATCATAAAGATCGGTGATCTGGGCGGAGGATTTCTTTTCGCCGATCTCGGGGCCGAAATCGATCCAGAGCTTGATCGCGGGTTTGCGCGCCTCGGGGAAGGGGGCCGTGCGCAGGACAAGGCCTGCCCGGATATCGATTTTCAGAAAATCGTCAAAGGCGATGGTGCTCATTGTGCCAGCTCGCGCGACCGGCGGGCGGCTGCGGCCAAAGTTCGGCGCATCAGCGGGGTCAGGCCGGTATCGGCATCCATCAGCTCTTGCAACGCGGCGGCCGTGGTGCCGCCGGGGCTGGTGACATTTGTGCGCAGGGTTGCGGCATCCGCATCCGACTGATGGGCCAGTTCACCCGCGCCGATGACTGTGGCGCGCGCCAGTCGCATGGCCAGCGCGGGGCTCAGCCCCTCGGCCTCGGCGGCCTGCGCCATCGCCTCGATCATGTGGAACACATAGGCGGGGCCAGAGCCCGATAATGCGGTGACGGCGTCCATCTGCGCCTCGTCCTCCAGCCGCACGGTCACGCCGACTGCGGCCATCAGCGCTTCTGCCAGTGCCATGTCGCCCGCGTCCGCGCGGGCATTGCCAATCAGCGCGGACACCCCGCGCCCGACAGCCGCGGGCGTGTTGGGCATGGCACGGATGATGGGGCTGGTTGCGCCGAACACGGCCTCGAAACGTGCCAGCGATGTCCCGGCGGCGATGGAGATGAACAGCGTGTCGCCGCCCGCAAAACCGGTCATCTCTGGCAACGCATCGCCCATCATCTGCGGCTTGACGGCCAGAACGGCGACGGCAGGCGATGACGGCAATCCCTGATTGACATGCACACCCTGCCCCAGCAGCCAGTCGGACGGTGCAGGCTCGATCACATGTACGGACCCTGGCGCGACCCCGCGCGCAAGCCATCCTGCCAGCAGAGCCGACCCCATCTTGCCGCAGCCCAGAAGTACCATGCCGCGTTCGGCGATCCGGTCGAGTGACATGCCTGTTCCCCTTGCGTATTTTCTCCCTTGTCGCGTTCCCGCGTCACGGGGTCAAGGGTGCGCCAGGGGGGCAGGCGGGGCTATGCGCGGCCAACCGCCTCGCACAGCGCCATGTCCAGCGCGGCGGCAGGGGTGTGGTCGGCCCAGGCGACAAGCTGAAAGGCCGGATAGAACCGCTCGGCGGCCATGATGGCCGCGCGGATCATCCGCTCGATCTGGTCGATCCCGGCGGGCTGATCCTCTGCCAGCAGCAGCCCGTAGCGCCAGACCATCAGGCGCTGGCTGTCCCAGTAGCTGAAGGCCCCCGACCAGACCATGTCATTGGCGCGGCTGATGGTTTCATACAGCGCGGGCATTACATCCTCGGGCGGGTCCATCTCGAATGTGCAGACAAGCCGCAGCACATTCTCGCTCGGGGCCAGCGCCAGCGTCACCGAATAACAGCGCCATTGCCCTTCGACCGCCATGGCGATCTGGTCTTCGTTCATGCGGTCGAAATCCCAGGCGTGATGCTCTGCGAGCGTCTCCACCATGTCGATCGGATGAAGGCTGTCATCTGAGAGATAGACATCGACTGCTGACATACCCGCCTCTTTGTGTTTCGCGCATCGGGACCCCCCAGACGCAGAGTGAGACCGCTACAAATCCGCGCCCCTTGATGTGCGCTTACAAGATATGGTGTGGGCAAACAATGCGGCTGTAAAGCAGAATCTTGCCTTGGGGTCAGAAATCTGGGGATAAGTGTGCATTGTCTGTGGCGCGACAGGGATATCTGCTGGAAAGCGGTAGAGGTCGGGCCTGGAGAGACGATCGAGCATCGCAAACCGGATGTGCACCCTGGCAACCTGATCGTCCGGTCTGGGCTGCAGCAGCCACCGAACACGGTGAATGCCCCTTGTTCAGCGGCGCGACTCAGGTGAGTTTGGCGCCAGTCGGTCGGTATCTGCGGAGTATCGGCCGCCGCCCTTCTAGGCGCGCTTCAGAGGGGATGAACAAACTGCGACGCAACACATGCGACAGACAAAGAGGCACGGGCAGGAGCATGCCGGACCGGCGTATAGAAAAGTTGAGATTGGAGCGTCTGTACCAGGCAAGACAGCGCAGCACCGCCATGAAAGACCGGCATGTTCTGGTCCTGGGTTCGGACTACGCGTTCGTCTGCCATGAGGCAGTGCATCAAAGGGCAGCACGCGTCGTCTTGCTGACAGAGGCGAAGAATGGCGCATCGCCAGAGATGGAAGGTGTTGAAACCCTTTCAGGCGATCTGACAGTACTGGAAGATGCCACATTCGACGTGGTTTTCTTTCCACAAGCCCATGAACGCAAGGATTTGGGGGAGGTGCTGACCCGCCTTAAAGCGTTGTTGCGACCGAAGGGTGTGCTGGTACTCGAGGTCGCCTGCAACACGACAGGGGCCGCGATCCAATGGGCCGTGATCGGGGACGGGCCCTCCAGGCGACGCTATCCAAGCGCGCGATTGTTGGAAATGGTCCTGTTGAAGGATTTCGCCATACGCAGAGTTGGCCAAGGTGTCTTGCGCAACGACGACAATGTTGCGCAAACCATTTTCCATTGCAGCCTGCTACAGGGAACGGCCCTTCTGATCTCTGGCAGGTCAGGCCGTGGCAAATCCAATCTGCTGCGACTTTTCAAGTCTGAGGATCTTCCCACCGTTTCGACCGACACCATTCTGTGGCAGCTCTACATGACCGAAGGAGCGCCAGAGCGGTCCCTGTCGGCGCGCATTCAGGCCGAAATCGGCGATGGCCCGACCTTTTGGGGGCGCGTGGGGCAAATGATCGTTGCCGATCCGGAACTGACAGAGGCGTTTTGTCACCTGCTGCTCGAGACCTGCCCGCTAGAGGCGCGGGCCTTCGTGCTGGAAGGGGAAATCCTGCGCCACGAGGTCCTCGCCCAGCGTCTGACGGCGCTTCTGGATGCCCACAATGTCAGGGTCTGGGCAGTGACGCCTCGCGCTGTTCACAGCGCGTAAACCCCTCCGGTCCCACGTTTCGGCAGTCACGATAGTGTGCGTCCCGGCGCGTCCGGTAAACGCGGCGAGGCGTGGCTTGCGACGGGCACTATGGGTCTGCCTGCCTGGTGGCAAGACAGACGATATCGCAAAATGTGCAGGCTACTGCATCAGGCCGCCGCAATGGCTTGCAACTCATCCCGAAGGCATCTAGTTATAGTTATATTATAACATTCTGAGAGGTGCCTCCAT
Organism: Paracoccaceae bacterium; assembly: GCA_007695345.1. Taxonomy (GTDB): domain Bacteria; phylum Pseudomonadota; class Alphaproteobacteria; order Rhodobacterales; family Rhodobacteraceae; genus Roseinatronobacter. The sequence continues at coordinate 5,845 of REDZ01000043.1, read as the reverse complement.
GACGCAGATCGAAACTCCGGGCGCGCGGCCCCGGCTTCCCGTCACGGTCCTTTCGGGCTTTCTGGGCGCGGGCAAGACCACACTTCTCAACCATGTGCTGAACAACCGCGACGGGCGGCGCGTGGCCGTGATCGTGAATGACATGTCCGAGGTCAATATCGACGCCGATCTGGTCGAAGCCGGGGTGGACCTCAAGCGTGGCGAGGAAAAGCTGGTCGAAATGTCCAATGGTTGCATCTGCTGCACCCTGCGCGACGATCTGCTGGCCGAAGTGCGCCGACTGGCCGCCGAGGGGCGGTTCGACTATCTGATGATTGAATCGACCGGCATTTCCGAACCGCTGCCGGTGGCCGCAACATTCGAGTTCCGGGATGAGGCCGGCGCGAGCCTGATGGATGTCGCGCGGCTCGATACGATGGTAACCGTCGTCGATGCGGTCAACCTGCTCAAAGATTTCTCCAGCCACGATTTCCTGTCCGACCGGGGCGAGACGCTGGGAGAAGAGGATGCGCGCAGCCTGGTCGATCTGCTGACCGATCAGATCGAATTCGCCGATGTGATCGTGCTGAACAAGATCAGCGATGCGGGGCCCGAGCGCGTCGATGCCGCGCGCAAGATCATCAAGGCGCTGAACCCCGATGCCCGGTTGATCGAAACGGATCAGTCACAGGTGCCGGGCGCGGACATCTTCGATACGGGCCTGTTCGATTTTGAAACCGCGCATGAACACCCGCTTTGGGCGAAAGAGCTGTACGGTTTTGCCGACCATGTCCCCGAGACCGAGGAATATGGCGTCACCAGCTTCGTCTACCGGGCGCGCAAACCCTTCGATCCGGTCAGGATCCATGCCTTCCTGAATGGCGATCTGCCCGGCGTCATCCGCGCCAAGGGGCATTTCTGGCTGGCCACACGCCCCAACTGGGTGGCTGAATTCTCGCTGGCCGGTGCATTGTCCAGCGTCAAGCCCCTGGGCGGCTGGTGGGCCGCGGTCCCGCGCGAGCGCTGGCCCGACCACCCCGAAGCGCTGGCCAATATGCGCGCGAACTGGGTCGAGCCCTGGGGCGACCGGCGGCAGGAACTGGTCTTTATTGGCGCGGGCATGGATATCGCCGGTCTGCGCGCAGCACTGGATGCCTGCCTGCTTGATGCGCCGGATTTCACGCCGGCCGACTGGACCGGACTGACCGATCCTTTCCCGCAATGGGGCACCCGCAAGGCGGCCTGACACCCCCCTGTGCTTCATCTTGCCAAAAATACTCAAAATACACCCTGTCGGCGCTGTGCGTCGCCGGGGGCGTCTGAGAGGTGAACGCAATGGCGCGCAATGTCGTCACCCGTCTGCGGCGCAAGCGTGGGTCCATGGCGCAATACGACCGCCTGCCAGCCCCTCTGCGCGCCTGGCTCGCGCAGGCCGCCCTGCCTTGGAGCCCGCATTCCGCCCTGCGCCTGTGGCAGCGCAATCTGCGCGCCGCCGGGGGCGATGCAGCGCTGGCCTGCGCCGCCCTCAGTCGGGCAGAAGCGCGGCTGATCGCACGGGATGCACGCCAGATCTGGGGGGCGGAATACCCGCTGGCGCTCAGCGGCGCATCCGCGCCAGCACCTCGGCATTGATATAGCCATCGGGTGGCAGGCCATTCGCGCGCTGCCAGGCCTGTACGGCGGCCACGCTCATCGGGCCCAGCCGCCCGTCAATCCCGCCCGTGTCATGGCCCATGGCGTTCAGGCGGCGCTGCAATTCCTCGCGCTCGGCCAGGCTGAGCGCGCGGTCGCCGCGCGGCCAGCGCCCCTGCAGCGGACCCGTGCCGCGCAGCCGGTCCGACAGATGCCCCAGCGCCAGCACATAGGCGTCGGAAATGTTGTATTCCTTCAGCACATCATAATTGCCATAGGCCAGAAAGGCGGGGCCCTGCGCGCCCCCCGGCAGCCACAGCCGCGCCTGACCTTCGGGCAGGCGCCCGCCTGCGGCGGGCGTCAGGCCCTGCCGTGCCCATGTGCCCGTGGTCTGGCGCTGGCCGGTCAGGCCAAGGTCGAACCCGTCGGGCAGGCGCACCTCGACCGCCCAGGGCTGGCCGCGCTGCCAGCCGCGTTGCGCGAGATAATGCGCGGCAGAGGCCAGCGCATCACTTGGGTCCGTGCCCCAGACATCGCGCTGCCCGTCGCCGCTGAAATCGACCGCATAGCGCAGATAGCTGGTCGGCATGAACTGCGTATGCCCGAACGCCCCGGCCCAGGAGCCGATCATCGCCTCGGGCGCGATCTCGCCCTCTTGCACGATGTGCAGGGCGGCGATGAACTCGTCCTCGAAAAACGCGCCCCGCCGCCCGTCGCGCGCCAGCGTCGCAAGGGTCGAGAGGAGCGGCGTGCCGCCGCGATTGGCCCCGAAAGAGGTCTCTATCCCCCAGATCGCGACGACAATTTCGGGGGGCACGCCGTGGCGCGCCTCGATCCGGTCCAACAGGCCACGATGCTGACGCATCGCGGCCTGGCCCTGCGCGATGCGGGCATCGGTCACCGCATTATCCATATAGTCCCAGATCCGCGCGCCGAATTCGCTCTGCCTGCGGTCCAGCGCGATCGTGGCGGGCAGATAGGTGATATGCGGGCGTGCGCGATCCAGAGTCGCGGTTGTAATTCCCGAAGCGCGGGCGCGGGCTTCGGCCCCGGTCAGCCATGCGCTGAAACTGTCCCCGCGCGCGGCGCGCTGCACGGGCGCGTCGGGCCGGACCTCGGGGCGGGGCGAGGTGGTGACATCTGCGCCCACACAGCCGGGCAGGGCAAGCATCAGCGCAAGGGCGAGGGGGCGATACATCGGGGCCATGCTCCGCAGGTCATATGCTGCCACGCTATAGCGGATCATGGCCCCCGCCAAGGGCTCAGGCGCCTGTTGCGGGTTTCTTGCCTGCGCGCGCAGGACGCGCTTAACACCCCGCCCCCGATCCGCTAGGGTGACCAAAACACCCAAGGAGAGGTGAGCAGTGCCATGCTTTTGTCCAGACGTTCCTGCCTGCTGGGCCTTGCGGCCCTGTCCCTGCCCGGTTGCATGGGCGGCGGCGTACCGATGAGCGCGCCTGCCGCGCGCCCGGCACCCATGCGCCCCGAGGCCAACCCCGAATTCGACCGCTGGAAAGCCGCGTTTCGCGGGCGGGCGACCGGGGCGGGCATCCCGACCTCGGTCGTGGGTCCGGCGCTGGACGGGGCGGGGTTCCTGCCCGATGTGATCGAACGCGACCGCCGTCAGGCAGAATTCACCCGCACGCTGGAAGATTATATCAACGCCATTGCCGTCAGTGATGAGCGGATCGCAGGCGGGCGCGCCGCCCTGTCGCGCCATGGCAGCACGCTGCGCGCGATCGAGGATCGCTACGGCGTCGAGGCCGAGGTGATTGCGGCTGTCTGGGGGCTGGAATCGCGCTACGGGGCCGAGCGCGGCGATGTGCCCGTGATCTCGGCGCTGGCGACACTGGCCTTTGACGGGCGGCGCGGCGCGTTTTTCGAAAGCCAGCTTCTGGCGGCACTGCGCATCCTGCAGCGTGGCGATACCAGTGCGGCGAATATGCGCGGGTCCTGGGCCGGGGCGATGGGGCATACGCAGTTCATCCCGACCACCTATCAGGATTATGCGGTCGATTTCACCGGCAACGGACGGCGCGACATCTGGGCCGGGGACCCGGCCGATGCGCTGGCCTCGGCCGCCAATTATCTGGCGCGGATGGGCTGGCAGCGCGGCCAGCCCTGGGGCGTGGAAGTGCGCCTGCCGCAAGGGTTTGACACCGGGCTCGCGGGGCGCGGATCAACCCGGTCGGCGGGCGACTGGGCCGGGCTGGGGCTGCGCGACATGGACGGCGGCAACCCGCCCGCGCATGGCCCGGCCTCGCTGATCCTGCCGGACAGCGCGCGCGGCCCCGCCTTTCTGGTCTATCGCAATTTCAGCGTGATCCTGCGCTACAACAATTCCGAATTCTACGCTATCGGAGTGGGCCATCTGGCCGACCGGCTGCGCGGGGGCGGACCGATCCGCGGCAGTTTCCAGCCCGACCGCTTCGGCCTGCGCCTGGCCGAGCGTCAGGAATTGCAGGAGCGGCTGACCCGCGCGGGATTCGACACGCAGGGTGTGGACGGGGTGATTGGCCCCAATTCGCAAGAGGCGATCCGCGCCTATCAACGCGCGCGCGGGATCACCGTGACGGGGTCGCCCTCGAGCGATCTGCTGGACCGGTTGCGGCGCGGCGCGTGATCGCGGGCGAGGGGGCTGCCGCCCCCTCTGCGCTGCGCGCATTCACCCCGGCGAGTATTTGGGGCAAGATGAAGCCTGTGGGCGTGTTCGGGGCGTGACGGCGCGGGGGTGGTGATCGCGCGCCGTCTGTTCCGCATGTAATCGGCACGCGTGCCGGGCCGGAATGTCAGGCCTTGCCCTTGTAGATATCGATCAGCTTGCCCAGCATGTCGAGCGCATCCGCGCGCGGGCGCTGGAACGTGTTGCGCCCGATGATCGAGCCGTTGCCGCCGCCGTCGCGGATGGCGCGGGCATCGTCATAGACCGAATCCGTGCCCTTTTTCGCCCCGCCCGAAAACACCATGATCCGCCGCCCGTTGAAGGCGGAGTCGACACAATGTTTCACGCGGGCCGTCTGGGTGGCGATGTCGATGGATTGCTCTTCATAGACCTTTTTCGCCTCTGGCAGCATGAGGTGGTCGGTCGAGAGCTTGATCTTGATGACATGGGCGCCCAGCAGGGCCGCAACCTGAGCGGCATAGGCGGCGACATCGATGGCGGTCTCGCCTTCTTTGCTGACGGCCTCGCCGCGCGGATAGGACCAGATGACGGTCGCCACACCCTTGGCGGCGGCCTCTTCGCGCATGGCCGAGATTTCCTCGAACATGTCCAGCGCGCAGTCGCTGCCGGGATAGATGGTAAAGCCGATGGCCGCGCAGCCCAGACGCAGCGCATCATCGACCGAGGCCGTGATCGCCTGGTTCTTGCCCGCGCTGCCCGACATCAGCGAATTGGCCGAATTGACCTTGAGGATCGTGGGGATCTGGCCTGCATAGGTATCGGCGCCGGCCTCGATCATGCCCAGGGGTGCGGCATAGGCGCTCAGCCCGGCATCGATGGCAAGCTGGTAGTGATAATGCGGATCATAGGCAGCCGGATTGGCTGCGAAGCTGCGCGCGGGGCCATGTTCGAACCCCTGATCGACCGGCAGGATGATCATCTTGCCGCTGCCCCCCAGCTTGCCCTGCATCAGCATGCTGCACAGCCGGGCCTTGACGCCGGGGTTTTCGCCTTCGTAATTGGCGAGGATCTTCTGCACGATACGGGTCGCACGCATGGGGCTGCTCCTGTCCTTGAGAGTTCAGAGCAGGGTTAATCGCGCTTTGAGGGCGAAACAATGCCCAAGCCGGGGCAGGGCGGGTCGTTTGCGCAAACATGTCGGATCAGGGGCTTTGGTGGCGTCAGGATCGCGCCACCGGCGTGAACGCGAAACGCGCGCCAACAGGGCGCGCATTCGATCTGGTGCGATGGCGTTGCCGCTCTACTGATCCAGGAAGCTGCGCAGCTTGCGCGAGCGCGAGGGGTGCTTGAGCTTGCGCAGCGCCTTGGCCTCGATCTGGCGGATGCGTTCGCGGGTCACGCTGAATTGCTGGCCGACCTCTTCCAGCGTGTGATCGGTATTCATGCCGATGCCAAAGCGCATCCGCAGCACACGCTCTTCGCGGGGGGTGAGCGAGGACAGAACCCGTGTGGTCGTCTCGCGCAGATTGTCCTGAATGGCCGAATCCAGCGGCAGGAGCGCGTTCTTGTCCTCGATGAAATCGCCAAGCTGGCTGTCTTCCTCATCGCCGA
>REDZ01000030.1 GCA_007695345.1 Paracoccaceae bacterium | reverse complement strand
CGGGCATCGGGCGCTGGACAGCAGAGATCTATGCCATGTTCAGCCTTGGCCGCGCGGATGTCTTTGCGCCCGCCGATCTGGCCTTGCAGGAATCCGCGCGCCGCCTGTTCGACCTGCCCGACCGCCCGCGCGAGGCGCCGCTGCGGCGCATGGCGAGCGCATGGACACCCTGGCGCAGCGTTGCGGCGGGGCTGTTATGGGCGTATTACCGCGTCGAAACCGACAGGGAAGGGATCGTATGACACGCAAGCTGAAATCCGACCGCCGGGGGCCATCTTCGGGCGGCAAACCGCGTTCTGCCGTGGTGTTCGTGCATGGATATGGTGCCGATGGCTCGGACCTTCTGGGGCTGGCCGATCCGCTTGGTCCACATCTGCCCGACACTGTGTTTTTCGCCCCCGATGCCCCGGAAAAATGCACTGCCAACCCGTTCGGCTATCAATGGTTTCCGATCCCCTGGCTGGACGGATCGAGCGATGCGCAGGCTTTGGCCGGATTGCAGCAATCCAGCGCGGATCTGGATGCCTTTGTCGATGGCATATTGGCGGATGAGGGGCTGGACGCGTCAGCGCTGGCGCTGGTCGGATTCTCGCAGGGCACCATGATGAGCCTGAACATCGCCCCGCGCCGCGCGCACCCTCTGGCCGGTGTGGTGGGCTTTTCAGGACGGCTGATGCAGCCCGAAAAGCTGGTCGAGGACACAGTGTCGAAACCGCCTGTGTTGCTGATCCATGGCGATCAGGATGATGTGGTCCCCCCGACATGCCTGCCTGAGGCCGCCGATGCGCTGGTCGCGGCAGGGTTCGAGACATACAGCCATGTGTCCAAGGGAACGGCGCATGGGATTGCCCATGACGGGCTGTCGCTGGCGCTGTCCTTTCTGCGCGAGAAATTGCCCATGGGCAACTGATCCGCGCCCTCGTTTCGGCCATGTCGCAATAACGCCAGCGAATGCCGCGAATCGCGCTGCGCTGCAGCATCGCCCATGCGACAGCCTTTGCGGGGCGGAGGCAGGCTCGGGCGAAAGGCGCGATCATGGGCAAGGTGTTTTCGGGTGTCTGGCCGCTGATGCTGGGTATCCTGCTGATCATGCTGGGCAATGGCATCCACTTCACGCTGATCGGCGTGCGCGGCGGGATCGAGGGGTTTTCGACCACCTCACTGGCCATCGTTACCTCGGGCTATTTCGTGGGGTTTCTGTCGGGCGCGCATTACACGCCCGTGCTGATCCGCAAGGTGGGGCATGTGCGGGTGTTTGCGGCGCTGGGCAGCTTCATGTCGGCGGCGCTGATTGCCTTTCCGCTGCTGATCGAGCCGGTGTCATGGACCGTGCTGCGCATTGTCATCGGCTTTTGCATGTCGGGCATCTACGTGACTGCCGAAAGCTGGCTGAACAATGCGGCCACCAATGAAACGCGCGGCAAGGTGCTGTCCACCTACATGCTGATGCAGACGCTGGGGCTGATCGGCGCGCAGGCGCTCATGGGCGCGGGGGATGAGACGACATCAGTGCTGTTCATTGGCGCATCCATCCTTGTCAGCCTGGCCTTTGCGCCGATTCTGCTGGCCGCGACCCCGGTCCCCGCAGTCGAGGTGACGAAGCCACTGCCATTGCGCGCCCTGTACCGCCGCGTCCCGCTCTCGACCCTGGGGATTTTCCTGCTGGGGGCGGTCTATGCCGCCCAAACGGGCATGGGCGCCGTCTTTGGCAGTCAACTGGGCATGGACGCGCGCGATGTGGCCTTGCTGGTTGCGGCGTTTTTCACAGGCGCGCTGGTGTTGCAATTCCCCATCGGCTGGCTGTCTGACCGCATGGACCGGCGCGTGGTCATCCTTGGCGCGGCACTGGGCGGGGCCGTGTTCAGCCTGTTGGGTTGGGCCTTGCGCCCCGAAGGAAGCGTGCTTCTGGCGCTTGCCTTTCTGTCGGGTGGCGTGACCGCGCCGCTATACGCGCTGATGCTGGCCTATGCCAATGACTGGCTGGAACAGGATGAGATGGCCGCTGCGGCGGCCGGGCTGATCTTCATCTTCGGATCGGGCGCGATTCTGGGGCCGCTGGTCACTGGGGCGGTGATGGATGTGATCGGGCCATTCGGGTTCTGGCTGATGATGGGGCTCACATTCGCGGCCATTGCGGGCTTTGCGGCCTGGCGCATGACAAAGCGTGTGTCTGCCCCGGCAGACGAAACCGAAAGCTATGTCAGCATCCTGCCCTCCAGTTCGGTCGTGGCCGTGAATGCTGCCGCCGAATGGACCGCCGAACAGGCCGAGCAGACCGAAGCCGAGCGCGAGGGCTGACAGGGCCGCCCATCTGCCACATTTTCGGGCAATCCCAAGGGCCTTGTCATCTGACTGTTACCAGTTGCCCATAGCGTCTGCACTGCGACATCTGGTGCGTGCGAAAGACTTGCCAGATGCTTTTCGCAATATATAGTGCGACACATGCGATGCTGTAGCGCAGCGCCGGCAAGGCCCCGCGGGGGCGTGATCCATCCGCCCACGGGGCTGCCAGAACGGAGGCGGCACCCATGGATGGTGAATTCAGAACCGAATTTGTGCACGACCCGGTGGGGTTGCGACACTATCCGGCGCTTGTGCTGAACGCGGATTACCGGCCGCTGTCCTATTACCCGCTATCGTTGTGGACATGGCAGGATGCGGTCAAGGCTGCGTTTCTGGACCGGGTGGATATTCTGGCGGAATACGATCATGTCGTGCGCAGCCAGCGCATGGAAATCCGTGTGCCATCGGTCGTGGTGCTGCGCGAATATGTCAAGCCACGCAAGCGTGTGGCCTTTACCCGCTTCAATCTGTTCCTGCGTGACGAATTTTCCTGCCAGTATTGCGGTGCGAAACAGGATCTGACCTTTGACCATGTGCTGCCGCGCAAGCTGGGCGGCGTGACAAGCTGGGAAAACGTGGTTGCCGCCTGCGCGCCCTGCAACCTGAAGAAAGGGTCCAAGACGCTGCGCGAGTCGGGGCTGAAGCTGAAGCGCACCCCCCGCCAGCCCGATGCCGAGCAATTGCGCAATCGCGGGCGCATGTTCCCGCCCAATCACCTGCATGACAGCTGGCTGGATTACCTGTATTGGGACAGCGAGCTTGAGGCCTGACCCAGCGCTGCCCGCCACTGGACAGCGCAGAGCGTAGCCGCTAAAAGCTGATAGCGCTAACAGGCAATTGCAGGGGGTCACATGGTTGCGCGCGTCATCCCGGTGGACCAGTTCGATCTGGTCATTTTCGGCGCGACGGGCGATCTGTCCCGTCGCAAGATCCTGCCGGGGCTCTATCGTCGCTGGCGCGAGGGGCAGATCCCCGAGGGCGCGCGGATCATCGGCGCGGCCCGCAGCGAGATGGGGCAGGACGCCTTTCGCCAGATGGTGGCCGAAGCGCTGACCGAATTCCTGCCGCCCAGGGAAATTGACGCCGCCAAGCGCGACAGTTTCTTGCAGATGCTCGATTATGTCGCGATCGATGCGCGCGGCGATGGCGGCTGGCAGGCGCTGGCCGATCTGATGCGCGAGGATGTCGTGCGTGCCTTCTACCTGTCGGTCGCGCCCGCGCTGTTCGGCGATATCGCAGAGCGGCTGCATGCGCGCGGCATTGCAGGGCGGTCATCGCGCATCGTGGTCGAAAAACCCTTCGGCAAGGATCTGGCCACCGCGCGCGCGCTCAACCAGGCCCTGGCGGCCTATTTCTACGAGGACCAGATCTACCGCATCGACCATTATCTGGGCAAGGAAACGGTCCAGAACCTGATGGCAGTGCGCTTTGCCAATATCCTGTTCGAACCATTGTGGAACGCGCAATTCGTCGATCACGTCCAGATTACCGTGGCCGAGACGGTGGGCGTCGATGGGCGCGGCGAATATTACGACCATTCGGGCGCGATGCGCGATATGGTGCAGAACCACATGATGCAGCTTCTGTGCCTGATCGCGATGGAGCCGCCGCATCATTTCGAACCCGATGCCATGCGCGATGAAAAACTCAAGGTCATCCGCGCGCTGGATCCGCTGGACCAGACCGATCTGGTGCGCGGGCAGTATCGCGGCGCGGAGGGGGATGATTACCTTGCACAATCCGGCAACCCCGACTCGGTGACTGAAAGCTTCATCGCGATGAAGCTGCATGTGTCGAACTGGCGCTGGAAGGGCACGCCGTTTTACCTGCGCACGGGCAAGCGGCTGAAAGCGCGCGTGTCGGAGATTGCCATCACGTTCAAGGAACCGCCGCATTCGATTTTCGGCGAATCCAAACAATGGCGCGAGAATGTGCTGGTCATCCGTCTGCAACCTGATGAGGGGATGGATCTGCGCGTGATGATCAAGGAACCGGGGCCGGGGGGGATGCGGCTGAAGGATGTCGCGCTGGACATGAGTTTCGCCGAAGCGCTCGGCAATGATCTGGATGTGCCCGATGCCTATGAACGGCTGATCATGGATGTGATCCGTGGCAACCAGACATTGTTCATGCGCGGCGATGAGGTCGAGGCCGCCTGGGCCTGGGTCGATCCGGTGATCGCCGGCTGGGAGGCGCGCGAAGATTCGCCGGAACCTTATGAGCCGGGCTCGACGGGGCCGGAGGGCGCGCTTATGCTTCTGCATCGCGATGGGCGCCGCTGGCGGGAGATACGCTGATGGATTTTCACGACTACGCTGATAGCGAGATGATGATGCTGCGTCTGGCGCAGCGCATCGCCTCGGAACTGGGCGAGACATTGCGTGCGCATGGTCAGGCGACCCTCTCGGTGCCCGGAGGCAGCACGCCCGGCCCGGTATTCGACACGCTCAGCGGGGCCGATCTGGACTGGTCGCGCGTGGCGGTCGTGCTGAATGACGAACGCTGGGTGCCCGAGGATCACCCGCGTTCAAACACACGGCTTTTGCGCGAACGCCTGCTGGTGGGGCGCGCGTCTGCGGCGACCTTGGTGCCGCTATATGCGGATGCCCCCACGCCCGAGGATGCGCTTGACGCGCTGACCGAGGGGCTGCGCCCGCATCTGCCGATTTCGGTGCTTCTGCTGGGGATGGGCGCGGATATGCACACGGCCTCGCTGTTTCCGGGCGCGGACCAGTTGGACGCGGCGCTGGCACCCGACGCGCCCCCCTTGCTGGCCATGCGCGCCGAAGCCGCGGGCGAGCCGCGCATCACCCTCAGCGCGCCTGTGCTGCAGGATGCGCTGCGCGTCCATGTGCTGATCACCGGCCCCGAGAAGCGTGCCGCGATCGAGCGCGCCGCGAAACTGCGCGCGCGCGAGGCGCCGATCGCCTGTGTGCTGGATCAGGCGATGGTGCACTGGTCCGAGTGACGCGCCGGGGCGCTGCCGTCGGTTTGAGTATTTTGGGCAAGATGAAGCATAAGGGAATGCGCCATGAATATCTGGGGTGATCTGGCACGGCATCAGCGCAAATCCGAAGGGCGGCATATGCTGGATCTGTTTGCCGACCCGGAGCGGGCAAGGGATTTTTCGGTCACCTGTGGCGAGATGGTGCTGGATTATTCCAAGACCAATATCGATGCCGAGGGGCGCGCGCTGCTGGTGGGGCTGGCGGAAGAGGCCGGGGTGGCGCAGGCGCGCGCGGCGATGTTTGGCGGCAGGAAGATCAATGCGACCGAGGGGCGCGCAGTGCTGCATGTCGCACAGCGCGCGAGTGATGATGCCGTCATCGAGATGGATGGCCGGAATGTCATGCCGGAGCTGCGCGAGGTGCGCGCCCGCGCCTATGCCTTTGCCGAGGATGTCCGCGCGGGCCGGTTCACGGGGCAGGGGGGCGCGATCACGGATGTGATCAATATCGGCATCGGCGGGTCTGATCTGGGGCCAGCCATGGCGACCCTGGCGCTGGCGCCCTTTCATGACGGGCCGCGCCTGCATTATGTCAGCAATGTCGATGGCGCGCATATCGCCGATGTGCTGCGCGGGCTGGACCCGGAGACGACGCTGGTCATCGTGGCCTCCAAGACCTTTACCACGATCGAGACGATGACCAATGCGCAGACAGCGCGCGACTGGATGGCGGCGCGTGTGGCCGATCCGGGCGCGCAGTTTGCGGCTGTCTCCACCTCGGCCGAGCGGACGGCGGCTTTCGGGATCGCGCCCGAGCGGGTGTTCGGCTTTGCCGATTGGGTGGGCGGGCGCTACTCGCTCTGGGGGCCGATCGGGCTGGGGCTGATGATGGCCGTGGGCGCGCAGGATTTCGATGCCTTGCTGGCAGGCGGGCGCGCGATGGACACGCATTTCCTCGACGCCCCGCTGGCGCAGAACATGCCGGTCCTGCTGGCGATGGTGGGCGTGTGGCACAATCAGATCTGCGGGCATGCGACCCGCGCGGTGCTGCCCTATGACCAGCGTCTCGCCAGGCTGCCGGCCTATCTGCAACAGCTGGAAATGGAATCGAACGGCAAGCGGGTGGATGTGGACGGGCGCGATCTGGACCGCCATTCCGGCCCTGTGGTCTGGGGTGAGCCCGGCACCAACGGGCAGCATGCATTCTATCAGCTCATCCATCAGGGCACGCGGGTGATCCCGTGCGAATTCCTGCTGGCCGCGCGCGGGCATGAGCCGGAACTGGCGCATCAGCACCGCCTGCTCGCCGCCAATTGCCTGGCGCAATCCGAGGCGCTGATGCGTGGACGCTCGCTCGAGGAGGCGCGCGCGCTGATGGCGGCGAAAGGGCTGGAGGGGCGTGAGCTGGAGCGTCAGGCGCGCCATCGGGTGTTTCCGGGCAACCGCCCCTCGACAACGCTGATCTATCCGCAACTCACCCCCTTCACGCTGGGCCAGATCATCGCGCTTTACGAACATCGGGTGTTCGTCGAAGGGGTGGTGCTGGGGCTCAATTCCTTCGATCAATGGGGGGTGGAACTGGGCAAGGAACTGGCCACTGCGCTGGGGCCGCTGGTCGAAGGGGCAGATGCCAGCGCAAAAGACCCGTCAACGCGGGCCCTGATCGGCTATCTGCGCGCCAACAACCCGTCATGACGCCCACCACGCCAGCGCGCCGCTGAAGCGGCGTGCAGGGGCGGGCGGGGGTTGGCACGCCGCTTCAGCGGCGTGCGAGCGTGGGTCAGTAGCGGACCACAGTTTCGAAATCTTCGGGCCGATCACCCGGATCGGCCAGCAGGTCATCCACTCCGAGCGTGATGCTTGCGCGCGTGCCATCTTCCGAAATCGTGCCGGTCGAGCTTTCGATCTCGCGGCCCTGCACAGTCAGGCTGATCGACATGCCCGCCATCATCTGGCGCATCATCGCCATCATGTTGGGGTCATCCATCATCTCGTCCATCTCGCCGGTCATGCCGGCGAAGGGAAATGTCGCCTGCACGCGCCCGTCGCCCAGGTTGACCAGGGCCCCATCCATGGTGACGGGCGCATCGTCATCGGCCTCGGCGTCAAAGATCTCGTCGAATGTCCCGGTTTCGTCGAACTCGCAGCGCACATGGGTTTCGGTCAGCGACAGCGTGCCACCATCTTCCTCGGCGCAGAAACTGTCATCGCCGCCGGACATGTCATACATCTGCCGCTCCATCTGTATGTAGCCGGTCACGCGGGCTTCATCCTCGCCCAGAACCTCGATGGTCATATCCGATTCGATACAGGCGCTCAGCAGGATTGCGGCTGGCAGGGTCAGGGCAAGGGCGCGCATGGTGATACTCCGTTTCGAATGGTTGATTGCACGTGAGCAGATCAGAAAACCGATCAATGCGCTACCCCGTGTTTTGAAGTGGGTTCAACGCGTGCGCGGCGATGGCCTGCGCTTTGCTGCGCCTCCCGATTTCGCGCTGTCATCCCGCGACAAGCTCTGCCACGCGATGGGCCTCGTCCTCCATCCCCCAGGGCGCGTTCAGCACCACCAGCCCCGAGCCGATCATCCGGTGCCCTTCGCGGATGGGGGCAAAGCGCGCCTCGAACACGTGCGCATCGCGCAGCGATGTGGCGATCCGCTCGACCATCGCGGCCTGCACGCCGCTTTGCAGCACCGGATACCACAGCAGGATCACGCCCACATTCCATTTGCGGTGCAGCGCACTGATCGTGTCGGGCAGCGTGGTGTAATCGGTTTTGACCTCATAGGACGGGTCGATCATCATCACGCCCCGCCGGGGCATCGGCGGGCAGATGGACAGCGCCAGTTCCAGCCCGTCGCGTCGTTCCACGCGCGCCCGCGCGCCCATCAGTGCCTGCAGGGCGGCAAATTCGCGTGGGTGCAACTCGGCCAGGGTCATCCGGTCGCTCTGGCGCAGCAGATGCGCGGCGATCAGGGGTGATCCGGGATAGGCCGCGATGCCATGTGCCGCGCGCGCCATGTCGATCGCGCGCCGATACGGATGCGTGGGCGCAAAGGCCTGTTCCAGCCGCCCGATCCCGGCGGCGGCCTCGCCGGTCTTGCGCGCCTCTTCGGTGTCCAGCCGGTAGAGGGCGCGACCCGCATGCGTCTCGATATAGCTGAGCGGTTTGTCCTTGGCGGCCATGTAATCCAGCACCCATGCCAGAAGCGCGTGCTTGTGCATATCGGCCAGATTGCCCGCATGATACCCATGCTGATAGGACAGCATCGAATGCCCCTGTGCTAGACGTCGCGGATCATGTCGCGATGGCGGATGCCTGCATCCAGATATTCGGGCCCCTCGGCGGCAAAGCCAAGCGCCTCATAGAACCCGATGGCGTGGATCTGCGCCCCCAGACGCGCCTGCGTGATGCCGGGGCGGTCGCGCAGCACCTCCAGCGCCGTGCGGATCAGCGCCGCGCCAATCCCCTGTCCGCGCAGATTGCCCAGCACGCAGACCCGCCCGATCTTGCCGGTCTCGCCCGACAACAGCAGGCGCGCACAGCCCACGGGCACGCCATCGATCTGCGCCAGCAGATGCAGCGCGTCGTCATCGCGGCCATCGACCTCTTCGGCCTCGGGCACTTTCTGCTCCTCGATGAACACCACACGTCGCAGCGCCAGACAGGTCTGCAGGTCATCGGTCAGCGCGATCTTGGCCTTCATGCGAAATACTCCTGCAGCACGCGGGCATAGACGCGTTTGAGCGTATGGATCTGATCTGTCTCGGCATATTCATCGACCTGATGCATGGATGTTCCGACCAGACCGAACTCGACCACCGGGCAGTGATCCTTGACAAAGCGCGCATCCGATGTGCCCCCCGAGGTCGAAAGCACAGGCGCCCGGCCACATTCGGCCTCGACCGCGCGCGCGACCAGATCGGACAGCGGCCCTGGCGGCGTCAGGAACGGTTCACCCGAGATATGGACGGCCACGTCCAGCGCGACCCCGGTGGCGGCTTCGTGCTCTGATGCCTGCGCCTGAAGCCAGTCGCGCAGGGCCGCGCCCGAATGCAGGTCGTTGAAGCGGATATTCAGCACCGCGCGCGCCTGCGCCGGAACCACATTCGAGGCCGGGTTGCCGGTATCCACGCTGGTCAGCGCCAGGGTCGAGGGGTCGAAATGTTCCGTCCCCTGGTCCAGTTCATGCCGCGCCAGCCGGTCCAGCAGCCCCACAAGCGCGGGCAGCGGGTTCAGCGCCTTGTGCGGATAGGCCGTGTGCCCCTGCCGCCCGCGCGCCGTGATCGTGGCGGTCATCGATCCGCGCCGCCCGATCTTGATCATCTCGCCCATGTGCTCGGGGCAGGTTGGCTCGCCCACGATACAGGCGGACATCGCCTCGCCCTGCGCCTCCATCCAGTCCAGGATCGCGATGGTGCCGTCGCGGCCCGGCCCTTCCTCATCGCCGGTGATGGTCAGGATCACGGCCCCGTCGGGCGGCGTGTCGCGCACGAAATCCACCGCCGCCGCGACAAAGGCCGCAACGCCTGATTTCATGTCGCAGGCCCCGCGCCCCCAGATACGCCCGCCCTCGACCTGCCCGCCAAACGGGTCCTGTGTCCAGTCATCGGGGTTGCCCGGCGGCACGACATCCGTATGCCCGTTGAACCCGAAGCTGCGCGGATGCCCGCGCGGCCCCCAGCGTGCAAACAGATTTGGCGTCTCGCCGCGGTCAATGCGCGTGCAGGCAAAGCCGGCCTCTGTCAGCACCTCTTCGAGCAGGCGCAGCGCGCCCCCTTCCGTGGGCGTGACCGAGGGGCAGCGGATCAACGCCGCCGTCAGGGCGACCGGGCAGAGTGGTTCAGTCATCTTCGGCCTCGCCCGTGAACCATGTTTGCTGAGCGACGATCACGGCATTCTCGCGTTGCGCGCGCGTCATCAGTTCGCGCTCTTCATCGGGGACCGTGTCGCCCGCCTTCAGCCGCTCTTCCAGCGTGCCGTAGCTTGTCACATCCAGCGGGTGCAAACCGGCGGTTTTCAGCACGCCGACGGTTTCGCGCACGGCCTCTGCCTCATCCACGCCGCTGGCATAGATCAGCAGACCCGCGCCGGTTGCGCCGTCGGGCAGGTCATCCTCGGGGCTGCGGCCCAGTTCCACCAGCAGGGTATAGACCTGCGGATCTGGCCGGTTCTCGGAATCCTTGCTCGGTGTCTTTGGCATCGGCAGCGTCCTTTCAAAAGCACCCCTGTCAGGAAAGCGCGCGCAGGGCAAGGCCCGCCATGCGCGCGCCCCATTCGGCATAGACCGGGGCGCCGGGGTGAAACCCGTCGCGCGCCAGCATCGCGGGCTCCAGCGCCAGATCAAAGGGCACATGCTGCACGCCCTGCGCCGCGCACAGCGCGCGCAGACGCGTATCGAGCCGGTCTGCGCGCGCGCCCAGATGGCTGCGCCAGGGTTCGGGAAAGGCCGGGAACCGGCCCAGCGGCGGCACGGCAGAGGCGAGAATTACCTGCGCCCCGTGGCGCGCGCGCAGATCGTCCAGCACAGACGCGTAGGCGCGGGCAAATCGCGCCTCCGATGTCTGGCGCAGCACATCATTGACCCCCAGCGCCAGTACCGCCACATCACAGTCGCCCGCCCCGGCCAGCAGCCCCCGCGCTGCGCGCGTGGTCACGCCAGATCGCGCGCGCAACTCCCATCCGACGCGGTGATGCGGGGCCAGATGCGCCAGCATCTGGCCTGCCAGCGCATCGCCCTGATCCTGCACGCCGACGCCCGCCGCCGAGGAATCCCCCAGGATCAGCAGCCGCAGCTCCGGGCCGTGCCCGATCACTCCCGCGCGCGGCCCGTCCGCTTCCGGCAGCCGCTCGGTCCGGGCGATGGTTGTCAGCGCCTGGACAAGATAGAGCGGCGCGCGGAGCAGAGGTGAACGGATCATACGGCCACCATGCCCCGATGCGCCGCGCCTGTCATCCACCTGCGCAACGTGCCGTGCCCGGATTTCTGGCGCGGCCATCTTCTACCACCTCTCGATATGCAGGATGCCTGCGCGCAGCGTCCGGCCACCGTGCCGCGCCGGTCGCCGGGTCCCCGGGCCGCTGCGACCTCTTGGCGAAGGGGAACGCATGCAACGCATGAAACGCTGGAACATAAAAACATCCCGATATCTGGCGCGTCTCGCCATACCGCCCAGACCCATAGCGCCCGTGACGGCCTATCGCAGTCACGGGACGTTGTGCGCCCGGTTACGAGGACCTGTTCTGGCTGTGCCCTGACACAGTGCCGAACTGGATGCGTCAGAATCCGGGCTCGGAACCTGCGGGTGAACGCGTGTCCTTGTCCGGCCGATAATCCGGCAGGCCCCGGATAAAGCCTCGCCTTTATCTGGCGCGGTTGGGCTGATCTGGCCACAAGCCGGTCTGCAGCGATGTCCCGCGTCGATCCTGTGCATCGCGCGGCCCCCCATGCCCGGTTCCGAAACACATCCTCCGGGCCGAACCAGATGCGCCAGCATCTGGCCACCGAAATCTCTGCCCGATTGCCCGGCCCGTCAGCGCCCGCCCCGGATGGGACCACGCCCGCGTTTTGGGGGGCTGGCCCCCAGAGCCGCGTTTCGCTACACAAATGCCAGAGAGCAGCGATGCAGGAGCAGCCATCATGGCGCATTCGATTGCCGAGTTGGCGACCAGCCTCGGGCTGGATTTCGCCGGCGACGGGGCCTTGCGCATCACCTGTGCCGCGGAGCCGGCTGCCGCCGGGCCGGACGCGCTGGCCATGGCGATGGACCCGAAATATGCCGAAGGGCTGGCGCAGGGGCAGGCGCGCGCCGCGATCCTGTGGCCCGGCGCGGACTGGCAGGCGCTGGGGCTGCAGGCCGCGATCTTTGCCCCGCGCCCCCGCTGGGCCATGGCCGGTCTGAGCGAGGTGCTCGATCCCGGATATGACTTTGGGGGCGGCATCCACCCGCTTGCCCATATTGACCCGACGGCCGAGATCGGCGCCGGGGCGCGGATCGGCCCCTTTACCAGCATCGGCCCGCGCAGCCGGATCGGTGTTGGCGCGCGGATCGCGCCCAATGTCACCGTGGGCGAGGACGTCGTGATCGGCGCGGATGTCATCCTTCATGCAGGCGCGCGGGTCGGCGCGCGCTGTGTGATCGGGGATCGCTATATCGGCCAGCCGAATTCGGTGCTGGGGGGCTGCGGATTCAGTTTCGTGACGCCAGAGCCTTCGGGGGCAGAGGATGTGCGCGCCACCCTCTCGGGCGAGCGGCAGTTGCGCGCCCAGAAATGGCACCGCATCCAGTCGCTGGGCGCCGTGCGTGTGGGCGATGATGTGGAACTGGGTGCCAATTCCTCGATCGACCGGGGCACCATCCGCGACACGGTGATCGGGTCGGGCACCAAGATCGATTCGGTCTGCCAGATCGGGCATAATGTCCAGATGGGCGAGGATTGCATGATGTGCGGCATGGCGGGGGTTGCAGGCTCTGCCCGGATCGGAAACCGGGTGCTGCTGGCGGGCAAGGTCGCGGTGAATGACAATATCTTCGTGGGCGATGACGTGATCGTGGGTGGCGCGAGCCGCGTCTATACCAATGTGCCTGCAGGGCGCACGGTGCTGGGCGATCCGGCCACGAAGCTGGAAACGCAGCTCGAGATCCGCAAGGTTCTGCGCCGCCTGCCGCGCCTGGCCGCACAGGTCGCCCGGCTGCAGGATGCGGTTTTCCCAAGCAAGGATGACAGCAAGGGCTAGTCCTTGCCGCGCAGTGACTTATCTGCCCCCGCAACGGCAATGACACAGGGCAGCCATGATGGACGGATCCCCGATGAGCGAGCAGGTTTTCACCCCCGACACGACCCATCAGCGCGCGTTTCGCGACGCTCTGGGCCATTTTGCAACGGGTGTGACAGTGATCACCACGCGCAGCGACAAGGGGCCGCTGGGGATTACCGCCAACAGCTTCGCCGCACTCTCGCTCGATCCGGCGCTGGTGATGTGGGCGCCCGCGCGGTTTTCGCGCCGGTTTGATGCCTTTGCGCAGGCCACTCATTTCGCGATCCATGTGCTGGCCGAGGATCAGCTCTGGCTGGCGCGACATTTCGTGCGTGACGGGCTGGATTTCGCGCTGGATGGCGTGGACGAGGGGGTGGGCGGTGTGCCGCTGCTGCCCGGATGCCTCGCGCGGTTCGAATGCGCGCGCCATGCTGTCCATCCTGGCGGCGATCATGCCATCGTGGTGGGCGAAGTGCTGCGCGTGCAGGCGCGCACGGGCGCGGGGCTGAGCTTTTTCGCGGGCCAGTACGGGCGCATCGATGCCGGATGAGCGCGGCCATGTGGTTCTGCTGGGCGCCACCGGCAGCATCGGGCGCGCGACCTGCGCGGAATTGCTGGCCCAGGGGTATCGCGTCACCTGCCTGACGCGCCGTGGCGTGCCACCGGGAACAGTGCCCGAGGGGGCTGTCTGCACTGTTGCGGATAGTGGCGATCCGGCCGTGCTTGGCGCGCTTGGCCCGGTGACGGCGCTGATCTCCTGCATGGCGTCGCGCAGCGGCAGCGCACGCGATGCCTGGGCGGTGGATCATGCGGCGCAATCGGAGGCCTTGCGGGCGGCACTGGCCGCCGGGGTGGGACAGTTCATCCTGCTCTCGGCCATCTGCGTGCAAAAGCCCCTGCTGGAGTTCCAGCATGCCAAGCTGGCATTCGAGGCAGAGTTGCAGGCTGCCCCGATAAACTGGAGCATCGTGCGCCCGACTGCGTTTTTCAAATCCCTCTCGGGGCAGGTCGCGCGGGTGCAGGCGGGCAAGCCGTTTCTGGTCTTTGGAGACGGGCGGCTGACGGCCTGCAAGCCCATCAGCGACCGTGATCTGGCCCGCTATCTGGCGGGCTGCATCGGGGCGCCGTCGCGCATGGGGCGCATCCTGCCCATCGGCGGGCCGGGCCCCGCGCTGACCCCGCGCGATCAGGCGGCGATGCTGTTCGAACTGCTGGACAGGCCCGCGCGCATCCGGCAGGTGCCCGTGGCGCTGATGGATGCGATCATCGCGGGCCTGTCCGGTCTGGGGCGTCTGTCGCCGCGCATGGCCGAGCGGGCGGAATTTGCCCGGACCGGGCGCTACTACGCGACGGAATCGATGTTGCACTGGGATGCTGACAAGCGCCGCTATGATGCAGACGCGACGCCTGAATTCGGCAGCGACACCCTGCGCGATCATTATGCACGGCTGATCCGGGGGGAAGAGCGGCATGATCTGGGGGCGCATGCCGTGTTCTGACCGCAATGGCCCGATCCGCCAGCCTGCTGCGGGATGGCCCGCCCACCCGACCCTCGCTGCGCGCCCTG